>JBBJNS010000125.1:0-5691 GCA_037720745.1 Candidatus Limnocylindrales bacterium
TGGCCTCGCCAAGGGTGCCCGGCAGCTCGCGGATGCCCTTCTCCTTGATGCGCGCCGCATCCATGGCGTAGAGGCTCTCCTCCACCGGCTCGTCGAGCTCCATGCCCTTTTCCACCCCGTCCAGCCCGGCGGCCAGCATCACGGCGAAGGCCAGATAAGTGTTGGAGGACGGATCCGGGCAGCGGACCTCCACGCGCGTGGCCTCGATCGAGCGTCCCGGCGACACCTTGGGCACCCGGATCAGCGCCGACCGGTTGGTCCGTCCCCAGGTCAGGTAGGTCGGTGCTTCGTACCCCGGCACCAACCGCTTGTACGAATTGACCAGCGGCGCGAGGACGGCACTCATACCCCGGGCGTGCGCGAGGATGCCCGCCATGTAGGCACGTGCCACGTCGGAGAGTCCGTACTTGTTCTCCGGGTCGGCGAAGGCGTTGCGCTGCTCCTCCATCGAGAAGAGGCTCTGATGCACGTGCATGCCCGACCCATTGATGCCGAAGATGGGCTTGGGCATGAACGTGGCGTATAGCCCGTGAAGCTGCGCGACCGCCTTGAGGGTGAACTTGAAGGTCAGGGCATTGTCCGCGGTGCGCAGCCCATCGGCGTACTCGAAGTCGATCTCATGCTGGCCGGGAGCCACCTCATGGTGGGCCGCCTCGACCTTGATACCGAACCCCTCCAGGGCATTGACCATGTCCTGCCGGACCTCGCCGGCCAGGTCCGTGCTGAAGTCGAAATAGCCGGCCTGGTCGTGCGGCAGTGGCGCGATCTCGCCCTTCTCGTCGCGGCGGAAGAGGAAGAACTCCAACTCCGGCCCGGTGTTCCAGACATATCCCAGGGCGGTGGCTCGTGCCAGCTGACGCTTGAGCACGAAGCGAGGATCGCCCGCGAACGGTTCGCCGTTGGGTGTGTAGACGTCGCAGATGACACGGGCAGTGCCCCGACTGCCCAGTGGTCCTGCTCCCAGCGTGCCGTGTCCGGGCTGCCACGGAAGCTCGGCGAAGGTGTCCATGTCCGGCTTCAGCCACTGGTCACTCTCGGCGATGCGCGTGAAACCCTCGATGGAGCTCCCGTCGAACCAGGTCCCGTGCGCGAGCGACTCGGTGAGTCGATGGAGCGGGATGGTGACCGCCTTGACCGCACCGATGATGTCCGTGAACTGCAGCTGGACGAAGTGGATGTTGGCTTCCTTGGCCGCCTCGATCACGGCAAGCGGATCCTTGGACTCGACCTCGATGACCAACCCTGGCTCCCTTCTGATATCCCCGACCCGGCACATGCGACGAAGTGCGCATGACGCCTTCTTTGGGCCGCCGGCACTACAACGCCGAGTCTACCGTTCCGACGGAGTCACATGTTGGCCCAGACTGGGCTCAGCCACTCCCGTATCTTGTGCACTTCGCACGATGCGGATGGCGATGCCGAGGGCGAAGCGGAGCGACGCGTCTTCGAGGTTCCAGCCTGTGCGTTCCTCCATACGCGACAAGCGATAGGCCAACGTGTTGCGATGCACGCCCAGCGCCGCGGCTGCATCGGCCACGCCGGTCCCATCCAGCACGGCTCGCAGCGTCTCCAAGCGCTCCTTGACTCGCGCCGGGCGTCCCTCGAGTAGCGGTCCCAGCAGGATGCGCGCCTGTCGCTGCCCGTCGGCCACGTCGTGTAGCGAGGCCAAGAGCCGGTAGGCCGCCAGCCGATCCGCCCGACAGACCACGATGTTCGGGTCTGCCGCCCCGGCACCGGCCAGCTCCTCCGGCCGCAGAGCTTCCACGGCCTCGAGCGTCGCGCGTGCCTCCGCTTCGGCGAGGGCGCGCTGCTCGGCCTCGGCGTAAGGCCGGGAGACCGCTACCGGTCGACCGGCCACGGACGCCACGCGCGCCGCGATGCCCAGGCCCATGGGGTCCTGCTCATCGGCCACGGATACGATGCGCAGTTCCAGACTTGCCGCGTCACCGCGCAGTGCCAGCCGGCGACCGGGCTCCAGGCGGCCGATCTCCGCCCGTAACCGATCGCGCTCGGTCACGCTGGACGGTCGGTCCAGGTGCAGTTGGCGGGCCACCAGAGAGACCCACGGCGGACCCTCCGCCGGGAGATGGTGGCTGACGGCCCGGGAAGCATCGGACGCGTCGACCGCCACGGCCCCGCGTCGCATCTCCAACGCCAACAGTCCGGCCACTCGCTCCGCGATCACGCGCTCGAGCTCGGTCGGGGGAGAGGGGCCAAGCAGCACGAGCGCTCCAGCGTCGCCAGCAGGGTCAGGCAGACGCACTCGCAACGCCGTGCGGCGTGGATGGGTGATGTAGGCCGCTGCGGCAACCGCCGCCGAGGCGACATCAGCTGGTGCGTGGATGGCGATGGGCCGGCCGCGCGGCCGTTCCAGGGCCACGGCACGGCCCAGGAAGCGCGCGATGGCGGCCGTGTGCGCTTCCAGATCGCGACCCTCCAGTGCCAGCCGTTCCAGGATGGACTCGAGCATGCTGGCCTGTCGCTCCAACTCGGCTTGTCCGTTGACGAGGTAGCCGATGACCGACCGCTCCAGGGTCTGCGACTCGACCTCGCCCAGCATGAACGCACCGAGGCCCAGGGCCGCTGCCCGCTCCAGGGCTTCGGCCGCCAGCGCCTCGCCCGCCTCGGCACCCACGACCAGCACGCCGGAACCGGCCGCCCGAGCCACCACGTCCACCACGCTGCTCGCCTCCACCTCGCCCGAGGCCGCCAGCTCGCGCAGCGCGGGCATGGGCAGGATGGCCAGGTCGGTGGCTTCGAGGGCATCGAAGGCAGGCACTCGCGGCTTGAGCACGCGCACCCAGCCGACCTCGCGCTGGGGTGGCTCAGCCAGCGCGTGTGCCGCCGGGAACACGGCATGCCAGACGTCGCTGAGAGTGGGCATCGTCAGGCACTCGCTTCCAGGACGTTGGCGCGTTCCGGGAGGCGCCCACTGCGCGCCGAGAGGTCTTCCAGGAGACCCGCGAACTCCCGCTCAGCGTTGACGTAGCGGTCGGTCAGCATGGCCAGCTGCACGCCACCCTGGGAACCGAGGCGTGCCCACACACGGCGACGCGGGAAGTAGAAGCTGAGCATCAGCCCCACGATGAGTGCCCCGAAGGCGGTCCAGATGATGGGTGCTCCGGGGTCGTTCTTGATGACCATGCCTGTCCAGGCGCCCGGGCGGGTCCAGGTCACGGCGTAGCCGCCCGTGACGGTCGGGTCAGACGTGGCGCCTACCCCCAGTCGTGCGTTGAAGATGATGCCGCTGGAGCCGTCGGAGGTGGTCGGTCCGAGCCCGGTCAGGGCCAGCAGCGGCGTGCCCATCGTGTCGGTCTGGAGGAATAGAAGCATGCCGATGGCCGAGCCGGGGATGGTCAGGAAGCCTTGCGGCAGGCCCGCCACCTCGCCGGCCAAGATGATGGGTCCCGTCCACACCAGGCGGCCGTCATCGTCGTGCACCTCGATGTCGGCGCTGGGACCGAAGGTGTTCTGGTGGAATACGAAGCCCTGGACTTGGAGTGGGTCGTTGACGCGGATCGTCTTGCGCGCGATCTGCCGGCCGTCCTGGTAGACCGCCAGGTCGGTGCGGAAGTCCTCGAAGGCCCCGTTCGCGCGCCGGGGGGCCTCGAAGCTGATGTTCTTGACCAGCAGGTTGCCCGGCGTGCCCACCGCTTGGACCGGCGCCGTCTGGCCCTCGCCCACGAAGACCACCGTCTCGAAGCCGAGGGCGGCGGTCACGGCCCCGCCGGCCAGGAAGAGGATGAGACCGAGATGCGTCAGGAGCGTGGCCATCTTCATGTACTGGTTCCGGTCGCCGTAGATCCAGGTGACCGATCCGTCATCGGACACGGCCCTGCGGATGCGGTAGCGCTTGCCGCGCAGGACGGCCGTTACCTCAGCGCCCGTCAACTGCTCCTCCGAGAAGCTCGCTCGTTCGGGAAGGCGCAGGTCGAAGAAGGCGGGCGGTTGCTCGACCGTCACACGCCGAACGCCGCGCCACAGCTTGGGCGTGCGGTCGAGCGTGCACACGAAGATGCTCAGCACCAGCAGCGAAAGGAGGGCCACGAACCAGGGAGCAGCGAAGACTCGGAAGAAGCCGAGGCGCTCGAACAGGTCGACCATGCCTGGGCCGATCTGGATGCCCAGCAGGTCCAGCCCGTCATACCGCTGGTGAAGCTGAGCCATCTCCGCCGCGTACGCGGCAGGGTCACGCAGGGCGGAGCCTGGCACCTGGCGCAGGACGGTCCCGATCAGGCCGGCCACCACGAGGAGGGTGATCTGGAGCACCGCGAAGCGGACACTGGTGAGCGTGCGCCAGATCGACCTCCCCAAGCGAGAGAGCGGATCGCGGCGCGCGATGGTGCGTCGGGTACCCAGGCTTATGGTCGCGATGACTGGCCCACTCGACCCTATACGGGAACGGTCGACCGGGCGGCGGCGAGGCCGGCCGCTACGTCGGCGATGAGGTCCTCCGCATCCTCCAGGCCCACCGAGATGCGCACCAGGCCCGGGGGGATCCCTGAGGCGGCCAACTCCGCATCGTCGAACTGACGGTGCGTGGTGGAAGGCGGATGGACTGCGATGGTATGTACCGCGCCCAGAGAGGCCGTGCGCGGCGAGAGGCGTAACGCGTCCAGGAAGGCGCTGGCGGCGGCACGCTCACCGAGGTCGAGGGCCAGCATGCCGCCCCCGGCGCGGAGGAGCCGCTGCGCTACCTGCGCCTGCGGATGGCTGGGCAGGCCCGGATAGAAGACCGCACGGACGCCGTCCTGGCTCTCCAGATAACGCGCCACGTCCAACGCCGTCTGGCTGTGGCGGTCCATGCGCACGTGCAAGGTCTCGATGCCGCGCAACACCAGAAAGGCGCTGAATGGCGCCACGATGCCCCCGATGTCGGTCTGCATCTCACGCACGTCGTCGATGGCTGCGCGGCTGCCCACGACGGCCCCGGCCACCACATCGGAGTGTCCGCCCAACCACTTGGTGGCAGACTCCACGACCAGGTCGGCGCCGAGCTCGATGGGCCGGCACAGGTAGGGCGACGCGAACGTGTTGTCGACCACGACCTTCGCTCCGTGCTGATGGGCGAGCTCGATGAGGCGCGCCAGATCACCCACCACGATGGTCGGATTGGAGATGGTCTCGAGATAGAGCAGAGTGGCGCCCGAGACGAGGGCCGCCTCCACGACTTGGAGGTCGATGGGATCGACGAAGTCGGTGTGCACGCCGAAGCGGGACAGGACCTTGGAGAAGAGCGTGCGCGTGCTGCCGTACACGGCGCGCGTGGAGACGATCCGGTCACCGGCCTTGACCAACGAGGTTACCGCCGCGTGGATGGCGGCCATGCCCGAACCGAGGGCGAACCCAGCCTCGGCGCCCTCCAGCAGGGCAATGGCGTCGGCCATCGCCGCGGCCGTGGGGTTATCGATACGCGAGTAGGCGTAGCCCGGTCGGCGATCGCCCAGGATGTCGCCCAGCTCCGCAGAGTCGTCCGCGCTGAACGTCGCCGTCTGGTAGATGGGGACGACGGTGGGAACCTGATGGACGGGAGCCGGGATGCTGGCCGCGCGGATGGCGCGGGTCCCGAAGCGGTACCCCGGCCGGTCGTGTTCGTCGGCCATGACGAGACTCTACACCGGGCTGCCGAAACGTCCTAACTCGAGCTTGCTCGCGGCGTTCGTGTTGCCCGCCTTCGTATCCCGGGCGTCG
>JBBJNS010000126.1:0-5688 GCA_037720745.1 Candidatus Limnocylindrales bacterium
GCCGAGCGAGGCTGAGGGTGATCGAGCGATGCCTCAAGGGTTCGCGTCGAACAGCTCGATGTCTGCCACCTGACGACCTGCCCGCGCCAAGCGAGCATCGCAGGTGACGAGGGGAGCGCCCAGCGCTTCGGCAAGCGCCAGGAATGCCGCGTCGTAGGCCGAGACGTTGTGCCTGAGCTCCCACATCCGATCGGCCAGTGGCTGGTGCGGATAACGGACGATGGACAGGTCGGCAAAGTCCGATCTCAGGTCGGCAGCGCGATCATCGCTCAGAGATTCGAGCCGGACCAGGCGGCGCAACGTGTGGACGATCTCGACATCGAGCAGGTGCGGAGCGTGAAGGTCCCCATCCGCTTCCATCCGATACGCCAAGCCGGGGATCCTGGGCGCTCCGGCAAGGGCGCCGATCACGGCCGAGGTGTCCACGACGATCACGGCCGGTCGCGGGCGATCCGGACTGCGTCCACGATCGCGCGGAGCGGCGCTCCTCCTGACCGTTGAGCCGCGCGGAGCAGGACATCGCCAATCGGCGGGCGATCGGCCAGCCGGGTGATGTCCGCCAGCAGGTAGTCGGACAGCGACTGCCCGTTGGCGGCAGCTCGTGCGCGGAGGGTTCGATGGACGTCCTCGGGCACGCCGCGTATCTGGATGGACCGGCCCATGACGGCAACTTTACACCCAATATGCTTGTTGCACATGCATCTATCGTGCTGGTCGGAGCGCGCCTGACACGACTCGGGGCGCTCCGCACGACGCGATAGGCGTACGCTGGTGGGCATGGCTGACCCGATCCGAGTGATGGTCGAGCAGGGCAAGAAGAAGAAGGCGGTGGCATCGGCGTTCGACTGGCCCGGCTGGGACAGGAGCGCGAAGTCCGAGGACGACGCCCTTGCGGTCCTCGCCACCTACCGACAGCGATACGCGACGGTGGCTCAGCGTGCCGGCCTCGCCGACGAGTTCGGTGCCGCCGGGGAACTGGCGGTCGTCGAGCGGCTCGAGGGCACGGGGATGACCGACTTCTACGGGGTCTCGGCCCGGTCGGTTGGACCTGAATACGAGCAGATGAGCGAGCCGAGTGCGAGCGGAAGGTCGCCCTGCTCCGGGCCTGTTGGGCATACTTCGACGACGTCGCCTCCCGCGTCTCGCCAGAGCTGCGAAAGGGTCCGCGCGGAGGAGGACGCGATCGGGACAGGATCGTCCGTCACGCGAATGGCGCGGAGATCGACGAGTTCGCCAAGAAGGTCGGCGTGATCACGCCACTGGACGCTCGGGAGGACCCAGTCGCGCTTCGCGCCCACCGCGACGCTTTCTGCGAGGCGATCCGGGAGCACAATGCCCGGGGCGCATCGGCGCGGAGCTGGACTGTCCAGTTCCTGATCCGGCGCTGCGCCTACCACATGCTCGATCACGCTTGGGAGATGGAGGACAAGGATCTATCCGGCGGGACCTGACGTAGCGGCGTGAGTCTGGCCGCGAGCGGCTGGAACGCGCCCAGTGTCGACGCCGGCCCGTTAGCGGCCGCGCTCGTACCAGTCCAGCACGCGCATGGCGCGCAGGGTGTTCCATGGGGTCGGCAAGAAGGCCATCGAGATCTTGCGCGAGGAGCTCGCTGCGCGCGGCCTCTCGTTCGCCGATGAGGACCCCTCCTGACTCCGCGACGGACTCGGCCAGATGAGGTAGGACGAGCTGGTAGCCGGTTGTAACGCGGGAGAGAGCAGAGGGATACCGTCCGAGTAGTGCCTGCGGGCACGATTCGAGGGCGATGACCAAGAGTCATCGTCAGCCACGAAAGGGGACACAGACCATGGACAACAAGAACGAAGGTCGACTCGAAGAAGGTCGCGGGAACGTCAAGGAAGGCGTCGGCCAGGCCATCGACGATCCCCAGATGGAGAACGAAGGCAAGATGGACCAGGCGAAGGGCAACGTTCGTCAGGGCATCGGTGACCTTCAGGACAAGCTTCAGGGCGACGACAAGCGCTAGCCCTTCACAAGCGAACGAACAGAGCCGGAGTGCCAAGTGCGCTTCGGCTCTTCTCTTTGTCTGCGCGGTTCCGTTGGATCCGCAAGCGGCCGGTAAGGACACGATGAGGGTGAGGTAACGGCCACTCGTCAGCATGGCGTCCATGTGGAGCCCTCGGACGAAGCACGATCGATCAGCCAAGAAAGGCCGTGGTGGGCGGAAAGACCGTGGCGGACGCGGCGGTCGGCGGCGAGGAGACGAGCCGCTGGTCGAGATGGCGACCGTGGAGGAACTGCTGGACGCCATCGAACACGTTGATCTGGAGCGGCCCTGGCCGCAGATCGGCGAGTTCCTTCTGCCCGTGCTGCAGCGGCGCCGAGCGCTACCACCCGGCGGCGACCGGCCGCTGAAGAAGCGCTATCCGCCGGGCATCGAAGTGGGTTTCGGCGTGGACATCGGACCCGCTTTCATGCATGTGACCGATACGCTGCTCGACGGGTGGGGCGTCACGGACACGGAGGTTGCTGACCGCGCTCTGGCCAACCTGCGCTCGCTGGCCGCTGCTCGCGGGATGCACGCGCTCTTCTGTGACTCCGTGGACGGCGTGCCTACCCGCGCGTTCCAGTCACGCGAGGGCTGGGCCTCAGCGCTCGTGCTGCTGCCGGATGAGTTCGGCCGGCGATTCGGGGAGGATCCTGCCCTGGTGTTGGTACCGATGCGCGATGTGGTCTTCACGTTGCCCATCGGTGCGGACCGGGAGCTGGCGGCCTGGTTCCTGGACGAGCTGCGCTCGGTGGATCCGAACGCGCTGGAAGTGCCGCTGCTGGCATGGACGGGAGGACAGTTCCGCCTGGATGTCGGACTTGGCCCGAGCGCCGATGCCTGAGGCGCTCAGCTGACGGCGACCGCTGCGGGCGCCAGATCCGCCGGGACGTCGACATCATGGAGCGTTCGCGCATCGGGGTCGAGCCGGCGCCAGGCGTCCTCTGGCACGACCCTCACGTCCAGCGCATCGAGGAGCGCCCCCAGGCTGCGCTCCCGAGACGAAGCCAGATCGCCCGCGGCGGCGATGGCCGCGCCCCGATGGAGCGCCAGCGGCAGTCGTTGAGCGGCGCCATCCAGCTCCAATGCCGCAGCCTGACCTGCCCCGTTGCGATCGCCGGGCCGTCCCGCGACCGCTCGGAGCATCGTACGCAGCACGGTGGGCTCCAGGCTGGGCATATCCCCGCCGGCCACGACGAGCCACCACTCCTCCGCGGCAGCGGCACCGGCCGCCAGCCCCAGCAGCGGGCCGCTGAAGCTGGTCCCATCGCTGACCACGTGGAGCGGAACGGGAAGGTCGGCCGGCAGCGCCACGGTCAGGCCGCCTGCCGGCGCGACGACGATGACCTCCGTGCAGACCGAAGCGAGGGCGCGGATGGCGTGGTGAAGGAGCGGGCGACCATCGAGCGGCTCCGCCAGCTTGTCTCGACCGAAGCGGCTCGATCGGCCGCCGGCCAGGACGATCCCTGAGGCGGGCGGTGTCGGGCCCGACGGTTGGCGCGCATCTCGGCTCGGCGCCTGGCGGCGGGCGTCCCGTGGCTGCTCCGCGCGCTGCGGGGCGACACGGGGTCCAAGTCGCTTCGGCGCTTCCCGCCCCAGCGGCAGAACCTCGACCGTGGCGTTGTAGTCCGGCACGAGCGCCACCGGATCGCGGCTTCCACCAGCAATGACCGGGTTCGCCTCGGGGAAGAACATCTGGAGATTGCCCGGCCGGATGGTCGATAGCTTGATCCGCCCGCGCACCTCGCCCGAGTCGGAGCGCACCAGGACCGCGTCACCCTCCCCCACCCCCAGGGCTTTCGCGTCGGAGGGTGCCATGAAGAGCGCGTCACGGTCGGCGCCGGTCAGCGGGTCGCGGGCCCGCCAGACCATGGAGTTGAACTGCTTGCCGCGCCGCGTGGAGAGCAGGAAGCGGCCTTCCGGCAGCTCCACCTCGCGCGGCCGGACCGTGACGAAGTTGGCGCGGCCGTTGGGCGTCGGGAAGACCCAGCCATCGCACAGCCGCGCGCCACCCCACTGGATCGCGTCGCCGGTCTGCTTGAGGTGTTGTACGCCGTCGTAGAAGGGCACGATGCGGGCGATCTCCTCGCGGATCTCCTGAGCCGACTCGAAGGAACAGAGAACGGCGGCCCGCACGGGATCCACCCGACCGGCGAGGTCCAGCAGCACCTGCCACTCGCTGCGCGCCTCGCCGATGCGCGGACCGGGGATCTCCGGCGAGAACGCCACGCGGCGCTCCAGGGCCTGCTGCACGGCCGCCGGCTCCGGCAGCGTGTCCATGAAGTTGCCGCCGACCGACCAGAGCACGTCCAGCTCTCCACGCCCGCCCGCCTCCACCATCTCCGCCGCCGACAGGCCGCGCTCCGCGCCGATCCCGAACCCGTACTGCGCCGTCAGCGCCTCGGCCGACTCTGCCTCGATGGGCACGCCGCCCGGCAGCACGGTGGCGTAGCAGCCCATCTCCGCGCCGCCCTGCACGCCGGAGTGGCCGCGGATGGGCATCAGGCCGGCACCCGGCCGCCCGACATTGCCGCGTGCCAGCGCCAGATTGATGTTGGCCGCCACGTTGTCCGTGCCACAGACGTGCTGCGTGATGCCCATCGACCAGACCAGCACGGCGCTCTTGGCTTCCGCGTACATCCGCGCGAAGCGACGGAAGTCCTCGGCGGACGATCCGCTCCAGCGCGCCAGGTCGTCGATCGACTGTGCCGCCAGCTCCGCCTTCAGCTCCGGCCAGCCATCCGTGTGGCGCGTGACGAAGTCGTCGTCCACGCCGTTCTCCTCGATGAGCACCTTGAGCACGCCGTTCAGAAAGGCGATGTCGCCGCCCACGTTCACAGGGAAGAACTCGTCCGTGATCATCGTCCCGAACATGGCACTCTCGGCGTTGGACGGGACCCAATACCGCTCCAGGCCGGGCTCGCGGTACGGGTTGACCACGGCCACCTTGCCGCCGCGCTTCTTGGCCAGGTAGAGGTACTTCATGAAGACCGGCTGGGCATTGGCCACATCCGCCCCAAAGAGCACGGTCAGGTCCGATTCGATGACGTCTCGGTAGTCGCAGGTCGTGGCGGCCACACCGATGGCGCGCTTCAGGGCGCCGGTCGAAGGCGCGTGGCAGATGCGCGCGGCGTTGTCCACGTTGTTGGTACCCAGGAAGCGCGCCACCTTCTGGGCCACGTAGTACGTCTCGTTGGTGATGCCGCGTGCCGTCAGGAAGAACGCGAAGCGGTCCGGCCCTGCGCTGGCCTGAGAGGCACGAGTGACCTTCGCGGCACGGATGCGCTCCGCAGCAAGGTCCAGCGCCTCGTCCCAACTGATCCGCCTGAACCCGAGATCGCCACGGCGCCGGATCATCGGGTAGGGCAGCCGGCCGAGCTTGCGCAGGGCGGTCCCGTCGAGCTCCCGCAGGCTGTCGACCACGGCCAGCTTGCGCGGGTCAAGCGCGTCCATCGTGTTGACCTGGAGCAGGTTGAGTCGGGTGGTGCAGAGATGCACGCCGTCCATCGTCCAGTCCTTGAAGCCGGCCACGCCCAAGGCGCAGCCGTCGCAGACCCCTTTCCTCAGGATGCGAAAGGCGTAGAACGGATGGCGGCGGTTCTCCCAGATGGTCCGCACCATCTCCCAATAGTGGTTCGGCTTCTGCTGATCGATGCCGTTGGGGATCAGGCCGGCCCACAGGT
>JBBJNS010000021.1:0-19728 GCA_037720745.1 Candidatus Limnocylindrales bacterium
ACGAGCGCCGGCCGCCCCGTCCTCTGGCACGAGTGCGGCTTCGTCACCGCCGTGGACGACCCGCGCTTCCCGGTGATGCGCCGCGAGTTGGTGTGACGCCGGGTGGGTTGACCTTCACTGGACGCAGAACTCGTTGCCCTCGGGATCGTTCATGCGCACCCAGTAGGAGCCATGCTCCGCGATGGCGCCGCGCTCGTCGGTGGCGCCCAGGGACTTGAGCCGCGCCACCTCGGCGTCGACGAGCCGCTTCTTCTCATCGAACGGGGTGCCCGGACCCGGGCTGGCGTTGAGGTCCAGGTGCATCCGGTTCTTGACCGACTTGCCCTCGGGCACCTTCTGGAAGAAGAGGCGCGGCCCAGCGCCATCCGGATCCTCCGCCGCGCTCGCGTCGTTCCAGCGCTCCTCCGGGATGCCCTCCGCTCTGGCCCAGTCCTCCCAGCTGGCATGTGGGGCGGGCGGATCGGGGATGACGTAGTGAAGTGCCTTCGCCCAGAAGCGGGAGAGGCTGTCGGGGTCCGCGCAATCGAAGGTCACCTGGATCCGTGTGCTCATGAGACTCCTTCACATGCGGCCGTCAGCGGCCCTCCGGGGCCATGAGCTTACGACCCGAACCGGACAGCGTCAGTCAGGAAATCTGCGAGTGGCGACCCTCCGACCCGCCGGAACGACGTCCCCTAGCTGGGGAGGTGTGGCGCCAGCCGGCTCACCAGCTGGTCTTTGGGCATCGCCCCGACGATCCGGTCGACCGGCTGTCCGCCCTTGAGGACGATCATGGTCGGGATGGAGTAGGCCTGGAACCGCTCCGAGGTGCGTCGGTTGTCGTCCACATTGACCTTGACGACCTTCAGCTTGCCGGCGTACTCCCGCGATAGTTCTTCCAGGATGGGTCCCACGAAGCGGCACGGGCCGCACCAGGGCGCCCATAGATCGACCAGGACCGGGACGGTGGCGTCGGCCTCCACGTCGAACGTGCCGTCTGATGCGTTCACCAACCAGGGCAGGGTCTGCTTGCACGTGCCACAGGCGGGCACACCCTTGGCGCTGGGTCGGATGCGGTTCCTCGCCCCGCAAGCGGCGCAGCTCAGCAGCGAGACCGGTCGGGCATCATCTTGTACGTCAGGCATGTCCCTATCATGCGCCCTCGCGGCCGAGCGCCCGCCGCGGGCGGATGCGAGACAGGCCGCGCCTGACCTCAGGTCCGGTCGAACAGCGCATCCATCCGGACGAGGTGAGGCATCGAGTCATTGAGTTCGAGCAAGGGACGTAGCTCTGCGTTGATGAGTTCTCGATCGAGCGTGTCGCGTCGGCGTTCGATGACGCCCTCGACATCGATCCAGTCACGATCACGACCGGCGAAGACCTTGTGCACCAGGAGGTCCTCGGGGCTGCAGGTGAGGAGGTGCAGATCCTCTCCGATCCGCCATCGACTGGCCCGTTCCGCGGCCCGTTCCTCGAACGGCAGTGCGCCAAGCGCGACGTCGATGGGGACTGCGTTCGCAGCTCGCAGCAGCAGCACGCGATGCCTTAGGGCGAAGTCCCTGGCGTCATCCATCCTCGAGCCGAAACGCTCAAGCAGCGGGTCGATGACCGATCCCTCAGCTCCGTATGGGCAGAGGATCGTCAGGTCGACGTCTCGGGTGAGGCGTGGCTCTCCCCAGCGCAACACCGCCAGGCCCCCGATGAAACAGAACGTCAGGCCGAGCTCGGTGCAGGACCGGTCGACCTCGGAGGCGGCCTCGAGGATGGGGTTCATCTTCGAGCGCGGGAGAAGTATCGTTGCTGTTCGACGAGGCCGGATCCACCCGACTTGGCCGGTGCGACGGTGACCAGGTCGAGCAGATCCAACACCGCTTGGAGCGCCTCTACCTCTGTCAGCTCGCGAAGCTCGCGGCGGCGCACATCCTCGAGGATGGGACCGGTGACACGCCAACCCCGGACGACCTTGGCCGTGACCGTCGTGGTGCTCACACCAAACAGGTTACCGGCGTGATGCGCGTGGCGTATCGTGCGAGCGTGATGACCGCCGGCTCTCGCCCCGTCCGAGCGCCGCGTGGCAGTGAACTCACCTGTCGCGGCTGGCAACAGGAAGCCGCGCTCCGGATGCTCATGAACAACCTCGACCCGGAAGTGGCCGAGCGACCCGATGACCTGGTCGTGTACGGAGGGACGGGACGGGCGGCTCGCTCCTGGAAAGCCTTCGATGCCATCGTGCGTGAGCTTCGTCGCCTGGCTGACGACGAGACACTCATGATCCAGAGCGGCAAGCCGGTCGGCGTTTTCCGGACACATGCCTGGGCACCGCGCGTGCTCATCGCAAACAGCAACCTGGTGGGCAAGTGGGCGACCTGGGGCGTGTTCCGCGAGCTGGAGCGCCAAGGCCTGACGATGTACGGCCAGATGACCGCCGGCTCCTGGATCTACATCGGCACGCAGGGCATCCTGCAGGGCACGTACGAGACCTTCGCGGAGCTGGCCCGACAGCATTTCGGCGGGACGCTGCGTGGCCGGGTGGTGCTCACCGCCGGCCTGGGCGGCATGGGCGGCGCGCAGCCGCTGGCGGTGACCATGAACGAGGGCGTGGCGCTGATCATCGAGGTCGATCCCGAGCGCGCGCGCCGGCGAGCGGAGATCGGCTATGTCGACCGGCTGACCGATGCGCCGGAGGAAGCGCTGGCCTGGGCTCGAACGGCTGCGAAGGAGGGACGGGCGGAGTCGATCGCCCTCATCGGCAACGCCGCCGCTATCGAACACGCCTGGGCGACTGCCGGCGAACGCTTCGACGTGGTCACCGACCAGACCTCCGCGCACGACGCACTAGGCGGCTACGTCCCGGCGGGGATGTCCCTGGCCGATGCAGAGTCCCTTCGAGCGACCCAGCCCGATGCCTACATCAGTCGTTCGATGACCGCCATGGCGGCTCACGTCCGAGCGATGCTCGCGTTCCAGCGCGCGGGCGCCGTCGTCTTTGACTACGGCAACAACCTGCGGGCGCAGGCAAAGGAGGCGGGCGTGGCCGATGCCTTCGACTTCCCGGGCTTCGTGCCGGCCTTCGTGCGGCCACTCTTTTGCGAGGGCAAGGGACCCTTTCGCTGGGTGGCGCTGTCCGGCGACCCGGCGGACATCCGGCGCACGGACGAGGCGATCCTTGATCTGTTCCCGGAGGACGCGGCGCTGGCTCGCTGGATCAGCATGGCACGCGACAAGGTGCCGTTCCAGGGTCTGCCCGCCCGGATCTGCTGGCTGGGATACGGCGAGCGGGCACGGGCGGGACTCGCATTCAATGAGCTGGTGCGATCGGGTCAGGTCAGCGCGCCCATCGTCATCGGCCGCGACCATCTCGATGCGGGCTCCGTGGCTTCACCCAACCGCGAGACGGAAGCCATGCGCGACGGGTCGGACGCGATCGCCGACTGGCCGCTCCTCAACGCGTTGCTCAACACCGCCAGTGGCGCGACCTGGGTGAGCATCCACCATGGCGGCGGCACCGGGATCGGCTACTCCCAGCACGCGGGCATGGTCGTCGTGGCGGACGGCACGGACCTCGCCGCGGAGAAGCTGGAACGAGTGCTCACGGCCGATCCCGGCACCGGCGTGATGCGCCACGCCGACGCTGGCTACGAGCGCGCCATCGAGATCGCCCGCGAGCGCGGCGTCCGCGTCCCGATGCTCGACGAGGCGCCGTAGATCCTCCGCTCGCACCGATCGTCCTCCGGCGGGCGGCGTGTTGGTCATCATTGGTGACGTGTTGGCGGAACGGTTCCTGAGGAGGATCCTTCGCGGTCCGGTCTGGCAGAGCCGGGACTTCAGGCTCTTCTGGCTCGGTCAGTCGGCCTCCTTCATAGGTTGGGAGGTCACCGAGCTGGCCCTGCCGCTCACGGCCGTCGTGGTCCTGGGCGCGGGGCCGGACCAGATGGGCATGCTGGTCGCGACGCAGAACCTGCCCTTCCTCTTCGTCGGCTTGCTGGCCGGTGTCTGGGTCGATCGCTTCCGGCGACGACCGATCCTCATCGTGATGGCCCTCGCCAATGCCGCCGCGCTCGCGGCCATCCCGCTTGCCTCCTTGCTCGGCGCGCTGCGGTTCGAGGGACTGCTGATAGTGGGACTCGTGACCGGGACGACGGTGGTCATCAGCAGCGTGGCGTACCAATCGCTTGTCCCGAGCTTGGTGCCACGTCCGCAGCTCGTGGACGCGAACGCCTCGCTGGAAGTGAGCTCCTCCACCGCGACGATGCTGGGCCCAAGCCTGGGCGGCCTCCTCGTGCAGTTGCTCACGGCGCCCGTGGCCATCGCCGCTGATGTCGTCTCAAGCCTGTTCTCGGCACTCACGCTCAGCGCCATCCGAGCTCCTGAGCCGGCACCCATCGCCAGGGAGCATCGCGCCAGCGCGGTGCGCCAGATCGGGGAGGGCCTGCGCCATGTCGCCGGTCATCCGCTGCTGCGCTCGATCACGGCTTGTGGCGCCATCCACAACCTCTTCTCCCGGATGATCGACGCGCTCTTCATCCTGTTCGTCGTCACCGTCGTGGGCCTCGACCCCATCACCCTCGGCCTGGTGCTCGCGGCGGCCGGCCCCGGCTCCCTGATCGGCGCTCTCCTTTCGAACCGGCTTCCGAGCCGCCTCGGTCTCGGTCGGACCCTGATCGTCGCTCAAATGGTCACGGGGCTCTCCCGTCTTCTCATCCCGCTGGCGGTCGGTCCCTTCGGGTCGCCTGCGATCATCCTCGCCGCGAGCACGTTCCTCCTGGGCGTCGCTCGGCCGATCTTCAACGTCAACCAGCTCAGCCTGCGGCAGGCGATCACCGCGGACCGGCTCCAGGGTCGCGTCAACGCGACGATGCGATTCGTGATGTGGGGTGTCACCCCGTTCGGCGCGCTGCTGGGCGGGATGGCGGCATCGACATTCGGCTTGCAGCCGGTGCTATTCGTGGCCGGTCTGGGGGTGTTGGCCGCGACCCTGGCGCTGGTCCTCTCGCCGGTGGCGAGCCTCCAACGACAACCCGACCCTGTCGACGACCTCGGCCCGTCCGCGCACGGACCCTGACTCTGCTCCCTGGCATCGATGAGCGGCCCTCGGGCATCGCGCCATTCAGAGGCCGACCGGCAGCGTGGGCACGCCTGCTCGAGCTTTCAAGGCTATTCGGGCAGCAGTCGAAAAGACCCGCCCTTGGTCGAGCGGATCGCGCCGAAATGACGCCGATCGAGCGTGACTATCAGGTCGGTTCCCATCCGTTCGGCCAGGACCGCGACCGATGCATCCGTGCCACCCAGCGGGAAGTCGCCGTATCGTTCGACCAGGTCGGCGATCGACGGCCAGTCGTCGACCGCTGGTGCTTCGACCTCGAGGCTGGCGAGACCGCGAAGGAACGCAGCTTCGATTCCAGCGCCCAGGCGCCGGCCGACCAGGTAGGTCACCTCGGCGACGACCAGCGCCGGAACGAGGAGATCGAGGTCGCCGCGCTCGAGCACCTCGAGGCAGCGGGAGTGGTCGTCGTCGTCGGCGTCGATCGCGGCGTACAGCGGACCGGAATCAACGATGGCGATCATCGGCCCACTCAGCTGCCAGGATCTCTTCCAGGTCCCGCGCGGTGGAGTGATGGCCGCTCCGGCCAAGGGAGGCGAACGGGAGCTTCCGACGTCCTGAAGGCGGGCGACCGAGCTGGGCCCCGATGGCCTCCCGAGCGATGTGGGAGACGGGTTTGCGGCGGCGATGCGCCTCACGCTCGAGGGCTGCCGCGAGGTCGTCCGGCAGGCTGATGGTTGTGCGTTTCATACGTGCATACTAGCAGCCACAATCGGACACAGGGTGCGCGGTCTGTTCGATGGTGGTGTGGAATCGCATCAGCCCTCTCCTTCATCGGTGTTCTCGAACGTTCGACCTGGTCGAGAGCGGAAACTCATCGGCGCGTCGCCCCCTCAGGCGCCAGCGACTTCCGCCAGGACGAGGGCAGTGGCAAAGCCGACCGCAGTGGCCAGGGCCACGACCGGTCCGCCGTTCTCGAACGCCTCTGGGAAGACGGTGTCGCTGAGCATGGCCAGGATGCTGCCCGCGGCCAGCGCCAGCATGGCTGCCAGGAGGTCCTCCGGCAGTCCGCCCAGGAGGGCGTAGCCGCCCACAGCGGAGAGCGTGCAGGCGACCGCCACGATCGACCAGACGGACAGGATAAAGGCGTTCGACCGGCCCTCCTGACGCATCCCGACCGTGCTCGTGATGGTGTTGGGAAGGTTGCTCAGGAAGACCGCGGCAAGGAGCACGATGCCCAGACCGCGCCCCTCATCGAGCAGACTGATGCCGATGGCCGCGTTCTCCGGGATGCCGTCGAGGACCGTGCCCGCCAGGAGCGCCATGCCGCTGATGGTCGCCACCTCGGCCGACTCGGGTTTGTGTTTGGCGTTCGGAACTACATCGTCGGCGTGGCGGCCCTCACGCTTCGGGGAGCGTGCCGCGAGCCGGTCGAGGATCACCGCGATGGCGACGTAGATGAGCGCGCCGAGCAGGAACCCGCCCACCACGTAGGCGGTGGTGCCCTTCTCGGACGCCTCGGTCACGAGCTCGAACGAGAGCGCCGAGACCAGGATGCCTCCGCCGAAGGCGAGGATGGCGGCCACGACCCGCTTCGGCGGCGTCATGAACAGGCCGATGAGGACGCCGATGATGAACGCCGAGCTCGCCGCAAGCCCGAAGATGAGGGCCGTGGTCATCCATGTCCTCCGCTGAGCGCCGGTGACGCTGGCGGGTACGCTAACCGTCGAAGGACGGAGATGGAAGTATGGGGAGAAGGTGATGGCCGTGAAAAAGGCGCCTCGCGCCAGGATCGCTGCGAACGAGGCGGACGCCGACGAGCTGGCCGGGACGTCGGCCACCGGCGAGACCCAGTCGCTGGAAGATCCTGAACCGACGACCGGGTCGGTCAAGAAGAAGATCTACGTGCGCGAGCTGGAGAGGCTCCAGATCGAGCTCGTCAAGCAGCAGGAGACCATCCGGCGGCAGGGTCACAAGGTCGTCGTGCTGTTCGAGGGGCGCGACGCGCGCGCACACCTCAACTGCATCGCGCATCTGCTGAGCCAGGTGCCCTACGAGGAGCCGCCTGTCGAGGCCATCGTCCTGCCGCCCCGGCAGGCCGAGACCGGCTATGTCCGGCCGCCCATGTCCGAGCAGCGGTTCGTGCCGTCGGTCTTCTGACCAGGTCGTACCGATGATTCCGACCGGGTCGGCCGGTCTGCACCTCCGGGAAGGAGGTGCCTGGTGCGCCCAGTCGATGAGGCAACGAGCACGATCGCGATGGCCATCAGCGGCCGGCTCGCTCGCGCGGACGTGCCCGCCATGCTCGAACGCATCGGGCGGCTGTTGGAGGGCACTTCGAGCGGCACCATCGTTTGCGACGTGGCCGCCGTCATCGACCCGGATCTTGTCAGCGTGGATGCACTGGCCGCGCTCCAGCTCTGGGCGCTCCGGCTCGGACGGCCGCTCCGCTTCCAGCACGCCTCTCCGGAACTCCGGGAGCTCATCGCCTTGGCGGGGCTGAGCGGCACCCTGCCCTGCCCGGAAGAACTACTCCTCGAGGTGCAGCGGCAGCCCGAAGAGCGGGAAGAAGCGCGCCGTGTCCAGGAAGAACGTGATGCCGCTGATCCGCCCCGCTGACAGATCCAGCACTTGCAGCGACCACGGCTCATGGCGCCCGCCGGTACCGCTCGGCTTGTAGTGCCCGAAGGCCGGCGAGCCGTTGGCCATGGTCGGCACGAGGCGCGAGCCGCGACAGGCGCTGCCGGGCCCGAGGCACCAGCGCACGATGTCCTCGTTCGTCTGTAGCCAGAGCTCGTAGGGCGGCATCGACCAGCTGGCATCCTCGTGGAGCAGCGCCGTCAGCGAGTCCATGTCGTAGCGCTCGAAGGCGTCGACGTAGCGCGCGAGAAGTGCGCGCTGCGCGTCGTCCATGGGCTCCGCTGGACGCGTGTCACGGACATCGCTGGCAGCCAGCGTGGAGCGCGCCCTCTGGAGTGCGCTGTTGACCGACGCCACGGAGGTCTCCAGCAACTCAGCGACCTCGCTCGCCTTCCAACGCAGGACCTCGCGCAGGATGAGCACCGCCCGCTGCCGCGGGGGCAGGTGCTGGAGCGCCGCCACGAATGCCAGCCGGACCGACTCACGCGCCAGTGCCACCTCGGCCGGATCGCCTGCCGCCACGACGCGGATGTCGGGTACGGGCTCGATCCAAGCCGTCTCGGGCAGCGGCGTGCCCAGGGCCGAATCCGCGGTCGACGATGGCGAGAGGTCGATGGGCCGTGCCCGACGCTGGCTGGCACTCAGCATGGAGAGGCAGACGTTGGTGGCGATGCGATACAGCCAGGATCGCAGCGCCGCGCGACCTTCGAATCGATCGTACGCACGCCAGGCGCGGAGCAGCGTCTCCTGGACGGCGTCCTCCGCCTCGAAGGCCGAACCCAGCATCCGGTAACAGTGAGCGGTCAACTCGACACGATGCTGTTCCAGCTGCGTCATCAGCTCAGCGGGCAGATCGCCGGTCGCGGTCGCCGGGGAGCGCTCCGCGATCGACTCAGCCATCTTTCAGGGTGCCCATGGCGCTCAACCGCCTGCCGTCTGGATGACCGAGAGGATGTTGCCGGCCGGATCCTTGAACCAGGCGATGAGCGGGCCTCCGCCGCGCATGATGCCCTTGGCATCGGTCGCCGGGCCGTTCGTGCCGTCGTAGCGCTCGAAGACGATGCCCGCCGCGGTGAGCTCGTCGACGGCGGCTTCGACGTCGGACACTTCGAAGTTCAGCGTGGTGTACGTGGCCGGCTGATGGTCATCCTTGGGGTAGATCATCACGCTCTGGCCGCCGCCCAGCTTCAGGGTCAGCATCCCGTTCTCCTCGGACACGTCGAGCCCCAGCGTGCTGCCGTAGAACTCCTTGGCCCCGGGGATGTCCTTGGTCGAGAACCCAGAGAACGTCCTACTTCCCTTCAGCATGAGGGCTCCTTCTCACGGCTTGGTTGACAGCTCTTGCCCTACCTTACCCCGCCTCTGCGGAGCTGACGGTCGACCAGCCTGTTGCCCCTCAGTCGAGCCGATCGAACACGACGACCGGGATCTCGCGCGCCTTCACGTGCTTGCGGTAGCCGTCGAAGAAGGGCATGAGCGCGGCCTGCTCGTCGAAGAGGCGCGTCCGTTCGGGTTCAGCGGCCGTCGAGGCTCGCGCCCGGAAGGTCTCGGCGCCGTGCTCGATGGTGACCACTGGGTCGGTCAGCAGGTTTCGGTACCAGTCGGGGTGCCGGGCGGAGCCGCCGCTGGAGGCGATGACCACGAGCCGCCCGCCATCGAGACTGAAGTTGAGCGGCGTCACTCGAGGCAGGCCGGTCCGCGCACCGATGGTGGTGAGCAGGATGACGGGATGCTTGCGACCCGGCACCCGGCCGCCGTTGGCGCGAAAGGCCGCGATGACCGGCTCGTTCATCTCCTTCCAGGCAGGCGCCGACTTGCTTGTCACGCCGCCGACCATACAGCGCCGCCGCCCATCGTCGCGGTCATCAGTAGTCGGCCGCCTCAAGCGTTTGCCGTGCAGGGGACGCTGGCCGCTCGCGCGATGCCTCCGACTCGGCTGTGTCGGACGCACCAGGTCGCACGTTGCGCAGCACGGCCACGGCCAGGATCGCCAGGCCCAGCGCGATCACGGCGGTGATGGTGGCCGTGAGTTGCATGCCATGGACGAACGCTTCGCGTGACATCTCCAGCACGACCGTGCCCAACCGCTCGGGCAGTTGCTCGGCCACGGCTACAGCGCTGCCCAGGGTGTCGCGTGCGATGGCGGCCGCCTCAGCCGGGACGTCCGCCGGCAGGCGGTCCGTGAGTTCGCCGCGGTAGATGGCCACTCCGATGCTGCCCAGGATGGCGATGCCCAGCGCCCCGCCCAGCTCGGCGCCCGTCTCGGAGATGCCCGAGGCAGCTCCCGCCCGCTCGGGCGGCGCGGAACCCACGATCAGCTCCGTGGTCAGGCCGAAGACCGGCGCCAGGCCCAGCGAGATGACCACGGAGGCGACGATGAGCGTGGGCAGGCCGCCCGACGCTCCGACCTGGGTCAGCATCGCTAGACCCACGGCTGAAACGGCCAAACCGCTGCCGATGACGTACGCCGGTCGGACGCGATGCACGAAGCGCGGCGCCAGCTGCGAGCCCACGATGAACGCGAAGGCGGAGGGCAAGGACCAGAGGCCCGCCTCCAGCGGCGAGAGCCCGACCACCAGCTGGAGATACTGCGCCACGAAAAGGAAGTAGCCGACCATCACGAAGATGGCCAGGAAGTTCGTGGCCAAGGCGGCGTTGAAGGTGGGGATGCGGAACAGTCGGACATCGATCATCGGATCGGTCAGACGCAGCTGTCGCCGCACGAACAGGGCGCCGACCGCCAGGCCGGCCACCATCAGGAGGGCGGGCAGCCAGGCGAACCCGCTTTGGGCGACCTCCTTGAGGCCATAGATCACGGTCAGCACGGCCACCACGGACATCGCCGCACTGAGCAGGTCGAGCCGGCCCGCGTCCGGATCGCGGTACTCCGGCAGGACCCGGGGACCCAGCACCAGCAGCAGGGCCATCACGGGCAGGGCCAGCAGGAAGACAGAGCCCCACCAGAAGAACTCCAGCATCAGCCCACCCAGCACGGGACCGATGGCGCTGCCCGCGGAGAAGCTGCCGATCCAGACCCCGATGGCCACCGAGCGCTGCTTGGGATCCTGGAACATGTGGAAGATGAGGGACAGCGTAGAAGGCGCCAGGGTCGCCCCCGCGATGCCCAGCAGCGCGCGGCTGAAGATGAGCATCTCCGCGCTGGTCGAGTAGGCCGCCAGCAGTGAGGTAGCGCCGAAGGCCGCCGCCCCGATCATGAGCAGGCGGCGACGCCCGATCCGATCACCCAGCGTGCCCATGGTGATGAGCGAGCCGGCCACGAAGAAGCCGTAGATGTCGATGATCCACAGGAGCTGGGCGCTGGTCGGCCGAAGGTCCGCGCTGAGGGCCGGCACGGCCAGGTGGAGCACCGTCAGGTCCATCACGTAGAGCAGGCAGGCGAGGGCGAGGACGGCGAGCCCGACCCACTCGCGTCGGCTGGCTCTGGGTGGGGCGGGGATCATCCGGACTGTCTCCTCGGCGGCTGGGTCACCCTTTAGACCCGACCGACGCCGAAACTCATCGGTCTACTTGGGTCGCCTCCCGCCCAGGCAGGCGAGTGTTGACCGGCTGTTGACGAGATGCTCACGAGACCGGGTTGGCAGCGGGGCTATCCTGACTTCAGCGACCACCTGCGAGCCGGCCCGGCCGCACGGGCACTAGGTCGTCTGGGGGAGGCCCGATGTCGATTTCTGCCGTACGTTCCCTTGCCGTGTCCGTGATCACGGCTGCACTTCTGGTGAGCGGCCTGTCGCCGGGAGGCGCGCCGATTACCGCCCAGGCCTTCAGCCTGAACCCGGCCACGGTGTTCATCAACGAGATCCACTACGACAATGCCGGCACGGACGCTGGCGAGCTCGTGGAGATCGCCGGTCCCGCCGGCACCGACCTCACGGGCTGGACCATCGAGCTGTACAACGGCAGTGGCGGAGCACGCTACGACAGCGACGTCCTGAGTGGAACCATTCCGGACCAGCAGAACGGATACGGCACGGTCAGCATCGCCTATCCGTCCAATGGGATCCAGAACGGCGCGCCTGACGGTATCGCCCTCGTGAACGGCACGACCGTCGTCCAGTTCCTCTCGTATGAGGGGTCCTTCACGGCGACGAGCAGCACGGCCAACGGTCTCGTGAGCACGGACATCGGCGTAGCGGAGACCGGCGGGGCCAGTGAGCCGGCCGGTCTCTCGCTCCAGCTCACCGGCACGGGCACGACCTATCAGGACTTCACCTGGCAGTCGCCCGCGGACGACACGCCGGGCGCCGTCAATGGCGGTCAGACGTTCTCCGGCTCGGGCGACGCCGCGCCGAGCGTCGCGAGCACCTCTCCCCCCGACGGCGCGACCGACGTAGATCGAGCCGCGAACATCGAGATCACCTTCAGCGAACCGGTCGACGTCAGCGGCGCCTGGTACAGCATCAGCTGTGACAGCGGCTCCAACGCCGCCACCGCCTCGGGCGGCCCGACCACCTTCACGCTGGACCCCGAGGCAGACTTCCGGGCGGGCGAGAACTGCACCGTGACCATCGACGCGGACGGTGTCACCGACCGCGACGGCACTCCCGACGACATGGCTTCTGACTACGTCTTCAGCTTCACTGCTGGCGGCGTGGAAGCCTGCACACCGGGTGGCGCAGGTGTCACGCGGACCTACGAGATCCAGGGCGCTGGTGACGCGAGCCCGCTGGTGGGCCAGACGGTCACCACCCAGGGCGTCGTGACCGGCGACTTCGAAACCTTCTCGGCTCTAGCAGGCTTCTACATCCAGGATCCCGTGGGCGATGGCTCGGCTGCCACCTCGGACGGGTTGTTCATCTACAACGCGGCGGCTGACGATGTCGCCGTGGGCGACGTCGTGGGCGTCACGGGCGAGGTCGTCGAGTTCAACGGGATCACCGAGCTAACCGACGTCAGCATCACGGTCTGCTCCGAGGACGCTGCTGTCCCCACCACCCCGATCTCCCTGCCCGAGGATGAGAACGGTGACCTGGAGCAGTACGAGGGGATGCACGTCACGTTCGCCCAGGAGCTGACCATCAGTCAGAACTTCTTCCTGGGCCGGTACGGCCAGCTGACCCTCTCGTCGGGTGGCCGCCTGTACAACCCGACCAACCTCTTCCGACCAGGCACGCCTGAGGCGCTGGCCCAGGCAGATGAGAACGCGCGACGCGTGATCATCCTGGACGATGGCCGCACCTCACAGAACCCCGATCCCATTCCCTACATCGGCCCCGGAGACACCAACCGCGCGGGCGACACCATCACCGGCCTTACAGGCAACGTCGACTACGGCTTGATCACCAGCAATAGCACGACCCGCGACTACCGTATCCAGCCCACCGCGCCGGTGGCCATCGAGCGTGAGAACCAGCGGACCGCTGAGCCCGAAGACGTGGGTGGCCGCATCCAGGTGGCCGCCTTCAACGTGCTCAACTACTTCGACACCATCGACCGGGCGGGGGCGTCCTGCTACCCCAGCGGAACGCGCAGTGACTGCCGCGGCGCCGACTCCGATCTCGAGTTCCAGCGACAGCGCGACAAGATCATCGCCGCCATCACGACCATGGACGCCGACATCGTGGGCCTCATGGAGATCGAGAACGACGCGTCGGGCGATGGCACCGTGGACAGCGCCATCGAGGACCTGGTCAGTGGCTTGAACGAGGAGGCCGGTGCCGGCAGCTACGACTTCATCGACACCGGCATCATCGGTGGCGACGCCATCAAGGTGGCGCTCATCTACCAGCCTGGCAGCGTGACGCCGGTCGGTGACTACGACACGCTGACCACCGCCGAGGATCCCCGCTTCCTGGACAACCAGAACCGTCCTCCGCTCGCGCAGACCTTCAGTGAGAACGGGACCGGCCAGGTGCTGACCGTCGTGGTCAACCACCTCAAGTCCAAGGGTTCCGACTGCGATGACCTGGGCGACCCGGACGTGGGCGACGGCCAGGGCAACTGCAACAAGACCCGCGAGGCAGCGGCCGAGGCCATCGTCGACTGGCTGGCCACGGATCCCACGGGCAGCGATGACCCCGACTTCATGATCATCGGTGACCTCAACTCCTATGCTCGCGAGGATCCCATCGTGGCCTTCGAGGAGGGCGGGTACACGAACCTCAACCGTGAGTTCGTGGGGGCCGAGGCGTACACGTACATCTTCGGCGGTTGGTCGGGAAACCTCGACTACGCGCTGGGGAGCGAGTCGGTGGTCGAACAGGTGACCGATGTCACCGAGTGGCACATCAACACGGACGAGCCCTCCGTGATCGACTACAACACGGAGTTCAAGCCACAGGACCTGTATCGGCCGGACGCGTTCCGCTCGTCCGATCATGATCCGGTCATCGTGGGTCTCGACCTGTTCCGGTCCTACCCCATCTCCAAGGACGAGTGCAAGAAGGGCGGCTGGCGGACGTTCACCGATCCGACCTTCCGCAACCAGGGGCAGTGCGTCACCTGGGTGAACCGACAGGGGCGCGACTGACCGGCGCGCTCGGCAAAGACTCGTTCGAACGCGAAAGGCCCTCCCGGGGGAGAACGGGAGGGCCTTTCCATGTCGGTGGGCAGGTGGACGGTCAGCCGTCCTCGATGGCCTCGGGCCGGGGCATCGTGAGGATGGTGCGGACCGGTCCTAGGAAGACGGGGACGAAGGCAAAGAGAGTGGCGATGGCGCCCACCCAGATCGTCTCATGCAGCCCGATGAGGCCACCCAGGAAGCCGCCCGTGATGGTGCCCACGGGGATCGTGCCCCAGACGATGAAGCGCATCGTGGCGTTCATGCGGCCCTGCATGCGCTCCGGCGTGATGGCCTGGCGGAAGCTGACCTGGTTGATGTTGTAGATGGCGCCGCCCATGCCGCCCACGAAGCCACCCGCCGCCACGAAGGGCAGGGCCAGGTCGGCCGGCGCCAGCGCGATGGGCAGGAAGGCCGGTCCAGACAGCATGGCGGCTCCCACGATGGTGCGTCCCACTCCGAATCGGGCCGCCACTCTGGAGGCGATCAGTGCGCCGGCCAGGAAGCCGATGGCCCCCAACGAGAACGCGATGCCCAACAGCTCAGGCGTGAAGGCCAGCTCCCGCACGAGGTAGAGCAGCAGGATGGACGTTGCCACGTTGCCCCAGAGGTTGAAGAGGGCGGTGGAGGCGGCGATGGTCCGGAGGTAGCGGTTGCCCAGCACAAAGCGCAGTCCTTCGGCGATCTCCGTGCGCATGCCGGGACCCTTGCCGCCGCCGGCGGTCACGCGAGGCGCCGGGCGCGGTTCCGACCGGCGGATGATCAGCAGGAAGAATGCCGAGCCCAGGAAACTGAGGGCGTCGAGCACGATGGCCAGGGGTGCGGTCACCAGGCCGATGAGCACTCCGGCCGTGCCGGGTCCCGCGATCTGTGCGGCGGAGCGGCTGATCTCCAGCTTGGAGTTGCCCTCGATCAGCTCGTCCCGCTCGACTAACGCCGGCAGATAGGACTGGTAGGCCACGTCGAAGAAGACCGTCATGCAGCCGATGAAGAACCCCACCACGTACAGCTGCTCGATGGTCAGGACGTCGAAGAAGACGGCCACCGGCACGGAGAAGAGCGCGATGGCTCGACCGATGTCCGTGATGATCAGGATCGGTCGACGCCGCAGCCGGTCGACCCATACGCCGGCCGGCAGGCTCAGCAGGATGAAGGGCAGGAACTCAAGCGTCGCCAGGAGGGCGAACTCGAAGGGCGGCACGTCCAGGATAGTGGCCGCGATGAGCGGCAGGGCCAGCAGGCTGACCTGCGTGCCGAACTGACTGATCGTCTCGGCCGTCCAGAGCTTCAGGAAGTCGGGATGCCTGATGAGGCCCGGTCGCTGTGGCGTGCTCGACAACATTCGCTCCTTGGTCTATCTTGGGTGTTCATGATTGACTAACTGATGTTAGCCGTCAATCTAACAGGAGCGAGAAGCCCCGCACCGGCTAGCTGCGCGACATCACTCGGTCGAGATGACTACCCCGTCGCCGTGCTCGTCCAGGACCTCCAGCACCGGTCCCACTCGCCCCGTTCGCAGCGCGTCACGGATGCGTTCGGCCTGCGGTCCGGAGAGACCGGGCACCACGGCACCGGCCAGTCCGGCCAGTCCGATGGGGATGCGCAGGTCGACCATCGCCCGTCCTCGCTCCGTGACCTGAAGGCGCACGTTCCGCTGCGGACGAGTGCCAGGGTCGAGTGCCGCAGGCGGAGCAGGCCCTTCGGCGGGACGTGGCGTGCCGTCGACCGGATCCGATGCGCGGTCGACTGCTGCCGCCACCAGTGGCTCTGCTTCCTCCGCGGTGATCTCGCCGGCGGCGACGCGAGCCAGGATGATCTCCAGATCATCAGTCATCTCCAGCCTCCTCGAGCAGGCGCGTGGCCTCGTCCACGTCGATCTCGCCGCGTTCCACGGCACGCAGGATCTCCAGCCGGCGATCCGCCGGCACGCCCTGCGGTCGCGCCGGGGGCGGCGGGCGTGAAGGCAGCGGTGGAAGTGGCGGCAGCGGTCGGGGGGACCGGGGCGGCCGTGGCTGCCCCGATGGGCGCAATGGCATGGAGCCCTCGCCAGGGTCGCCCTCGAAGCGACCGGCGAGCACGCTCGCGTCACCGGACATGGTCCGGAACGACACCTCCGCGACCCCGTCGCCGATGACCAGCAGGCGCCGCCCGCCGCTCGACTCCTCGCGGTATGGCAGCTCTGAGTCGACGTCCGAGGAGAAGCCGCTCACCTGGAGCCGCAGCCCGCCGGCAGGCATGAGCTGAAGGTCGCCACTGACCGATTCGACGCGGTGGTGGTGACCGGCTGCCAGGGCTCCGGCCAGGTGCACGTCGCCGCTCAGCGAGCGCACGTGGACGGCCTGGAACAGCTGGGCATCGGCCGCCAGGTCACCCGACGTGGTGGATGCTTCGAGGCTCAGTGCCTTCCCGCCCAACCTGACATCGCCCGACACGGAGGTCAGCGTGATGGACCCCGCGCTGTCGGTGATGGCCAGGTCGCCAGAGACCGTGCGGTACTCCTGCTCGCCGGCGATGCCGGCGATCTCCAGATCGGCGCTCACACCGGTCAGTCGCAGGGTCCCGCCGCGCGGCATCTCAACGTCCAGATGGCCGCCCGGGTTGGAACGCAACAGTCCAGCCAGGCCACGCTGTCGCCGGCCGCGAACCTCCACGCGCAGTTCGCCTTCGCTGCGGATGACTTCCAGCATGTCGGTCGCATCCTCATCGCCATGGAGGTCGAGATGCGCGCGGATCCGAGCCTCCTCGCCGTCTACACCGCGCACTCGGACGCTCCCCGAGACCGTGCGGAGGACCAGCGCGCCGGTCTCGCCGATGCGGTGCGTGATGGTCTCGCCGTCACCTCTGGCCATGGTCGCCCTCCTCGGGACCGCTGGCGCGCAGGGCTGCGGCGGCTTCCTCGGCACTGATCTCGCGGCGAGCCAGGCGCTCCAGGATCGCGCGTCGGGTCTCCGGGTCTGTCCCGGCGCTGCGAGCGCCGGCGTGGCCCGCGTCGGCCGCGCCGGAGTCGTCGCCACCCAGACCGAGCGAGCGGACCAGCGCATCGACGCGGCCACGGAGCGTGGGGTAGGAGAGCCCCAGCTCGCGCTCCATCTCCCGGAGGTTGCCGCGGGACCGCAGGAAGCTCTCCAGCAGTGCCAGCTGCTCGCGCGAGAGCCGACCGAAGCGGCCAACGCTGAAGTCACCTTCCAGCGTGGTACCGCACTCCCGGCAGTGCAGCCGGGTGACGCTCAGCTCGTGCTGGCAGACGGGGCAGGTCGCGATGACATCGTGAGCCATCGCTCAGCGCGGCCCTTCGGTGCGCCGCCGTCCGCCCTTGGGTGCAGGCTCCGACCAGCGTGGGTGCGTCTGGCGTCTTGCCGGCCGACCGTCGCGGCGCAGGGCTGCGTGGTCCGGGGTGAGCCAGCGGTGGTCGAACATCGTAGGTGCCTCCATCTCCCTCGACTGGTCTTCTTGCGAGCCCAGCGGGAGACAGTGTGTACCTCTACCTTCGAGATGTCAATAGCCAAGTCAATAAAGTTAAAGTCGGACGTTACTTGAGGCCTATGTCCGCGTTATCAACAAGGCCAGGCCAGCCACTTCCTCTGGCACGTGGTGGAAGAGGGCGGGGTCAGCCTTGCCGGGCAGCACCCGGATGAGCGCCGCCGGCCGGAGGCCCATGGTGGTCCGGGAGAGCGGCCCATCCAGCGTCACGGAATCACGCGAACTTGATGACTCCACCACGCGCGCCACGGCGCCTGGGGTCAACCCCTCGCGCTCCAGATAGACCAGCAGCTCCGCGTCCTCCTCGGCCTCCTCCGTGATGCGGTAGATGGTGATCTCCTCATCGGCGCCCACCTCGCTGAGTCGGATCCCGGCCGGACGGCTGAGCGCGGCCGCGGCGTTGATGGGGTTGCCGTGCGGGCAGGTGGGAGGATCGCCCAACAGGCGCGCGATGCCAGCCTCGACGCGCGGCGAGATGGCACCCTGGAGTCGCGCTGCTTCCTCATCAGACTCTGCCCAGCCCAATCCGACGACCCGCGTCAACAGCCACTCGAGGAGGGCATGACGCCGGAAGATGGTGTCCGCTGCGGCGATGCCCGCCGCCGTCAGCGCCAGCGAGCGCTCCGGCGAGACGTTCACCAGTCCATCGACTGCCAGCCGCCCTACCATCTCGGATGCGGCCTGCGTGGTGACGCCCAGCTTGCGCGCCAGCGAGGCGGCCATGGCGGGACCGCCGCCGCCGGTCATCCAGCGAAGCGCGAGGAGGTAGGCCTGGCCGGCCTCCGATGGTTCGACCGTCGCCCCGTCATCCCGTCGTCGGCTCACTGTGCCATGGTACCGCCGAGGGTTAGTCAGGCTTCCTTGAGTGACTGATGCAAGGGTGCTTGACCGTCTCGTCGCCGGGCGCTAGCATGCGCCTCGCAAATCCGACTCTGGCACTCGGGATTAGCTCATGGAGGACCGCATGGACCGACCGAACCGTGGTGCGCTGGCATCCGGCATCCTGATCGCACTGCTCGCCGCAGCGTGCAGCTCAAGCCCCGGCACCGGTGCCTCATCCGAGCCGAGCGCCTCATCGACCGCGCCGAGCGCGACCTCCGGGACCAGTCCCTCGCTCGAACTGCCGAGTGGCAACCTGACGGTCTACTCCGGTCGCTCTGAGGAGCTTGTGGCGCCGCTGCTGGACCAGTTCGAGACCGACACCGGCCTTACCGTCGAGGCCCGCTACGGCGATACGGCGGAGCTCGCCGCGCTCATCCTCGAGGAAAGCGAAGCTGGCCAGATCCAGGCCGACGTCTTCTTCGCTCAGGACGCTGGCGCGCTTGGCGCGGTGGCTGAGGCTGGCCTCTTCACGTCACTCGACGAAGCAGTGCTCGAGCGGGTCGATCCCCGCTTCCGGGACGACGAGGGCCGCTGGGTCGGGGTCAGCGGACGCGCCCGGGTGCTGGCCTACTCCACGGAGCGCCTCTCGGAAGCCGACGTGCCCTCCTCGGTCACCGACCTGACCGACCCGGCCTGGGCCGGCCGCATCGGCTGGGCACCGACCAATGCATCACTCCAGGCCTTCGTGACCGCCTTCCGCCAGCTGGAGGGGGAGGATGCAGCACGCGCCTGGCTGGAGGGCATGGTGGCCAATGATCCGGTGACCTATACCAGCAACACGGACGCCGTCGAGGGCGTGGCGGCGGGCGAAGTGGACGTGGCACTCGTGAACCACTACTACCTGATGCGACTGCTGGCCGAGAACGGCCCGGAGTATCCCGTGGCCAACCACTTCTTTCCTGGCGGGGACCTGGGATCGCTGGTGAACGTCGCTGGCGCCGGGATCATGGCCTCCAGCCAGCGGGCCGATGCCGCGGCGACGCTGATCGAGTACCTCGTGGGGGAGGAGGCGCAGACCTACTTCGCGGAAGAGACATACGAGTATCCCTTGGTCGACGGCATGGCGGCCGATGCGGGGCTGCCGGCGCTGGACGAGATCGAATCCCCGGAGATCGACCTGAACAGCCTGGCCGACTTGCAGGGCACGGTCGAGCTGATGCGCGACACGGGAGCCCTGGACTGAGCGCCA
>JBBJNS010000127.1:0-5637 GCA_037720745.1 Candidatus Limnocylindrales bacterium
AAGGAAAGTCTCGGCCCCGCCCTGGGGGTAGGCGGGGCCGAGGGGGCCATGATCTCTTCGATCCCGCCCATCAGCAGGCGGGGGTATCGGGGAAGAACCTCTGAACGTGACGGGTCAGATGCGATAGAAGCGTTCGGCGTTTCGGTACAGCATCCCTTCCTGCTCCGCCCGGCTGAAGCCGGCCTCGGCGATGATCCGGCGGTAGGCGTCGGTCTGCTCGAGGTACGTGGCGTAGAGGATGTCCACTGGCCAGTTCGTGCCGAACATGACCCGCTCGGGGCCAAAGGCCTCGATGCAGTGGAGCACCCAGGGCCGGATCGATTCGATGGTCCAGCGGTTGTCGGCCATGCCGAAGCCGGACACCTTGCAGGCCACGTGCTCGACTTCGCCGAGCGCTGACATCTCCGACTTCCACTGGGCGAAGTAATCGTCGTCGCGCTGGACGGGAAAGCCGGCGTGGCCCAGGATCACCGAGACTTCCGGGTTGGCCGCGGCGACATCGCGGCCGGACAGGATCTTGCCGGGAGAGGCGTTGAGCTCGTAGGACAGGCCGCGCTTGCTCAGCGCGGCGTAGCCGTTCTTGAAGGCCGCCGTGTCGGCGTCGTCGGGATGGGCCCGGATGCGCACGCCGCGGACCCGCTCGGACGCTTCCACATGCTGGTCGAGCTTGGCCTCCGCGCCGTCCGCCTCGATGTCGCAGAACACGACCAGGGCGTTCGGGAAGCCGAACTCCTTGCCTACCTGCTCCAGCCAGACGGTCTCCTCGAGCGCGTCGGGGCCGGCGTAGGCGGCTTCCACGTGGACGCTTTTGATGACGTTGGCACCGTAGAACTCCTTGAAGAAGCGCGGCGGCGCCCCGATGGGCGAGCGGATCATCTTGTAGTCGCCGAGCAGCGCGTTGTGACCGTCCCAGCCCGGATCGGTCAGCCAGTCATAGTGGAAGCGATCCAGCTCCCAGAGATGGTGATGGGTCTCGATGAACGGGATGCTGCGGTCGACGTCGGTCATGGGCGTCCTCCTCCCTGTGGCTGGATGACCGGCAGGGCCGGCTTGGTCCGTCCGATGCGCTCGTACTCCCGCTCGGGGATCGCCTCGAGCGACTTCCACACGGTCCAGGTGCACTGCTTGCGGGTCAGTGGGTCTTCCTCGCCGCGCCAGAGCGGCGGGTCCACGGTCCGCACGGGGTGACCCCAGCGCTCGGCCGGCAGCGTCGAGAGGGCCAGGTTGCAGTGGGCACAGTAGTAGCAGACGCCGGTCTCGTTCCAGGCCCAGGGATGGCGCTCCTGGGTGACGCCGAATTCGTAGGGCGCCAGCACCCGCGATCCGGTGCCCTCGATCTCATCGCCGCGCACCTGGCGCCCGCCCGAGCCGCACGGATCGAAGCGCAGCTCCCAGCGATCCTCGTACTCCTCAAGGCCGACGTCTCCGCGCCGCCCAGGCCCGACGAGGTGCGCGCGCATGGCTTCCAACGCGATGTACAGGTTGCGCACGAGCGTCTCGGCGTATGGGCGCAGCCGCACGTCGAAGACCATGTAGCGCTCCTGGATGTACGGCTCCAGGACGGATCGATAGCACGGTTCCAGCGCCGCCTCGCCGAAGCGCCGCGCGACGAAGGCCAGCACGCCGGCCATCAGGTCGGCGTAGCGGTCGTGGAGCCGCCGCCAGTCGGCAAGAAGATGTTCCAGCAGCGCCTCGCCCTCCGCCACCGAAAGGTCGTAGCTTCGGATGCCGTTGCCCAGGATCCCGGCAGCCTCACCCAGCGCAGCCCACCGGGCGGCCACATCGAGCCATGTCCCGTCCGGCCACGCCAGCAGCGTCCGCAGCCGCTCCATCTCCGCCGTCAGCTCAACCTCGGCCACACCCGCGCCGCGCAGCCATTCCAGGAAGCCCGCCGTCCACACCTCGTAGATGACGTAGACGACCTTGGCCTCCTCCATGAAGTAGTCGACCAGCTGCGCCGCGGTCTCCCGCCGGCCCGCCGCCAGCCCGAAGGTGTCGCCGCCGTCACGGAGCGCCTCCTGGATCTTGGTGACGGTCGAGACGGCCTGATCCGCCCAGTCGCCCGTGCGTACCCGCTTGCCGATCTCGTCGGACCAGGTCAGGTGGGTGGGCGGAGCGGCCGTCACGTCAAGGCGTTCCTGGGGCCGCGCGTCAGACGTCGGCCTGGGTGAATCGAACGCGGAAGCGGTCCACTGCTACAGCGCCCAGCAGCAGCAGGCCACCGGCCACCTCGATCCAGAACGAGGGGACCTGGATCTGGATCAGCCCGTTCGACAGCACGCCCACGATGAGCACCGCCAGCACCGTCCCGCCGATGCCGCCGCGGCCGCCCGAGAGGCTCGCGCCGCCAAGGACCACCGCGGTTATCACCGACAGCTCGATGCCCAGGCCTGAGTTGACCGATGCGCCGGCCACCTGCGACAGCCGGATGAGGCCGGCCAGCGCCACGCACAACGAGGACAGCAGGAATGCGATGAAGATGACCCTTTTGACCCGGATGCCCGCAAGCCGCGCGGCCGTCGGGCTGGCGCCGATGGCGTAGAGCGAGCGGCCGTAGACGGTGTAGCGCAGCACCGCCCAGAAGGCGATGACGACCGCCGCGAAGATGTACACCGGCAAGGGGATGCCGACGCCGATGACGGGCAGGCCACCCTCCGGGAAACGCAGTACGCCCAGCCCACCGAAGCCCTCGATGCGGATCGTCTGGCCGTCGCCCAGGACCTTGGTCAGACCGCGGAAGATGGCCAGCGTGCCCAGCGTCGTTATCAAGGCGTTGATGCCGATGACCGTCACAGCGAAGGCGTTGATGAAGCCGATGAGCAGCGTCCCTGCCACGGCCACCAGGAAGGCCGACGAGACCTGGAGGTTCATGGCCAGGGGCAGGTCCACGCCGCCGGTGCCAGGTGCCAGGGCCGCCACGGCCATGAGCATCCCGGCGAACCCGACACCGGAGCCGACCGACAGGTCGAACTGGCCGGAGATCAGCAGCAGCGTGGCGGGGCAGGCGACGATGCCCACCACGGCCACGTTCTGGAGGATGTTGATGAGGTTCTCGCTGTTGAGGAAGAACGGCGACGAGATGGAGAAGTAGATGAACAACCCCACGAGGACGGCGACCAGAGCGCCGGTCTCGGGCACGGACAGGCCGCGCCTTCGGTTAGCCGGCATGTCCGGCTGACCAGCTGCTGCCTCGCCCGTCCCCGCTGTGGCGGCGGCGGGAGCTGGCACCAGGTCGGGGTCCTGCGAGGTCACGTGGTTCACCCTCCTGATGCGGCCAGCAGCCGCGTGGTCGTGACCGCGTCGCCGGCCAGGTGCGCTACGACGGCTCCCTTGGCCATGACGTATGCCCGGTCGGCGACCTGGACGGCCTCTTCGTAATCCGAGGTGCTGATGAGGACCGCGACGCCCTCGGCCGAGAGGTCCCGCAGCGCACGGTAGATGTCCAGCCGAGCCCCCACGTCCACGCCGCGAGTCGGCTCGATGAGCACGAGCACCTGGCTGCTCCGCTCCAGCCAGCGACCCAGCAGCACCTTCTGCTGGTTGCCTCCCGAGAGGGTGCCCATCGTCTGACGGGGATCGTTGCGTGAGCGGATGGACAGCTTGTCGTGCCAGCGCCGGTAGGCCCTGGCCTCGGAGCCCCGGGAGATGAACTGGCCCAGCCTCGCCAGCCGGCCCCACGACGCCACCGCCACGTTCTCCATGACCGGACGGACCATGAAGGCACCGCCTAGCTTGCGATCGGCGGGCAGGAACCCGACGCCGGCCGAGACCCCCGCCGCGGGACCGTCGATGACCACCGCCCTGCCGTCGATCTCCAGCGTGCCGGCGGTCACCGGTCGCAGGCCGTAGGCGGTCTCGCCGACCTCCGCGGCACCCGAGCCGAGCTTGCCGTAGATGGCCACGGTCTCGCCCCGGTGCACGTCGATCGAGACGTCACGGAAGTCGTCGTCGGAGGCTGCGTTCGTCCAGCGGATGGCCGGCTCGCCGGAGCCGACCGTAGTGGACATCGGGGGACGCGCGATCTCCGAGATGTGCCGCCCGACCATGGCCTCGATCATCGAGGCGCGATCGGTCTGGGCCACCTCGGCGAGCAGCGCGACGTGTCCGTCGCGCAGCACCTGGACACGGTCGGCGATGGCCGTCACTTCGTCCAGGCGGTGAGTGATGTAGATGATGGCCACGCCCTGTTCGCGCAGGCGGCGCACGAAGGTGAAGAGCGTCTCTGCCTCGTGATGGGAGAGCGCGGCGGTGGGCTCGTCCAGGATCAGCAGTCGGGCCTTGCGCGAGAGGGCGCGGGCGATCTCGATGATCTGGCGTTCACCGACACGCAGGGTCGAGACCCGACGCCGAGGGTCGATGTCGACCTCGAGCTCCTTGAGGATCCCCTTTGCCCGCCGGTTCACCTCCGGCCAGTCGATGAACCCGAAGCGGTTGGGCAGTCGACCGAGCGAGATGTTTTCGGCCACCGTCAGGGTGGGCGCGTCCTGGAACTCCTGGAAGATGATGGCGACCCCAAGGTCGCGAGCGCTGATGGGGGTCAGGGAGGGGTGGGCGACACCGTCCACGACGACATCGCCCGCGTCTGCCGTGTAGTCCCCCGCGATGATCTTGACGAGGGTGGACTTGCCGGCACCGTTCTCGCCGAGCAGTGCCAGCACGGAACCGCCGATGGCCTCGAGATCCACCCCGTGGAGGACCTCGACGCCACCGAACGACTTGCGGATGCCCTGCGCCTGGAGGGCGAAGGTCATGCCGCGTTCTCTGTCCGGATCCTCGTCGTCAACAGGCCGGAGTTTCCGGGTAGACATCACGGATGTTCTCGCCCGTGATGATCACGTGTTCGGTGAAGATCTCCTCGGGGATCTCCTCGCCCTGGAGCGCCGCGATCATGTTGGGGATGAGCAGCTCTCCGTAGCGCTCCGGGAAGTAGGCCGTCGAGGCGATGTAGTTGGGGTTGCAGGCGATGTCCTTCCAGATGGACGGATCGGTGCCCTGCCCCGAGTAGTAGAGGTCGGTCTGGCGACCGAGGGTGTTGGCCGCGCCGATGGCGCCCAGGATGCCGTCCTCGTTGATGGCAACTACGATGATGCGTTCGCCCGGCAGTGCGCCCAGGAGGTTGGTCATCTGCTCCAGGGCCGGGTCGGTCCGGTCGGCACCGTCGAGGATGCGTTCCTTGTCTTCAGGGATCTCGCAGAACTCCGTGAAGCCGTCGCGATAGCCGCCCATGCGGTCCGTATTGGCCGCGCCGGCAGCGGTCGACTCCAGCGAGACATAGGCCGTGAAGTCACAGTCCCATTCGGTCTCGGCGAACTCGCCGATGACGGCACCGGCCATGCGACCAGCCTCGCGGTTGTTGGCGCCCATGAAGGCGATCTGGCAGGGATCCTGGACGATGTCGATGGCGATCGTGGGCACGTCGCCGTACGCCGTGCAGATCTCGGGCGAGCTGTCCTGGAAGACCTGGAAGTTGAGCACGCCCTGGGCACCCTGGACGGCGAGGTTCTGCGCGCAGGCCAGGGCCTTGGCAGCGTCGATCTCCGAGTCGCAGAACAGCAGTTCCTGCCCGGCGTCCTCGGCAGCTTCGCGAATGCCGTCCGAGACGAGCTTGACGAAGGGCACCGAGTCGCCCAGCGAGAT
>JBBJNS010000022.1:0-19537 GCA_037720745.1 Candidatus Limnocylindrales bacterium
TTGCGCTTGCGCGAGATGTCGCCACCGTAGCACTTGGCCAGCACGTTCTTGCGCATCGCCCGGATGGTCTCGCGCGCGATGACGTTGGAGCCGATGGCCGCCTGGATGGGCACCTCGAACATCTGCCGCGGGATGAGTTCCTTGAGCTTCTCTACCAGCAGCCGCCCCTCGGTCTGGGCACGATCGCGGTGCACGATGAGGGAGAGCGCATCGACCGGCTCGGCGGCGACCATTACATCGAGACGCACCAGGTTGCCGGCTCGATAGCCGATCGACTCGTAGTCAAGCGAGGCGTAGCCCTGGCTGCGGCTCTTGAGATGGTCGTAGAAGTCGATGATGATCTCGGCCAGGGGCAGCTCGAAGGTGAGCAGCACGCGCTGGGCATCCAGATACTCCATGTTCTCGAACGAGCCGCGATGACTCGTGGCCAGCTCGATGAGCGTGCCGATGTAGCTGCTGGGACTGACCACCGTGGCACGCACCCAGGGCTCGGCGATGACCTCGATGTCACCGATGGATGGCAGCCGGGAAGGGTTGTCGACACTGACGTCGCCACGGTCGTTGGTGAGCGTCACCTGGTACTCCACCGACGGCGCGGAGGCGATGAGGTCCAACGCGAACTCACGCTCCAGGCGCTCCTGCACGATCTCCATGTGCAGCAGGCCCAGGAACCCACAGCGGAACCCGAAGCCAAGTGCCACCGAGGACTCGGGCTGGTAGCTGATGGAGCCGTCGTTCAGGTGCAGCTTCTCCAGCGCCTCGCGTAGTTCCCCGTAGTCCTCGCCACGCAGCGGGTAGATGCCCGCGAAGACGAGCGGCTTGGCTTTCTTGTAGCCGGGCAACGGATGGGGCGCCGGGCGCTTGGCGGCGGTCATGGTGTCCCCGACCTGGCAGTCACGCACGCTCTTGAGACCGGTCGCCACGTAGCCCACGTCGCCGGGCCCCAGCATCGGCACCGGCACCAGCTGCGGCCGAAAGACGCCCAACTCCAGGATCTCCGCTTCCGCTCCAGAAGCCATCAGGCGGACGTTCTCGTGCTCGTGCAGCTTGCCCGAAGCCAGCCGGACGTAGGCCACCACGCCCTTGTAGACGTCGTAGTGCGAGTCGAAGATGAGGCCCTGCAGCGGCCCGTCAGGATCGCCCTTGGGCGGCGGGATGCGTGCCACGACCTGCTCCAGCACCGCCTCGATGTTGGTGCCCTCCTTGGCCGAGACGAGGACGACCTCCTCGCGCGGGATGGCCAGGATGTTCTCCAGCTCCTCCATGACCAGCTCCGGCTGCGCGGAGGGCAGGTCGATCTTGTTGATGACGGGCACGATGACCAGGTCCTGTGCCAGGGCCAGGTGCACGTTGGCCAGGGTCTGGGCCTCGATGCCCTGCGCCGCATCGACCACCAGCAGGGCACCCTCGCAGGCCTGCAGCGAACGGCTGACCTCGTAGCTGAAGTCGACGTGGCCGGGCGTGTCGATGAGATTGAGGCCGTAGATCAGGCCATCTCCCGCGAGATACTCCAAGCGCACCGCGCGGGCCTTGATGGTGATGCCCTTCTCGCGCTCCAGGTCCATCGAATCGAGGACCTGGCTGGTCATCTGGCGGGCGTCGATGGTGTGCGTCAGCTCCAGCAGGCGGTCGGCCAGGGTGGACTTGCCATGGTCTACGTGCGCGATGATGGAGAAGTTGCGCAGGCGCGCCTGGGGAATGGTGGCCATGGGCCGCCGGAGTATAGCGAGGCTCCGACTGCGACCCCCTCCGGCCGGACGCTCGCGGTCAAGACCCGACTTCCGCGCCCCTCTCCGCTGCCAGTGGGGAAGCGTCTGATACCATCACTCGTCTCGCCCCCAAGCGCCTCAAACCCTGACCATTACCCCGAGGGATCCCAATTGGCTCATTCGTCTCGTACCTGGACCGGCGCCCGGACGCCGCAGGCCATCAAGCGCGTCCGTCAGGCAGCCAGTCGACGAGCGGTCCTTCAGCCGCGGCGCACGGCGGCCAAGACCTACGTCGCGAAGGCGCTCACGTCGGCTGAAGCGGGCGAGGCAGAGCCCACGCGCGAGGCCCTCGTGGTGGCGCTCTCGGCGCTCGATCGAGCGGCCAAGGTGGGCGCCATCCACCCCAACGCTGCCAACCGGCGCAAGAGCCGGCTGATGCTCAAGATCAACGCCGCCCTCGGGGGTGAGACGCTGGCGGCACCTGCCAAGGCTCAGCGTCAGACCGGTAAGACCGCCGCCGCCAAGCAGGCCAAAGCGCGCATCGCGGCCGGCCGAGCCGCCAAGGCGAAGGGCGAGCAGACGGCCGCTGGAAAGGCACGCGCAGCGCTGACTCGATCCAGTCGGGAGCAGGCAGCGGCCGCCGCAACGGCTGCCAAGGAACCGGCCACCAAGGCGACTGCGACGACCAAGGCCAAGGCGCCGCCCGCCAAGGCGGCCGGCAGCAAGTCCACCGTCAAGGCGGCGACCAAGGGGACTGCCAAGGCTGAGTCAGCCAAGTCAGGTGCCGCTACGAAGCCCGCCGCCAAGACCAGCACCGCCAAGGCCAGCACCGCCAAGGCCAGCACCGCCAAGGCCAGCACCACCAAGTCGAAGGCCTCCGACAAGAGTTGAGTGCAGGCGCCATGAGCGCCAGTCGTGCGACATTCGCGAACTGCAAGCCCGGGTCGAACAGCCCGGGCTTCCTCTTGTCGAGCGCGGAGTCAGGCCTCCGCTGGATCGCGTACCGGGTAGCGGTCCTCGGATCGAGCTGCACTCTGCCCGGCGGGCGGCGTGCGGCCCGCGCGAAGTCCGCCCGCCATGAGCGCTCCGCCGGTCGACAGCGCGATCAGCGTCAGGCCACCGGCCAGATGCTCGCCCAGGACGAACGACTCGAAGGACGCGGCATCCGACACGCCGCTCGCTGTCAACTCAGGCCCCCGGCCGGCGGCGAGATACCGCTCGTAGGTGCAGCCCGGACCGGGCGAGCAGGCCAGCTGTCCTCCCTGGGAGTCCACGCGGTAGCCACTGTCGGCGTAGATGAACAGTAGCCGGATGGCCACGTACAGCAGCGCCAGGCCGACGCCCGTGACCAGACCGGCATAGGCGGAGTTGGTGAGCACCCGCCCACGTGGCCGCCAGCGCTCCGAGCGGACGTTGGCGTAGGCGCCGATCAACGCGCCGGCCGGCAGCGCCAGCAAAAAGACGAGCGGCTGGATGGCTACGATGAGCTCGAAGGCGATGGCGATGACCAGGCCCATGCCCAGCCCCACCCAGCCGGCGAAGATCGCCCCGCGGTCCAGGAAGCGGCCGCTTCCCTGTCGCTCGGCGATGAGCTCGGGCGTGAGGTGTGCCGGTCCGGCGCTCACCGGCTCACCGCGAGGTGACCAGAGCCGAGCGCCCCGGGTAGGAGGCGAACCTGTCGAGTTCCGCCTCGATGCGCAGCAGGCGGTTGTACTTGGCCACGCGCTCGGAGCGGGACGGCGCGCCGCTCTTGATCTGGCCTGCGCCCGTGGCCACAGCCAGATCCGCGATGGTCGTGTCCTCCGTCTCGCCGCTGCGGTGGCTGATGACGGCTCCGAATCCGTGGCGTTGGGCCAGGCTGACGGTGTCCAGCGTCTCCGTCAGTGTGCCGATCTGATTGAGCTTGATGAGCACCGCGTTGGCGGCGCCTTCCTCGACCCCCCTGGCCAGACGCTCTCGATCGGTCACGAAGAGATCGTCCCCCACCAACTGGCAGCGGTCGCCAACGCGCTCGGTCAGCAGGCGCCAGCCCAGCCAGTCATCCTCGGCCAGGCCGTCCTCCAGCGAGAGCACCGGGTAGCGGTCGATCCAGTCGGCCCAGAAGTCGACCAGCTCGGAGGTCACCATGGTGCGACCCTCCCTGGCCAGTCGATAGGTCAGCTCGCCTTCGCTCGTGGCCGGCACGTCCAGGTCGACCAGCTCCGTGACCGCCGGATCGAGGGCGATGACCACGTCTTCCCCGGGCTGATAGCCGGCGCGTTCGATGGCACGTAGGACCGTCTCGATGGCGGCTTGGTTGGAACTCAGGGATGGCGCGAAGCCACCCTCGTCACCCTGTCCCGTGGAGTGGCCGGCCTCGTGCAGCTCGATGCGCAGGGCGGCGAAGACCTCCGCGCCGGCGCGCAGCGCCTCGCTCCAGCTGGGAGCGCCCACGGGCATCACCATGAACTCCTGGAAGTCCGTCGAGTCAGCCGCGTGCTTGCCGCCGTTGAGGATGTTGAACATGGGCACGGGCAGGGTCCGGGCGCCGGCCCCGCCGAGGTAGCGATAGAGCGGCATGCCGTAGGCCGCTGCCGCGGCATGGGCGCAGGCCAGTGACACGCCCAGGATGGCATTGGCCCCCAGGCGGCCCTTGTCGGGAGTGCCGTCGAGGTCGATGAGAAGCTCGTCGATGGCCGCCTGATCCGCTGCGTCCTGATCGATCAATGCGGGCGCGATAGTCTCCAGGACGTTGACCACGGCACGGCGCACACCCTTGCCTCCGTAGCGAGATGGCTCGTCGTCGCGCAGCTCCACGGCCTCATGGGCTCCGGTCGAGGCCCCCGACGGCACGGCGGCACGGCCCGTGGCACCCGACTCGAGGACGACCACGACCTCGATGGTGGGGTTGCCGCGCGAGTCGAGTATCTCGTGCGCGTCGATCAGCTCGATGCTGGTCACAGGGCGGCGGCCGCCTTGCGCGCGACCGACCGCTTGCGGGGCGTCTTGGGCGGCGGGGCGGGGCGATCGAGCAGCACGGCGATGCCCGGCAGTTCCCTGCCCTCTAGGTACTCCAGGCTGGCGCCGCCGCCGGTCGAGATGTGGGTGAAGCTGGGCGCGAGCTTGAGCTCCTCGATGGCCGCCACGGAGTCCCCGCCGCCGGCCACCACCGAGGTGCCGGCCTCTGCCCGGCGGGCAAGGTAGCGCGCCATCTGACGGGTGCCGTCGCCGAAGGTGGGAACCTCGAAGACACCCAGGGGCCCGTTCCAGAAGACCGTCCTGGCGGGCTCCAGAGCCGCTTCGAACGCCTCGCGAGTCTGCGGGCCGATGTCCACCACGGACCAGCTGTTAGGGATCTTGTGAGCGGGCAGGACCTTGTGCTCAGCGCCACGCGTCACTTCCTTGGCCACGACCACATCGGTGGGCAGGAGGAAGTCGACGCCAGCCTTCTCGGCAGCGGCCAGGATGCGGCCGGCCTCTCCCACGCGGTCCTTCTCCAGCAGGCTCTTGCCCACGGTCATGCCCTTGGCCACCAGGAACGTGTTGGCCATGCCGCCGCCGATGAGGAAGGTGTCCACCTTGGTCATGAGGTTTTCGAGCACGGCCAGCTTGGTCGAGACCTTGGCGCCACCGATGACCGCCGCGAACGGCTTGGCGGGCGACTCCACGAGCTTGGAGAGGTTGACGATCTCGCGCTCCATGAGCAACCCGGCATAGCCCGGCAGGAGGCTGGGCACGCCCACGGTCGAGGCATGGGCGCGGTGGGCGGTGCCGAAGGCGTCGTTGACGTAGACCTGGCCATAGGCCGCCAGCGCCTTGGCGAACTCGGCGCCGTTGGCTTCTTCCGCGGCGTGGAAGCGCAGGTTCTCCAACATCAGCATCTGGCCGGGCTTCAGGCGGCCGATGGCGTCGTTGGTGCCGATGCCCAGGGCATCGCCGGTGACCGGGATGCGGAACCGAAGCAGTCCGCTGAGGCGCTCGGCGACGGGGCGGAGACGCGCAGACTCGACGACCTTTCCGTTGGGCCGCCCGAGGTGGCTCATGACGATGATCGACGCGTTCTGCTCCAGCAGGTGACGGATGGTGGGGATGGCTGCCCGGATGCGCGAGTCATCCTTGACCTTGCCATCCTCGATGGGGACGTTGAAGTCGACGCGCAGCAGGACGCGCTTGCCGGTGACGTCCGCATCGCGGACGGTGAGCTTCTGCATGGGGACGGCGCTCAGGCGCCGGCCGCGGCCTGGACCGGCTCGTCGGATGGCTGCTCCTCGGCTGCCGGGTCGTTGGTCGTGCCGCCGTCCAGCCGCTGCGCCACGAAGGCCACCAGATCCGCCACGCGGCAGCTGTAACCCCACTCGTTGTCGTACCAGGCGATGACCTTCACGAAGTTGCCGCCCAACGACATGGTCGAGTCAGCGTCGATGATCGAGGATCGCGTGTCGCCCTTGAAGTCCATCGACACGAGCGGCTCATCCGAGACGCCCAGGATGCCCCGCATAGGACCCTTCGCAGCCGTGCGGAAGGCCTCGTTGAGTTCTTGCACGCTGGCCGGCCGCTCGAGCTCGGCGGTGAAGTCGACGACGCTCACGGTGGGTGTCGGCACGCGCAGGCTGAAGCCGTCGAACTTGCCCTTCAGGTCGGGGATCACCAGCGCCAAAGCCTTGGCGGCACCGGTCGTGGTGGGGATGATGTTCTGCCCTGCCGACCGGGCGCGTCGGGGGTCCTTGTGGGCCACGTCCAGGATGCGCTGATCATTGGTGTACGAGTGGATGGTGTTCATCAGGCCGCGCACGATGGTCCACTGGTCATGCACGACCTTGGCGGCCGGCGCCAAACAGTTGGTGGTGCACGATGCGTTGGAGATGATGTGGTGCGCAGCGGGGTCGTACATGCCCTCGTTCACGCCCAGCACGATGGTCAGATCCTCGCCCTTGGCGGGAGCCGAGATGATGACCTTGCGTGCGCCGGCATCCAGATGGGCACGGGCCTTGTCCGCCTCGGTGAAGAGCCCCGTCGACTCGATGACGACGTCCACTCCCAGGTCGCCCCAAGGCAGGTTCGCTGGATCGCGCTCCTGGAGCACACGGATCTCGTGCGCGTCCACGATGATCGCATCATCGCTGTGCTCCACGCTGCCGTCGTATGCACCGTAGGTCGAGTCGTGCTTGAAGAGCAGCGCGTTGGTGGCGGTATCGACGAGGTCGTTGACAGCCACGACCTCGACGTCCGGGGCACGCTCGATGAGCGCCTTGAGCGACTGGCGACCGATGCGACCGAAGCCGTTGATGCCGACCCTGGTGGTCATGGGCTTGTCCTCCTGATCCGAGGCGCGGCCGGCACGGACGGGGCGCGCGTCATCGACGTGGTCGATCGTGAGAGCTGCGCCCGTGCGCCGCACCGCGCGTAGCGGGCGCTTCGCGGGTCATCAAGTCGAATCGTACCAAACCGTGCGCGGCCCAAGACCGGCGCCGCGTTCGCGTGACGTTCGTCGGCGCGGCGCGGACAGGGTCGAGCCCCGGACGAGCCGGGGCTCGAGGGATCACCGATCGATGGGTCTCGTCGGGCGGTCCGGCGGCCGATCGGCCGACGCTCCGCCCTCGACGTCAGCCGCCGATGCGGAAGACGCTGCCCTTGCACTCGGGGCAGGTGCCCTTCGTGGCAGGCTTGCCGTTCTTCATGGTGATCTGCTGGGGGTCCTGGATCTCGACCTTCTTCTTGTCCCGTACGCAGTAGGCCTCGGCCATACCGGATCCTCCTTCTTCCATCTGGCGGGACCTCGATAGGCTCCGTCAGCGTCCGTCGGCCACGGTCGTCTGCCGTGGATCCGAACGTGATCTCTCTTCTAGGTTGCCACCTCCGCGCTCCACATGGAGGGTCGCCAGTGCACGGCCCCCTCGCTGCGGACCCGCTCTTCCATGGTGGAAAGGATGAATAGCGCCTCCAGACCCGTCTCGATGCAGGCCTGTTCGGCGCGATCCTTCTCTTCGCCGGCCACGAATCCGCCGCTGTTGCGCTGGGCATAGGCGGCGCACACGACGCCGGCGCGGCAGCCGGACAGGGTGGCCAGCACCAGCAGCGCGGACGCCTCCATCTCGAAGTTGAGGACCCGCTGAGCGGCCATGTCGGCGGCCAGGTCAGGGTACCGGATGGGCAACTGGGGGATGGGACGTCCCTGCGCGCCGTAGAAACCCGGTGCTGTAGCGGTCAGGCCGACGTGGGCCGTGTGGCCCAGGCGATGGGCCGCTTCCACGAGCGCCGCGACCGCCGCGTAGTCCGCCACCGCCGGATAGCCGTCATGGACGAAGTAGCTGGTGGTGGACTCGAGCCGCACGGCGCCGCTCGTGATGACCAGATCGCCCAACGCGATGTCGTCGCGCAGCACGCCGCACGATCCGATACGGATGAGCGTCGGTCGGTCGGTGATGGCCAGGATCTCGGCCATGGCGATCTCCACGTTGTCCGTGCCGATGCCGGTCGAGACCACCGAGACGCGCAGTCCCTTGTAGGTGCCCGTGACGGAGGCGAACTCGCGATGCCGCCGCTCCACCTCCACGTCATGCAGGAGGAGCGCGATCCGCGCGGTCCGGTCAGGATCGCCCGGCAGCAGGATGTGGTCGGCCAGCTCCCCCGGCGCGAGATCGATGTGGTACTGGCGATCACCCTGAGGGATGGCGACTCGTGGGTCCGTGGACACGTATCTCCTGCTGTTCGCTTCCTGTCGGAGTGACGAGCTGCATGAGCGGCGTCCGGCAGGCTGCTTGAAGGGTGGCAGCAGCCCGCCCGAGCGTCAAGCACGGTCGACGCCGGGCGTCTCGGGCAGGACATCTGGCCGGGATGGCTCGCCCGGCTGGCGGCGGCGCCACCATACGAAGACGGCAAGGGACATGACGGCAGCAGCTGCCGCCAAGGCGACCAGCGCCACGATGAGCGCGACCCCGTCTGCCGGTCCGGGTCCGGGTCCGGATGATGCCTCCGATACCGTCCCCTTGAGACTTCCCGGCGAGGAGGCTGCGTCATCGGGGACCCTAGCAACGGTCAGGATGCCGGCCGGCGTGGTGATGTCCGCCAGGGATGCCAGCACGACTTCCCAGTCGCCGTCGGTCGATTCCGTGGCGACCCCTATGGCATTGACCAAGGTACCGACCTCGGGAGCCAGGTCGAGCGAGTACCGAGCCGCTCGGGTACGCAGCGGCGCTTGCGCGGTCCCATCGTCGATGACCATCCGCTCGGCCGTCACGTCCGTGACGCGGCCTCCGACGCGCACCGTCCGGCCCTCGAAGGTGGCGAGATCGGCCAGATCGACATCCGACGCGGCACCCGTGGTACCTGACGCCAGGCCGGGTCCCCATCCGACACCACTTCCTGTCCCGGTCAGGCCTCCAGAGCCCGCGACCTGAGGTGGGCCGTGTCCGCCTGGTCCGGGTCCGCCGATCCCTGGTCCGCCGGGTCCTGGTCCGCCGACGGTGGCGCCGGGTGAGGTGCCATCGACGTCGGTGCTGTCAGCTCCCGGCGCCGTCGCACCAAGGGCGATGTCGGCGCCGGTACGGGGAACGACCGCGAAGCGCTGGTCGGAAGCGGTCGGGTACGCCCGTTTCACCAGTCCGGTGACCGTGGCACTCCGCCCCTCGACCATCGCGTCGGCCGGGATGCCGGAGGCCGAGAGGCCGGCCACGGGCAGCGACCCGCCACCTCCCGTCAGCGTCAGCTCCGCCCGCCACGCGGGGCCGGAGCGGGAAACGTCCCCGACCGTGCCGCTGACCCGCACGAGGAACCACTCCTGTGCCTGCGTCGGCGGCCGCTGAAGGTGCGACGCCGCGGCTATGCCGCGCCCCACGACCTGTGGCGGCGACGCCGCCTCCAGCTGGGGCGCGTTGTAGTACGTGCCCACCGTGCCCGAGACGCGCACTACGGTGCCGATGGCCGGCAGGGCGGCCGCCTCCGGGAACCGGAGCAGTACAGCGCCACTCCGGTCCTGGATGGTCACACGTCGCCGGTCGCCATCCAGAAGACCGGCTGGCGCCGTGACCGTCCCGGCGACCGTCGCGGCCCCGCCACGCCGCAGGGCGTCGGCGATGCTCGAAGCCCCGCCACCGGGCGGCGGCGTAGGCACCACCCGACCGGTCGGCCGGGCGCTCGTGCGCGGCGTGGGTCGAGGCGTGAGCCGAGGCGTGGGGCGGACCGTCGGTCGCGCCGTGGGAGAAGGTGCCGGCTGCGCGATGATGGTCAGGTCGTCCGCGCCGCGCGGCCATAGCCGATGTCCGTCACCCGCATCGCTCGACGACTCACGCTGGCCCACGATGCCCGTGGCACGGACGCGTTGTCCGGACTCGAATCGGTCGCGGACCATGCCCGTCGTCCCGAACACGAAGACACGGGCCTCGCCGCGATCGTCGCTCACGGTCAGCGCGAAGCTGCCCGATGAGCCTGCTTCGACGCGGGATACCTCTCCGGTGAGACGAGCCAGGGTGCCTTCGCGGCTTTCGGCCAGCCCGTCGCTGCTGATGGACGATGGTTCCGGAAGTGGCGCAGCACCAAGCAGCGTCCAGCGTCCAGCATCGGGTCGGATCTCCAGATTGCCGTATGGATCGGCCAGGTCGCCTTTGACCTCCACACGCCGGCCCTGCTCGATCCCTGAGCCCTCGGCCGGGTCGGCCAGTCGCACGCCGATGCCACCGCTGCCGTCCTGGATAACCAGGAACCCGTCAGCCAGCAAGCGGCCGGGCTCCACCGTGACCACGCCACGAACCGTGACCTCCGTGCCGATCGGCCGCACGCGGGCGTCGCGGATGGAAAGGACCGGCGCTGGTGTCGCCGTCGCTTGAGCCGTCGGCGTGGGAGTGGGCGTTCGCGTCGGGCTCGGCGTCTGCGTCGGGGTGGGGCTCGGTCGGACAGTGGGCATCGGGGAGGAGGTGGCCGGGGCAGTGGGAGAAGGAGCGGGCGTCGGCGGGGCTTCATGGGTGACGATGTCCGAGCCATTACGCAGATGCAGCCGATAGCCCGCCTGGCCGGTGCCCGATGCGTCGCGCTGGCCCAGCACGCCTGTCAGCTCGACGTTGGCTCCCGATGGCAGATGGTCGGGGCTGATGCCGGTCGCCGCCGCGGCCAGGACGCGCAACGGACCACTGCCGTCGTCCACGGTCACTGCGAAACCATCGACGAGCGTCTCCGCGCCACCCGTGACCAGAGCCCGGACGCTCACGATCTGTGCCTCCGAAGCATCACCGGCAGCACCGGTATCAAGGATCACCGCGTCGAACGGCGGCCCGCTGCCCACGACCACGAGATCAGCTGACGTGTCCAGGCGCAGTGTCGTCAGGCCGTAGCGTGACTCCATCCGGCCCCGCACCTGGACGTCCGTGCCGATGGGCAGGGGCGGCCAATCGGCCGACGCCAGGTAGAGCGAGACGCCGCCGGTCGCGTCTTGAGCGAAGGCTCCGCGGCCCGTTTCAGTGAGGCCGAGGGGCGTGGAGAGGCGGGCGATCACGGTGACGCTGGTCCCGGCGGGCATGGCGCGCGCTTGCGCCACCGTGACCGGAGGATCCGGTGTCGCAGTCGGGATCGGTGACGGGGTCGCGGTCGGGCTGGGTGACGGGGTCGCGGTGGGCGCGGTGGTCGGTGCGGGGCTGGGAACGTCGGTCGGAGCACCCGTCGGGACCGCGGTCGGCGAGGGCTCCGCCGTGGGGATAGGGCTCGGTGGAGGGCTCGCCATCCACGTCGGTTCAGCTGTGGGCAGAGGCGCTGGCGGCGTGGGCGGGTCGGCCAAGGCCTGGGGCACCGGGAATGGCTGGATGGCCGAGTCGACGCTGTTGTCATCCGTGTCCCAGCCGTTCCCCAGCGCGCCGCCGGGCAGCCTTTCCAGGCTCGATCCGGCAGGCGGTGCGGCTCCGGGCGTGCCCTCCACCCAACTGCTCGAGGCGCTTCCCCAGCTGAGCGAGTCGAGTACCTGGCCGTCCAGCGTTCGCAGCACCACGCTCCCGCCGACGGACGAGAGGCCGCCGGCGTACATGCCGTCGGAGAGGCTGGCATAGGCGCCGTCTCCATTGGCCACCAGGAGATGCCGCCCGGGCTCGAGCAGCAGGCTCGACTCCCAGGCCTGTTTGCGCGAGATGGTGCCGCCGGTGGCGGTCACGTAGACGAGCTCCAGGCCGACCAGATCCTCGGCGACGGCGCCCGCGTTGTAGAGCTCTATCCACTCGTCCGAAGCCGACGAGCCGCCGGTCACGACCTCTCCTACCAGAAGCCGGGGCACGTGGGGCTCGACAGCCGGCTGTGCCGCAGTGATGGGCACTGGCACGGGCGTGGCCGCCGATGCGATGGCGCCGGTCGCGCTGGCGAACAGCATGACGATGGCCAGCAGAGCGTATCCGCGTGGCTGGGTCCCAGGCTCAGGCATCTCCGACTCCCTCCGGATCAGGGTCATGGCGGATCCATGGCGGGCGGCGAGCCAACGTGGACGATGAACGATCCCTCTTATCCGGCGCTCATCGGTGACGTATCCGCGTCTCCTGGGCGCATCCGTGCGATGCCGGATCGACCAGGCAGGGCCGCTGCTGGGGTACGATGAGAGGCCCGCACGCCCCACGAAGAGAGGTTCGCGTTGGCTCGCGCCAAGAACACCGCCCGCGCCGAAGCGCGCCGCCGCAACCGACAGGCAAGGACACTCGTCACCGCCGGCGCCGATCAGCCAGCCGAGGTCGCGACCGAGGAAGTCGCAGAGCCGGCGCCACGCCGTCGCTTCGCGCTCCCTGACGTGCGCGGGGACCTCAGAGCCCTCCCACGCATGCTTCTCACGCGGAAGCGACTGTGGATCCCCTTCTTGCTCGTCATCGTCGCATTCGCGGCCGGCATGGCCGGGAACCGGCAGTCGCTGCCGGCGGCGCTGGTCGAGCCGGCCGCGATCTACGTCCAGCTGGTGTTGCCCACCCAGTCGCTGATCGCCTTCTTCCTGGCGGGCTTCATGGCATCGCGCGGCTCGTACCTCGTGGGATTGCTGTTGGGACTCATGACCGGGCCGCTCTACGCGATCTGGTTCTGGGAGGCTTTCGGGGCACAACTAGCGGCTGACGTGGCGGCACAGGGCACCATCGTCAGCTTCGAGCAGTTCCTGGTGCAGACCACCATCCAGGGTGCGCTCTTCGGGACGCTCGCCGCCGGCTTCGCCTCCTGGTACCGCGGCTTCCTGCGCTCATCGCAAGAGCGCGGCCGGCAGAACCGCATCGCCCGCGAGCAGCAGTCGCTGCAGCGGCGCAAGGAAGCGGAGCGCGAAGCACGCCGAGCCGCCAGCCCACGCCGCACGACGACCCCCTAGGACGGACTCCCAGCGGAGCCGGTGGGTCTAGTCCATCCAGGAAGCCGGCTCGTTCGAAAGGGGTGCAGATGCGCCTCGTGTCGGTGCCTCGCGGATGCGGCCGGGATGGAAGCTCGGGCCTGAACGGTCGCGCGAGGACTCGACTCGAGGCGCATCCCTTCGTCGCCCGGCCTGTCTTCGTCGCTGCGCTGGAGCCGCCCCTCACCCCAAGCGGCGCATCCCCGCCTGACCCATCTGCCGCACGCCCTCGGCGCTGCCCGGACCCCCTACCCCTCGCGCCGACTCGGTGAGCGGCACGATGCGCCGCGCCACGAGGTTCACCACGCTCGACTCCCGCTGGAGCGTGCCCTCCACGTAGAGCAGCGCGTGGCGGCGCACCACGCCGCGCAGCCGCGCCCAAGCGTCGGGCCAGAGCGTCACGTTGACCATGCCGGTCTCATCCTCGAGCGCGAGGAAGACCGTGCCGCGTGCGGTCATCGGATGCTGGCGCGTCACCACCAACCCGCCGATGGCCACCTTCCCGGGGGGCAGCTCATCCAGCCTGGACACGGGCACGGCGCCCAGCCGGTCCAGCGCCGGCCGGAAGAGCTCCACCACCTGGCGCCGAGCGTCGAGCGAGAGGATGGCGTACGAGTCGCCCAGGCGTTCGAGTTCGGTCGGTGGTGGCAGGTCGGGTGCCTCGGTAGGCGGCAGTCGAAGGTCGAGCGGCCTCCCCTGCGCCCTCTTCGAACCCCTCCGGGAGCCACGCGGCCGCCCGTCGGAGCGTCCCCGCGTCGCGCCAGCCACCTCGCGCAGTTGCCAGAGCAGCCGGCGACGGGGCTCGCCCAGGCAGTCGAGCGCGCCGGCGCGGATGAGCCGCTCGATGATCTCTTCCGCGAGCTCCGTGCGTGCCACCAGATCGGCCAGCGAGCGGTACGGCCCGCCGCGTGCCAGCTCCGCGTCGAGTGCCTCGCCCTCGGTCTCGCCGATGCCCTTGACCAGGTGCAGCCCCAGGCGGATGCCGTAGCCGCGTGCCGTGTCCGCCGCCCAGCGGTCCCGTGCCTCCCGTCGAGGGACAACGCAGCTCGGCGCTCGGACGGGGGCCGGCCGCCGGTCGATGCCCGCGCCATCGGGGAGTCGCTCGCCGGGCAGCCCGACCCACTCGGTGGTGGACCGGTAGCGGCTGCGGTTCACGTCTACGGGCAGGATGCAGACGCCGTGGCGCTTGGCGTCGTTGATGAGCACCTCGACGGGGTAGAAGCCCATGGGCTGGGCATTGATGAGCCCGGTCACGAACTGCGCCGGATAGAAGAGCTTCAGGAACGCCGATTCGTAGGCGGTCCGGGCAAAGGCTGCGGCGTGGCTCTTGTTGAAGCCGAAGCTGGCGAAGGCGGCGGCCTGGCGGAAGAGTTCCTCGGCCTGCTCCGGGCTGAGTCCGCTGCGTTCGATGCAGCCGTCCACGAAGCGGGCATGGAGCTTCTCCATCTCCCGATCCGAGCGCCAGGTACCCATGGCTCGCCGGAAGCCGTCCGAGCCAGCCGCGCTGAAGCCGGCTACGTCGATGGCCACCTTCATGACCTGCTCCTGGTACAGGATCACCCCCAGCGTCTCGCTCAGGATGGGCTCCAGGCTGGGATGCAGGTAGGTCACCGGCTCGAGGCCCTGCTTGCGACGCAGGTAGGGATGCACCGCGTTGCCCTGGATGGGGCCGGGCCGGATGATGGCCACCTCCACCACCAGGTCGTCCAGGTTCTCCGGCCGGCTCCGGGGGAGCGTCTGCATCTGAGCCCTGGACTCGATCTGGAAGACACCGACCGTGTCGGCCGCGCAGATCATGCGGAAGACCTCCGGGATGTCCTCGGGCAGACGGTCGAGGTCGACGTGGACGGCGCAGTCGACCGAGATGTCCCGCAGGGCATCGTCGATGGCCGAGAGCATGCGCAGGCCCAGCAGGTCGAGCTTGATGAGCTTGATGGTCTCGACATCGCGCTTGTCGTACTGCACCACCACGCGGCCGGGCATCGTGGCGCGCTCCAGCGGCGCGATGTCCACGAGCGGCGCGGCCGTGATGAGCATCCCGCCGGTGTGGATGCTGAGGTGGCGCGGAAAGCCGTCGATGCGCGCGCAGAGCTCCAGCCAGCGATCCCATGGGGAGAGACCGATGGTGGAGCGGCTGGGCGATGGCGAGGGAAGCGGGTCGAGCTCCAGGGCACCCAGACTGGTTTCCTTGATGCGCCGCGTCGGCCTGGCCTCAGCGCCACTACTACTGTTATCCAGCACCCTTGACTGGCGGGCAGCCGTGCCCGCCAGTCCTTGTGAACCCTGGAGGTGTCGACCACGGGCGCCTTCATGCTCGACCTGAGCATCGACCGAGCCTTCGACGGGCCGCTCCCCCGCCCCATCGACCTCTTCTGCGCGTGCTAGGCCCTCCTGCAACACTTCTACTGAAGTCCCGGCGGCTAACGTGGGCCGGGCAACGGTGGTCCCGGCAACGGTCGACCGGGTCTCGTCACGCAGCCAGCGCACGCTGACCGGCGTGTCACCGGGGCCGCCCTCGTCGTCCGAGGGACCGCTGCGCAGCTCGGTCCGCGGCGCCAACCGATCGGGGAGCCGCACGACCGCGCCGCTCCCCGCGCCCAAGCGGCCCTCTCCGCGCCCCTCGTCCTCGCGTCGCGCCATCCGCCCGGTGCCGTGCTCGCCCACGCCTTCCGTCGCCAGCCGGCCTCCCCGTCCGTGCCCCAGCTGACCCATCCCGTCGATGAAACCCAAGGCTGCGGCACGCTCGCCCACCATCCGTGACGCCTCGGTCGCAGCGGCCGCCGCCGGCGAGGACCCGACGTCCGTCGCGGCGGTCCCCTCCCCGGCAGCCCCTTCCCCAGCCGACGCCTGGAAGAACTCCGCGAAGCCGCCCTCCGCCTCCAGGTCGCGCCGGACCATCACCGAATCGTAGGTCTCGAGCGCCTTGGCCACCCGGTCGACCAGTGGCCGCGGAAAGCCCAGCGCATGGCCCACCTCACGCACGGCCGAGCGCGCTCGGTACGTCACCACGTTGCAGACCATGCCCGTGTGCTCCGGGCCGTAGCGCTCGTAGACGTACTGGATGACCTCCTCGCGCCGGGAGGAGGCGAAGTCGATGTCCACGTCCGGGTAGGAAGTGCGGCCCTCGTTGATGAAGCGCTCGAAGAGCAGCCGGTGGCGGATGGGATCGACACGCGTGATGCCCAGCACGTAAGCCACCACTGAATCGCCCGCGCTCCCCCGACCCTGGGCCGGGATGCGCCACTCGCGGCAGAACTGCATCAGGTCCCAGCAGATGAGGAAGAACTCGGCCAGGCCGGTGCGCTCGATGACGTCCAGCTCATGCGCCAGTTGCTTGACCACGGGTGAGGTCATGGGGTGATAGCGCGTTCGCGCGCCGTCGTGGCAGAGCGTCTCGAGGTAGCTGAAGGGCGTCTCGCCGCGCGGCACCGGGTAGCCCGGGAAGCGGTAACGCTCGAAGGCCAGCTCGACGTGGCAGCGCGCAGCCACCTCGCCCGCCATGGCCATGCCGTCGGTCCAGGCGCGTCGGACACGCGGATCGGCATCGGGCAGTCCCGGCGGCAGAGCACGCAACTCGGCCTCCGACTTGAGGTGGTACTCGCCGTTGGGGCGGCGAAGGTGGGCGCTCTCGTCGAGCGTGAGTCCGTGGCGGATGCCGACCAGCACGTCCTGGAGCTCCCGATCCTCCCGCCGTGCGTAATGCGCGTCGTTGGTGACCACGACCGGCAGCCCGACCTCCTCGGCCAGGCGCACGAGCTCGGCCACCAGCCAATCGTCGTCGGGCAGGAGGTGGTGCTGGAGCTCGACCAGGAGGTTCGACCCAGCGCTCTCGGAGCCCTTCGACCCGAACAGCCCGGCCAAGCGGCGGGCAGCGGCCGCTGCCCCCTCTCGATCGCCGGCCAGCAAACGTCGTGGGATCTCGCCGTGGCGGCAGCCGGTCAGCGCGATGACGCCCTCGGTGTGCTGTGCCAGCAGGTCGTGTGTGAAGCGTGGCACGCCCTTGGTGCCCGCCAGGTGCGCGGCGCTGGCGATGCGACAGAGGCTGGAGTAGCCCGCCCCGTCCCTGGCCAGCAGCACGAGATGCGGCCCCAGCTCCCGTGCCCGAACGCCGCGCAGGTCCTCGCGCTTGGGTGCGCGGCTCCACGGCACCCGCTTCCGTTCAAGCTTCGGCCGTGTCGGGATCCCGCCGTACTGTCGCGAATGGGGTCCTGCCGCCCGGGTCGTCGCCATGCGCTGCGCTGCCGCCTCCGGCGGCTTGACCGCTCCGCGCCTGACGGGCGACCCGGCGTCACCCCACATCGGGGAGTGGACGAGGTTGTGTGGGTCCGGGACAGCTGGGTCGAGGAGCTCGATCTCCATGCCGATGACCGCGTGCAGGCCGGCCTCGACGGCGGCAGAGGAGAAGCGGACCGCGCCGTAGAGGCCCTGGTGGTCGGTGACCGCTAGGGCAGAGAGGCCTAGCTCAAGGGCTCGCTCGACCAGGTCGTCCGCGCCCGATGCACCGTCCAGGAAGGAGAAGTCGGTGTGGTCGTGAAGCTCGGCGTAGCGGGTGGCCATGCCCTCGATGATAGAACGTCTGTTCTATCTCATGCCCGATACCCTTCGGCAGGTACGATGCACTCCCACGACAGGAGGCACCGATGACCGATCCCGAGGCGACGCAGGACGACCCAGCGTCCGATGAGGCCGATCCGCCGCTCAACCGCGCAGAACGCCGAGCGCAGGCACGCGGCAAGGGCCGCACCAGTCCTCGCCGTCAGGACAACCTGATGAGCATGGCCGAGAACCAGGATCAGGCCGAGACGGTCGAAGGTGATGAGGCACGTGAGCCCGACGCCCCGTCTGAAGCGACCGCAGGTGAGACTCGCATGACCGGCGCCGGGACGGGTGGCGCGACCGAGTCGGCCGGACGTGTCGTCGAGCACGAGGCCAAGAACCCCGAGAAGCACCAGCCCAACAGCTGATCGGCTAAGTCGGGTCGGACCCCGGATCGACGGGACCTCGGTCGAAGCGTACAGTTCGTTCGTAACGTACGGGAGCAACGCCTTGACCGCCAACAAAGCCATCAGCGTGACGGATGCCCGGGATGACTTTGCAGAGCTCGTCAACAGAGTCGCCTACGGGAAGGACCGTGTGATCGTCTCGCGCCGCGGCCGGAAGCTTGCCGCGATCGTGCCGGTCTCCGATGTGGCACTGCTCGAGCTGCTCGATGACGAACTCGACCTGATGGCCGCGCGTGCGGCGCTGGCCGATCCGGCAAACAGCGAGGCGCTGGACTGGAAAGACGTACGGGGCGAACTCGACTGACCGTCGATGGCCCATCGGTACCGGATCAAGATCCTTCCATCCGCGCTACGCGAGATCAAGGGGATCCCCCGTCCCCAACAGAAGTCGGTCCGCAAGCGGATCAACGACCTGGCAGATGATCCACGTCCGATCGGCTGCGACGTGTTATCGGCGCGCCGCAGGAGCGGATCCATCGTGTCCGCCAAGGCGACTGGCGGATCCTCTACCAGGTGTTCGATCAGGAGCTACGCGTCTTGGTCGTCCGCGTGGCGGACCGGAAAGAGATCTACAGCGACACGATGATGAAGCAACTCAAGGAGCGTCTCCGAGCGGCCCTCGCAAAGTAGGAAGTGCGGCGGCGGGCCTCAGCGGTTGCGGAGCAGCTCGATCATGGCGCGGGCGAGCACGGTGACGTCGGGCGAGCCGAGGCCGGTGGCGGCGTCCCAGCCAGGTCCGGCGTCGTCGCGCAGGTTGCCGCCCAGCACCACGTCGTGGAAGGGTGGCGGGTCGGTCTGCTGGGCGGCCAGCTCATAGAGCGTGGGGGCGAGCGTGCCCAGCGGCCCGAGGCCCTCCTCCTCGGCCAACTGCCGCACCAGGATCATGCTCGCTGCCCAGAACGGAGCGGCCGCGCTCGTCCCTGAGGCCGTGCCGCGGACCGGTTCCGACGCGCCGATGGGCGTGTGCACCATCACGTAGCCGCTCTCGCCATCGGCCGGGCCGGCCACGTCCGGGGTCTGTCGCAACGCGCCCGGTGAGGTGTCCACGCCGGGACCGACCTGCCACTCGGGTCGGTCATAGGAGCCGCTGGCGCCCCCGCCCGTGGCCACCTTGCCGAAGGCCTCCTCCCAGGCTGCTTCGCGCAGGTAGGTGCCGTCCTCGCGCACCCACAGGAATGTGCCGCCCACGGAGATGACCTGCGGACTGGTGCTGGGGTACACGCCCGAGACGCGCTCGTCGTCGGCATCACGTCGATGGGCGCAACTGAAGACGCCCGTGTCGCCGCTGGAGGCAAAGATGCTCACGCCCTGCGCGAAAGCGCGTTCCATCTCCAGGTCGATGAGTATCCGCGAGATCAGCGGCGCGTCGACCTCGCAGATGCCCCACGAGACCGAGACGATGTCCGCTCGTGCGTCGTCCAGGATGGCCGCGAAGACATCAGCGAAGCCGGTGCCGCTGTTGGCGACCTCGTAGTCGATGATCTGGGCGGCCGGTGCGATGGAGCGGATGACGTCGATGT
>JBBJNS010000023.1:0-19524 GCA_037720745.1 Candidatus Limnocylindrales bacterium
TGGAGGAAGGCCGGCGACTTCCGCGTGGAGGCGCAGGGCGTCGGCCTCTGTGACACTGTCCCGGTGAGTCTTCCTCGAACGAAACGATGGATCCTGGCCGTGTCAGTCGCCGTGTCACTCGTGGCCGGTGGCTGCGGAAGCGGTGAAGAGGACCCTTCTCCGGTCACCTCCGTGGTGCCGCCTTCAGGGTCGTCGTCCGCGCCTCCCGAAGTGCCGGCGGCGCCCGCTCCCCCAGGCGCATCGCCGACGCTGGGGGCGCTGAGCCTCGAGCCGTTCGCCGAGGGATTTGCGAGCCCGACCTTCGTCACTCACGCGGGCGATGGTTCCGGCGTGCTCTACGTGGTCGAGCAGGAGGGACGCATCCGCACGGTGGACCCGGCCGGGACCCTCGGTGAGGCACCCTTCCTGGACATCGCCGAACGGGTCGTGTCGGGCGGCGAGCAGGGCCTGCTCGGCCTGGCCTTCCATCCCGACTATCCGGACGACGGCCGCTTCTTCGTGATGTATACGTCCGCCGAGGACGGCGCCAACACCATCTCGGAGTACCGCGCCACGGACGGCGTCGCCGCCGCCGACTCCGAACGTATCCTCCTGGCCATCCCTGACTTCGCCGTCAATCACAACGGCGGCATGGTCGCCTTCGGACCGGACGGCTACCTGTATGCCGGGACCGGCGACGGCGGGGGAGGCGGCGATCCGCAGGACAACGGTCAGGACCCCTTCGCGCTGCTGGGCAAGATCCTGCGCATCGACGTGGACGGGGAGGCGGAGGGTGAGAAGCCCTATGCCATTCCGGCGGACAACCCCTTTGCCGACGGTGCCACCGCCGCGTCCGAGGTATGGGCCATCGGCATGCGCAATCCATGGCGCTTCACCTTCGACGGCGAGACCGGCGACCTCTGGATCGCCGATGTCGGTCAGGGTCAGTGGGAGGAGGTCAACGCCGAGCCGACGGGGAGCGGCGGGCGAAACTACGGCTGGAGCATCATGGAAGGACCGGACTGCTTCGAGGCGGACTCCTGCGACCAAGCGGGGCTGACGCTGCCGGTCACGGCCTACGAGCACGGTCAGGGCGACTGCACAGTCGTCGGCGGCTACGTCTACCGCGGCGAGGCGTACCCGGGGATGCAGGGGACCTACATCTATGGCGACTTCTGCACGGGCCGGATGTGGGGTCTTGACGCCGCCACAGCCATCTCTGACGGCACGGCCGCACCGGTCGATCTGCTTGAGACGGAGATCCAGCTCTCATCCTTCGGCCAGGACGAGGACGGCGAGCTGTATGCCGTGGACCTGCGTGGTGCGATCCATCGGCTCGTGGCCACCGGTTCGCCATAGGCGAGGCTCATTACTGCCGATCCGCGCTGTCGCCCGTACCATGCGCACCATGCGCTTCCCCCTGATCAGCTTCTCCCTCTGCGCCGTCCTCGTCGTGGCTGCCTGCGGACCGTCCGCGTCAGGGACCCCGATCATCAGCGGGCCACCACCCGCCGCGTCGCAGCCGCCCACCGCGTCGCAGCCGCCCGGGGTCTCGCCACCCGCCAGCGCCGACCCGTCGGCCAGCCCAGGCGCGCCGATCACGACCGATCCGCCATCCTCCTCAAGCCCGGAGAGCCCCGCGCCCTCCGGCGACCCGACCGATCCGCCCACGGACGGACCGAGCGACCCACCGGCCACCGGCTTCGACCCCCGCCGGGTGGAGCTGGCGCTGGAAGAGGTCGTCACCGGTCTCGACTCGCCCGTCGCCGTGACCCACGCCGGCGACGGTACGGGCACCCTCTACGTGGTCGAACGCGCCGGCCGCATCCGCGTGCTGGGGTCGGACGGCACCCTCGCCCAGGAGCCGCTGCTGGACATCCGCGACAGGGTCGATACTCAGGGCGAGCGCGGTCTCCACTACGTCGTCTTCCACCCCGACTTCGCCACCAACGGGCGGTTCTTCGTGCACTGGACGGACGCCAACGACCGCTCCTTCATCCAGGAGTACACCTCGGAGGGGCAGGCCACGGTCCCGCGCGACTCCGGCCGGGACATCCTGACCATCGATCATCCCAAGTACTGGAACCACAAGGGCGGCTGGATGGGCTTCGGTCCCGACGGCATGCTCTACATCGCGGTGGGCGATGGCGGCGGCAACTCGCCCGGCGATCCGTTCGGCAACGGCCAGAGACGCACGGAGCTGCTGGGCAACATCCTGCGCATCGACGTGGACGGGGATCGGCCGTACGCGATCCCGGAGGACAACCCGTATGCGGGGTCCGGTCAGGGCCGCCAGCCGGAGATCTGGGCCTACGGGCTGCGCAACCCGTGGCGCGCCAGCTTCGACGCCGAGACCGGCGCGCTGTGGATCGGCGATGTGGGCCAGGACACTTCGGAGGAGATCAACGTCATCCCGGCGGGGGAGGGCGGTCTCAACTTCGGATGGTCGGACATGGAGGGCAACGAGTGTCACCTTGATCCCGACTGCGACGTCGCTGATTACGTCCTGCCCGTGACCACCTACGGCACGCGGGATGAGGGCTGCGCCATCACCGGCGGCTACGTCTACCGCGGCGCCGCGAACCCGGTGCTCACCGGCGGCTATCTCTTCACCGACTACTGCACCGGCGAGATCTGGGGCCTGGACGCGGCCACCGGCCTGGACACCGGGCAGGCTGAGTACAGCCGACTGCTGCGTACCGACCATCTGGGCGTCTCGCTGGGTGAGGACGAGGCCGGCGAGCTCTACCTGGTCGACTTCACAGGGGGCATCTACCGCATCAAGGCCACGGAGCGGTAGCCGAGTGCCCAGCCCACCGCGCTGGGCGACCCACGCCAGTCATCGACGGGCCGGGATCAGGACACGGTCTGGTTATCGGCCCCCGCCCTCTGCGATCATGTTGGCAACGAGTGCCGTCCAACCGGCCTGCGCATCGGCGCCCAACCCTTCGCCGGTGTCGCCGTCGTAGTACTCCCACAGCCGGCCGGTCTCGAGCCACTCCCGCTCTACGTTGGCCACGACGCGCTCCCGGATCTCCATGGCCAGCGTCGGGTCGACCTCCACCAGCGCGTCCACCAACAGCAGCTGTAGCGGTACCCAGACCGGTCCCAGCCAGTTGGAGTTGACGCCGCGTCCGGCGTAGCCGGGTTCGTACACGGGACTGGACGCGTCGAGGCTGCGGATCCCACCCACCGAAAGGAAGATGTCCTCGTCGCGCAACGCGTCCAGGATCCGTGGCAGACGATCGGGCGGCACGATGCCGGCCACCAGGGGGATGAGGCCCGTGTAGGAGCGGACCGTGAACAGACGTTCCGTTCCGGTGTCGAGGTCGAAGTAGAAGCCGCGCTCGTCATCCCACAGGTGATCGTTTACGGCGTCCGCGATCATGGTGTGGTCGGCGCGGTACCGCTCCGCGGCGGCATGATCGCCCAACTCGTCGGCGATGCGTGCGAGTTCGGCCGCGAAGAGCGCCATCCATGCGGAGGCATCGGCCTGCGCCGCAGCAGTCGGCCGCGGTAGGTTGTCCATGCCCATGAAGCCCCCGGTGAAGAGGCCGCGCGGTCCGATGGTCAGCTCCTCCCACCAGTAGCCGTAGTGCCGTTGGAGGCTGGGGTAGAGCTCCTCGACGAACGCCCGCTCGGCGCCGGCCTCGAAGACCCGCCGGGCTGCCCAGGCGAAGATCGGCGGGCACTCCCTGTCCATGACCCACTCGGCGCAGGGGACATGCCCATCGGGCTGCTGCCAGCGGTCCGAAAGCAGGAAGCGCAGTTGGTCGGCGCCAAGCTGGGGGTCGATGAGCGCTGCCGTGACCGCGTGGAAAGCGCTGTCCCAGGAGGCGATCCAGGGGTACTCCCACTTGTCGGGCATGATCAGGACGTCACGCGCATCGATGCGACCGGCCCACTCGGGCGCCAGGCCGGTGGTGCCATCCCAGCGGTAGAAGGACTCGTTCCAGAGCAAGCTCATGAGCGCCTGCCGGTAGAGCGGCTCGTGCGCGGTGACCCGGCCGGTGAAGATCCCGGCCGCTTCGCGGGCGCGCGCGTCGAGCACCTCGGTGGCGCGCTCGAATCCGGCAGTCGCCCTGGCCATGGCCGCCTGGTCCGCTTCGACGCCATCTCCGCGGGCCGCCGACTGGGCCGACTCCGCCACCCCGATGACCACTGATCGGGAGTCGCCCGCGGCCATCCCAAGCTCGTACGACAGCAGGCCGATATGGCCACTCCCACCGCCGTGCAGTCCGGGACCCCGCAGCAGCTCGTCTAGCGCGGAGCGGTCCGACGTGAGGAGCCAGTCGTCCGATTCGCCACCGGCCAGCGCGACACGCGACGACTCGCCATGGAGGACCAGGCCGTCCGGCTCTGCGGTGACGGAGGCATCCTCGTCCATCCAGGCCTTGAGCACCACGTGGAGCGTCCCTGGGTCAGCGCTGGTGTTGGTGGCCGTCGCCCGCAGGACCATGGTCGCCGAGTCGATCCTGGCCGATTCCAACTCGATGGAGAATCGCGGCTGCTCGAAGGGATAGCGGTAGGTCATGCGCCCGTAGGAGTGTGTCGGGCTGCTCTCCCGGAAGATGCGGTCCTCCAGGATGGTCTCGCCATGTTCGCCCTGCGGGTTGCTGGCCCCGTTGAAGCGCTCGGTCACGTGAGGCTGTTCGCCGTCCCAGAAGGCCCAGCCGATCCGAAACTCGCCTTGGTCGTCGGCGATGCCCGCGATGCCGTCATCGAAGTAGCGGTATTCCTCGCTCGATGCCGTCGTCCAGGTCCGGCCCCAGCCGTTGCCGTTCACGTCCTCGCGCGGCGTGCCCCACTCCCGCTCCGCGAGATAGGTGCCCCAGCGTCGGTCGAGCTGGTCCCAGGCGGGCAGGCCACCGAGGTCTGTGGTCGGCGCCCGCGGCTGGACCAGGACGACTGCCGCGCTGACCGCCAGCAGGGCCGCCAGGGCGATGGCCACGAGTACGATCTTGCGTCGTTTCCGAAGCGGAGGATCCGGATGCGTTGCCACGGATCGAGCCTAACGCGGTCGGCCAAGTGCTTCTCACGCGTGCCAGCAGGATGCATCGAGGCGCCTCCATCTAGCATGGCCGTCGTGTCCGCGATCACCGACCGGTACGATCGAAACGCGCGCCTGTACGAGCGATGGTGGGCGCCGGTGCTGGCGCCTGCCGCGGCCAAGCTGCTCGATCGCTGCGAGCGCGCCGTCCGGGACGCGTCGGAGGTGCGCGGCTCTGTGCGCATCCTGGACATCGGCACGGGCACGGGCGCCCTGACCATCGACGCCGCGCAGCGCTGGCCCTCGGCCGAGGTGATCGCGACGGATGCCTCAGCGGGCATGCTCGAAGTCGCTCGACGCCGGGCGGAGGAGCAGGCAAGCACCACTTCGCCGAGTGCACCCGTCCGCTGGGTCACAGCCCCTGCCGAAGCACTCGATCTGCCGGACGGGTCCATCGACCTGGCAGTCTCCTCCTTCGTCTTCCAGTTGGTGCCCGACCGTGCCGCCGCCTACCGGGAGGTCTTGCGCGTGCTGCGGCCCGGCGGCCGTTTGCAGTTGGTCACGTGGCTGGCCGGTCGCGACGAGTTCCGGCCCGCTGACGAGTTCGATGAGGCGGTCTACGACATGGACATCGATGAGGACGACGCTGGCGATGACCCTCGGGCCGGCGACTACCGTTCGCCGACCGCTGCGATCCGCGAGCTCAGACGTGCCGGGTTCCGCAGCGTCGCCGCGGAGATCGACCGCCTCGATCAGCGCTGGACCGCGGAGAGCTACCTGGACTACAAGTTCTATTACGACGAACTAGGGCTCATCGAGGACATCGGCACGGACATGTCCGAGCGGCTCCGACGGCGCGCCGCCGAGCGCTTGGCGTCTTTGGAGCCGGAGGCGTTCCGCTGGCGGCCGCCCGTCGTCTATCTCCAGGGCAAGCGACCCGGCGGCTGAGACTCGCCCCGCGGCGGCCCGCCACGTGGCCTTCAGGCAGCGACGGGAACACCTGCGCTGGGGCGGCAGACCCGACAGGGTCGATACCCGTCCTGGGTCGCACCCTGCCATGAGCGGAACGAGGTCAGGTGCACCGGGCCGATGCGTTGGGCGTTGTGGCACGTGGGGAAGCAGAAGATGTGCGTCGTATCGCTGCCGATGAAGCGCACACCGCGAGAAGCCAGCCGCTCCAAAGCGTCCGGATCCAGGCCCTCCGAGGCGAGCACGGCTCTCTTGGCGGACGGCCCACCCGCGCCGTATCGCCCGATGCGCCCGTCGCTGCGCACCACCCGGTGGCAGGGGATGACGAAAGGGATGGGGTTTTGCGCGAGCGCCGTGCCCACGGCGCGCTGGGCGCGCGGATGGCCGATCTGGTCGGCCACCCACGCGTACGGTCGGACCTCGCCGTAGGGGATCTCCATGGTCTTGGCCAGGACGCGCCGCTGGAACTCGTTGAGACCGCTCAGGTCGATACGCAGGTCTCGGACCCGTTCGCCGGCGATACGCTTGAGGACGGCGCGTGCCAGGCGAGTGGGGACCGCGTCCACCCGCCGCACAGGTCGCCCGGTCCGCGCCTGGTACTCGGCTTCGAAGGCACCCGGATCGTCGGTGCGCTCGATGGCGCTGATGCCATCGCGACCCCAGGCCACCACGAGCGGCCAGATCGGTCCGGCCATCTTCGCGTAGGAATCGGTCTGGCGCGTCGCGGCCAGCACCCGGTCGCTCACCGACTCGGGGCAGGTCTCTCGAAGGTCGCGCAGTCCTCCGACGATGAGGCGAGCAGGGAGCCGCCTCGGCACGGATCCCATGGTGAGCGGTGTGTCCTTCGGCGTGCTCATCGTGCCATCACTCTCCGTTCGATCCTGACGGTCTCGGGCGGCGCCGTGCGCTCCCAGGCCCCTGAGATGCTCGTGAGGCGCACCGGCTCGGGGGCTTTCGTCGCGGCCTCGTCTGCTTCGTATGCGCGACGGAGGCGCTCGACCCCTCGGTGGACGTCCGACTTGACCGTTCCGATGGGCCTGGCCAGAGCCTCGGCGATCTCGGGGTAGGAGAAGGCTTCGACGTGGCGCAGCTCGACGGCCATCCGCTGGTTCGCGGGGAGTGTCGCCAGGAGGCGACGCCAGCGTTGGGACGCTTCGCGCCGTTCGGCCCATCCCTCCGGACCGGCGTCGCGCTCATCGGGTGGTTCCGTGACGGACGCCAGGTCGGCAGCCGCCGGTCGGCGGGATCGGGCCCGGTTCCTGGCGAGGTTCACGGTGATGCTGGCCAGCCAGCCGCGGATGCGCAGCGCCTCTCGGCGCTCGGGGGGATATCCGAGCAGGGCGCGGTAGGCGCGGATGAAGGTCTCCTGCGTGATGTCCTCCGCGTCCTCCCTAGCTGGTGTCCAGCGTCGCGCCACGCCGTAGACCAGGTCTCGATGGTGGGCGACCAGTGTCGGGAAGGCGGTCATCACGTCAGCGGCAAGCGCCGTCGGGCATTCGGTGCACACAGACCCTAGAACCCCTTCACGCTCCGCATGGTTGCACACCGGCCGGCCGCGGCGCCGGCTTCATCCCAGCAGGAAGCCCTTTCCGAGTGGATCGCGATCGTCCACGAGGAGCGATGCGTAGCCGGTCACGAAGGCGCGTCCCTCGATGCTCGTCTCGACAGCTTCCTGCTGCCCCACCCAGGTTCGACCGCCGATCCGACCGACGAACGACTCGCCCGTGATGCCCTCGTTGATCAACTGATCCCCCTCGGCCATGCGCCCACGCGCCCACGCCTGCGCCAGCAAGGCGCTCGTGCCCGATCCGCAGGGAGAGCGGTCCACTTCGGCATCGGCGAAGACGGTCACGTTACGGATCCGCGTGTCCCCCGACGCTCCGTCCGCTGCCACCTCTCTCTCCACCATGACCGTCCCGTAGACGAAGCTCAGGTCAGCGTCGGTCGGATGAGCCAGCCGGTGGTCGCGGCGGAGCACTTCGGTGATGGCTGCACCCGCGCGCGTCAGGCGGTCTATCTCGCCGGAGGTCACGCGCAGGCCGAGGTCGCCTGCGTCGACGATGCCGTAGTAGGCGCCACCGAACGCGATGTCGACCCGCAGCGCCTTGCCCCCGGGCAGGTCGATGCCTTCGGGCCTGACCTCGATATCCCTTGCCGCGAGAAAGGACGGGACATTATCGAAACGCACCCGCTCGACCTCCGGCCCGCTCCCACCAGCTGCCCGGACATGCGCCCTGGCAGTCACCAGACCGGCGGGCGTCTCGAAGCGGATGGTCGTCTCCGGCAGCGTGACGGGAAAGAGGCGCTCCTCGACGAGGGCGGTCGTGATGGCGATGATGCCGTGGCCACACATCGTGCTGAAGCCCTCGTTGTGCATGAACAGCACGGCCACATCGGCGTCGGCGCGAAAGGGCGGGAGCAGGATGGCGCCGTACATGTCGCGATGGCCGCGGGGTTCGTGCATCGCCACGCGTCGGGCCCCATCGGCGTGCTCCTGCGCCCAGCGGCGGCGCTCTAGGATCGGCGCGAAGGGCACTTGCGGGAACCCGCTGCGAATCAGCCGCAACGGCTCGCCGGCGCAGTGCAGGTCGATGGCCTGCATCGTGGTCGTCGCGTGGGCGCGGGCGGCCGAGGGCGGCGCAGTGTGCGAGGAAGGCGCGGCCTCAGCGGTTGGCGCTGCGTGCGAGGGACGCTCAGCGGGCACGCCGCGTGTTTCGAAGACGACCGACAGGATCTGTCCCTGCCAGTCCTCCGCCCAGCGATGCGCCACAGGGAACCAGCCCGCTGAGGCCGCCTGGGCAGCGTCGATGCGGTAGGCCTCCTCCGCCGACCGGCGGTCTCGCCCCCGATATGTCTGGCTGACCGACCGCGGCTGGTCGGCGGGAGCCTGCTGCTGAATGGCGGCTGGCGGGGGCTGAGTCACGCCTCTGATGGTATGGCTCGAACGACTCGCCCGCATGCCCGCACGCGCGACTCGCCCGCATGCGCGCACGCGCGACTCGCTGGCCGGTCGCTCATGCGCGGTGCCGTCGGGACGAAGGTACTCCTGAGAAGTTTCTAATGCCCCTCTCACCGTGTGTTCACCTGCGGTTAACAGTATGTGGACGATGATGATCGACACGGATCGCACGGATGGAGGAGCCGCGGAAGGCCTTGCGGCCGCGCCGTTGCGCACGCTGCTCTACTGCCATGACACCTACGGGCTGGGCCACCTGCGCCGCACGTTGAGCCTGGCAGGTACGCTGAGTACATCGCCGCTGGCCGGCGCACAATTGATCGTCAGCGGATCGCCTGCAGGGCATAGATTCCCGCTGCCGCCGGGCACGGACCTCGTGTCCCTGCCTGCCGTGGTCAAGATCGCTGCTGACCACTACGAGTCCCGCTCGCTGCCCGTCGGGTATGCCCGCGTCCGCGCGATGCGACGAGAGCTGATCCTGGCAGCGGCTCAAAGCTTCCGGCCGGATCTGGTCATCGTCGATCATGCTCCGGGCGGCCTCGACGGTGAGGTCCTGCCCGCGCTGCACGCCCTGTGGCGGGACTCGCCGCGAACGCGGCTGGTGCTGGGCTTGCGCGACGTCGTGGACGCTCCCTCACGCGTCCATGCGAGCTGGACGCGCGACGGCACCCACGCGTTGCTCGACGAGCTGTATCACGCGATCGTGATCTATGGGGAGCGTCACATCTACGATGCCCGGCGCGAGTACGGCTTCTCCTCGCGCGCTGCGGCCAAGACACGTTTCGTCGGCTATCTCGCGCGTGCCAGCGGCACCAGCGATCGCGCCGCGATCATGGCACGGCACGACCTGCCTGATTCGCGCCTTGCGCTGGTCACGGTGGGCGGTGGCGGAGATGGCGCCCTCCTCGTGGAGACGGTCCTTCAGGCCGTTCGCGCTCGACGCGCGCCCACCGACCTGGCCTGGCTGGTGATCGGTGGCCCGCTCATGCCGTCGACCGATTGGGACAAGCTGGCTGGGGCCGTCGGCGATCTGCCCAACGTACGAGCCGTTCGCTTCGTGGAGGACTTGCCGGCTCACATACGTGCCGCCGATCTGGTCATCTCGATGGGCGGCTACAACAGCGTCTGCGAGATCCTCGCCTCGGGTCGACCGGCCCTCATCGTGCCGCGCGTAGAGCCGCGGCGCGAGCAGTGGATCCGAGCGGAGATGCTCGAGCGACGGGGCCTGTTGCGCATGCTTCATCCGGCCGACCTCAGCAGGGAGACGCTGTTGCGCGAGGTCGAGACGCTTCTGTACGCCCAGCCAAGGCCTATCCCGGAGGGCATGCTCAACGGCCTGGAGCGTCTCCAACGGCAGCTGACGATGCTGATGGGTGCCCGGGACACGAGTCTCCCCGCTCGTCCCGGACCTGCGGCAGCCGGCAGCTTCCGGGCCGCGGGCCTGCAGGTGGCGGCCCGCCCATGACCCGCTCTGCGGGCGACCGGGCGCCCATGACCCGGCCGCCCATCGCCTACGTCCTCAAGATGTATCCGCGCCTTTCCGAGACCTTCATCCTCAACGAGATCCTGGAGCTGGAGCGACAAGGTCAGCCCGTCCACATCTTCTCCCTGCGCCCCTCAGACGACGCTCGACACCACGCTGATGTGACCCGTGTTCGGGCGCGGGTCACCACCGTGCCGCAGCAGACGTGGCGCCTCTCCCGCCCCATGCTGCGCGCCCATCTCGAGCTGCTGGGCAGCGAGCGGAGTCGTTATCTCGGTCGTCTCTGGAAGACGCTTCGACAGCGCCGCGCTCGCGCCATCGAGTCGTTCAATCAAGCCGTGCTGGTGGCCGGTAGCGTGCGTCGTCTCGGAGCGGGCCACGTCCACGCGCACTTCGCCTCGACTGCAACGTCTGTGGCGAGGGAGGTGCATCGCCTCACCCTGGTGGGCTACAGCTTCACGGCACACGCCAAGGACATCTTCGCGGACGACGTGCGTCCGGACGATCTCCATCGGAAGCTGGAGGACGCCACCTTCGCGGTGACCGTGAGCGATTTCAATGTCGCGTTCTTGACCCGGATCACTCCGTCGGCACGCGTCGTTCGGATCTACAACGGCCTGGATCTGCGTTCCTTCTCTGCCAACGGTCGTCGACTCGCCCAGCCTCCGCGCGTCCTGGCCGTGGGACGACTCATCGAGAAGAAGGGCTTCAGCGACCTCATCGCAGCCTGCTCCACACTTCGCCAGCAGGGCCGCCGGTTCCAGTGCGAGATCGTAGGCACGGGAGCGCTCGGTCCGGAGCTGGCGGCGCAGATCGCCACGCTGGGGCTGGAAGACATCGTGCGCATGACAGGCGCTCTGCCTCGCGAGGAGGTCATCGAGCGCTATCGCGAGGCTGCCGTGATGGTGGCGCCATGTGTCGTGGGCAAGGACGGGAATCGCGACGGCCTGCCGACGGTCCTGACCGAGGCACTAGCACTCACGGTGCCCGTCGTGGCCACGGACGTGACGGGCATCCCCGAGCTCGTTCGCCACGGGGAGACGGGCACCATCGTGGCGCAACACGATGCGGCGGCCCTGGCTGAGGCCATCGCCCGGACGCTCGACGATCCTGCCTCGACGGCCCGTCGAGTCGAAGCCGGTCGGGCTCTCGTGGAGCAGGAGTTCGACCTTGAGCGGAACGTGGCGCAACTCCTGCGCGAGTTCCACGGGGCGATGGCATGAGGATCGCCTACCTGTGCTCCGACGTGGGGGTGCCCATCGGCGGCCAGAAGGGTGCCTCTGTCCATGTCGCGGAGATGACCCGCGCCCTGGCCGGACTGGGTCATGAGGTCCGGATCTTCGCGCGACGCTCAGCGAGGGAGCGGATCGCACGGCGCCGCGATGCCGAAGATGCCGCGACCGCCCCGTACGCCACAGATCTGAGGTTGCCCGATGGTGTCAGCCTCTTCGTCCCATCGCCCGATCTTATGGACGTCGCGCTCGAACGCTGGCTGCGGGCCGATCCCGAGGCCGGGGCAGCGGAGACCTGGACCGTGGCCACCATCGCCGGCGCCAGCTCCTTCCGTCAGCGGACAGGAGACGCCGTGCGGGCGTTCGCGCCGAACCTCATCTACGAGCGCTACGCGCTCTTCGGCGCCACCGGCATAGCACTGGCCGAGGAACTGTCCCTGCCACTCGTGCTCGAGGTTAACGCGCCCCTCAGCTTGGAGCAGGCCATGCACCGCGGTCTCGCCTTCCCGAACGCCGCCCGCTCGATGGAGCGCCACATCCTGGGCAAGGCCGACCGCGTCGTAGCCGTCAGCAGTGCGCTGGCCCTGTGGCTCGAGGACCAGGGCGTGACGCCGTCACGGATCGCGGTCGTGGCCAATGGTGTCGACCCAGAACGATTCGACACCCGCGCGATGACCGATGAACGACGCGCGGCCGCACGGCTCCGGCTGGGACTTACGGATCGTCCGGTGGTCGGCTTCGTGGGAACGCTCAAGCCCTGGCACGACGTGGCCGCTCTGCTGTATGCCGTCGCCCTTCTGCGGAAGGCTGGCACCGACGTATCGTTGCTGCTGGTCGGCGATGGGCCGGAGCGCTCCGCGCTGGAGTCCCTAGCCGGCGTGCTGGACCTGTCACGAGACACATTCTTCGTGGGGGCCGTCCCGCATGAAGCCGTGGTCGACCTGCTGTCGATCATGGACGTGGCGGTGGCACCCTACCGAGAGCAGGAAAGTTTCTACTTCTCGCCGCTGAAACTCTTCGAGTACCTGGCTGCGGGACTGCCGGTGGTCACCGCACGATTGGGAGATATCGCTCACTGCGTGCACGACGACACGGGCGGCTGGACCTATGCCCCCGGCGACGTCAGCGATCTCGCCGACAAGGTGCTCGCGGCGCTCCGTGATGCGCCGGAGGCGAGCCGTCGCGCGGCCCTCGGTCGCCGTCACGTACTGGCCCATCACGCCTGGCGCCATGTCGCCGAGCGAGTCTTGGGAGTCTCTGGAGGAGGCGAGCCGTCGCTCGGCGTCACCGGCGGCAGCAGCTTGGCCCCGGTGGCCGGGCGTTCCTGACATGAGTGACGCAAGACGCATCCTCCAGGAACGCGTGCAGGGCGGTACCACCATGGTCCAGGCCGTGGTGCGATTCCGCGGCGACCTGCTGCCGCACTGGCGTGCCCTGGGGATCGCCCTGCTGGCGTCCATCGCGTACGCGGCGACCCGCTTGCTGGAACCATGGCCCATCAAGATCATCCTGGACAGCGTCCTGCTGGGGATGCCCCTGACGCTCCCGTTCGAGCCGCTCGAGGACCTGCTGGCCAGCGACCCCTTCCGCATCCTCTTCGCCGCCACGGCGGCCATCCTGGGGCTGGCCGTGCTGCGCGGCTTCGCCTATTACCAACAGAGCACGCGCACCTCGGCTGTCGGCCAGGACGTGGTGATGGCCCTCCGTCGGCGCCTATTCGTCCATCTGCAGCGCCTCTCCATGGCTTTCCACAACAAGGCCAGCACAGGCGATCTTCTGACGCGGCTGACCGGGGACATCAACATGCTGCGCGAGCTCCTGGTGTCGTCGCTCCTCTCCGCGGTCTCCGAGACTGTGCTGCTGGTGGGCTTCGTGATCGTGATGTTCGCGATGGACGCTCGGCTGGCTACACTGGCCGTCCTGGTCGTGCCCGTCATCCTCGTCATGCTCTCCATCTATTCCGGCCGCATCCGTGATGCCGCCTCCAAACAGCGCCGTCGCGAAGGTGAGCTGGCCGGCCGGCTGCAGCAGGTCCTGGCGGGCATGCATGTGGTGCAGCTCTTCGCCCGGGAGGACGACGAGGAAGAGCGCCTGCGCAAGCTCAACAAGCGCAGCCTCAAGAGCGGCCTCAAGGCCACGCGGCTGGAGGCTCAGCTCAATCGGGGAGTGGAGCTGGCCATCGCGGCCGCCACGGCGGTGGTCCTCTGGTTCGGCGCGCTCCAGGTGCTCGACGGCGCGCTCACCCCTGGTGAGCTCATCGTCTTCGTGGCCTATACCCAGGGCTTCTACCGACCACTGCGTCGCCTGTCGCGGATCACGGAGCGCGCCAGTAAGGCTTCGAGCTGCATGGACCGTGTCCTGGAGGTGCTCGGCCGGTCGCCAGACGTGCGCGGGGGGTCGCGCGTCGCGCCCACCTTCAGGGGTGAGGTCCGCTTCGAGTCGGTGACCTACGGATACGAGCGAAAGCGGGTCGTGCTTGATGGCCTTGACCTCGTGGTGGAGACCGGACAGACGGTTGCCCTCGTGGGCGCCACGGGAGCGGGCAAATCGACCCTTTTGGGCCTCGTGCCGCGCGTCAACGACCCGAGCGCCGGTCGCGTGCTCATCGATGGCCAGGACATCCGCTCGTTCACGCTCAAGTCGCTGCGCGACCAGATCAGCGTGGTGCCCCAGGACGGTGTGCTCTTCGGGGGAGACTTCCTGGAGAACATCCGCTACGGCCGGCCAGACGCTACCGAGGAGGAAATCGTGGCCGCCGCGCGGGCGGCACTCATCCACGATGTCATCCAGGCCACCCCTGACGCCTACGCCACCGTCATCGGCGAGCGCGGCGTGACCCTCTCGGGCGGGCAGCGCCAACGGCTGGCCATCGCGCGCGCGATCGTCAAGGACGCCCCCATCGTGCTGCTCGATGAGCCGGCCACGGGGCTGGACGCCGAGGCAGAGGAGCTGGTGATGGAGGCCCTGGATCGGCTGCTCGCCGACCGCACGGCCATCATCGTGGCGCACCGCCTCGCGACCGTGGAACGGGCCGACGTCATCTGCGTGCTCCATGCGGGCCGTATCGTCGAGCGTGGTACGCACTCCGAACTGCTGGACCTGGACGGTCGATACGCGGGGCTGTACCGCCGTCAGCTCGCTCCGCAGGCGGCGGGCAGTGGCCAGCTTCCGGCAGAGGTGCCGGCATGATCCCGCTGCCGCCGCTCGACCCGGGGTTGACGGCCATGTCCGTCGCACTCGACGGCACGGCCATGAAGCGGATCCTACGCGAGCACCTTGCCCCGGTGCGGGACGGCCAGCTCGACCTCGTCGGTTGCGAGCCGGTCTACATCCGCTACAAGCCCGGCACCAGTTGCCTGGTGCAGTACGAGCTGCGAATGCGCGACCCGGCGGGCCCGGCGTCGCGTGTCCGAAGAGTCCAGGCACATGCCCGCTTCGGCCGGCCGGAGAGGACCGCCGCCATCTGGGCTCGAGCCTCATTCGCGCGGCTGACGCAGCGCGCCTCACGCAATGATCAGCGCGCGCCCTGGCCACACGCCGTGCTTCTCCCGGAGCTCGATACGATCCTTCAGACCTACCCCCTGGATCGCGAGCTGCCGGGTCTCATCCGGGCGTCGTCTCGTCGCGCGGCCGGCCGACTGCTGGCTCAGGCGCTGAGAGGTCCGGACGATGGGCGAGTGCGGCTGAGCCACGTGAAGCTGATGCGTTATCGACCGGGCCGCAAGGCACTGCTTCGCTACAAGCTCGGCGAGGGAGCAAGCGACACCTTGTACACGAAGCTGTTTTCCGACGACCGCGCTTCGTGGCTGGAGGAGTTGGGGCATCGCCTCGCGGCCGGAGGGATCACCACGCCCGAACCGCTGACCCGCCTGGACGCCGTGAACGGCATCGTTCACCGCGCGGCCCCTGGCGTCCCGCTCGCCACGCTCGAGGGTGACGAGCTGCTGGCGGCCCTGGCACCCACCGGCCGGATGCTGGGGGCGCTGCACGCGATGCCCTGGTCCGGTCCGATGCCCGCTCCTCGGCCGTCGCATGTCCCGCTGGCCGCGTCCGCTCGGACGGTGTCCCTCCTGCTACCCGATCTGGCCAGCAGAGTGGATCAGCTGGCGGGCCGCCTGCGAGAGGCACTCGTGGCGGAGAAGGAGCCGAGGCGGTTGATCCACGGTGACTTCTATGACGATCAGGTCCTCGTCGACGACGAGACACGCATCGTGCTACTGGACTTTGACGAGGCACGTCGGGGCGACCCCTTTTCCGACATCGGCAACGCCACGGCGCACCTCGCGGCACGGGCGTCGGATCCGGAGGTGGCGAACGCCGGCCGCGAGGCGCTGCTCGATGGCTACCCAGGGGGTCCGTCGATCGACCTGAGGAAGCTCGCGCTGCACGAAGCGGCGGCCGGCCTAGAGATGGCGGTGGGCCCATTCAGGCGGCTACAGCCCGACTGGCCGGCGGCAGTGGAACGGCTCCTGACCTTGGCCGAGGAACGCGCCGAGATCGCCTTCGCCTCACGTCAGCACGCGGTGACCAACGGTCCGGGCGGAGCGACCGATGGCGCGCGCCAGGAAGCCACAGACCCGGCGTTGCCCCAGCTGGCAGAGCTGCTCGACGGCCAGCGCATGGCGGTGCGTCTCTCTCAGGTGCTTGACCGGCATGTCGAGCGCGTCGATGCCTCTGTCGCTCGTCACAAGCCGGGTCGCCGGTGCGCCATCCGGTACGACATCCGCCTCTCTGCGAACGGCGCGGCCGCTTCCGATCTGCGCCTCTACGGCAAGACCTGGGCTCGAGATCGAGGGCCGCGGGTCCACGCCACCTTGGAGACCCTCGCCCGAGCGGCGGACCCGAACTTGCTGCGGCTCCCCCGGCCGGTCGCCTTCCTGGCCGATGTCCGGGTACACCTCCAGACCGAGGTTGGTGGCCTGCCCATCGTGCCCGCTCTGCTGGTTGGCGACCGGGCCGTGGCAGAAGCACTCGCCGACGGCCTGCACGCGCTGCACCACTGTGGCGCGCGCCTGGCGCGTCGGCACCTGCTGGCCGACGAGCTGGCGCCACTGGCCGATCGGACGGCGCGGCTGGCGGCTGCCGCGCCGGAGCTGGCGACGCTCGCCCGAGCTTGCCTCATGGCCCTCGAGCGACGCGCGACCGAGGCCTGGGCCTGGCGCGACCTACCCATCCATCGGGATCTCTATCACGACCAGGTGGTGGTCGGGCCCGAGGGGCTGGGATTCCTGGACCTGGATGATGCGGCGATGGGCGAACCGGCCGTCGATGTCGCGAACCTTCTGGCGCATCTGCGTCTGCTGGCCCTCCAGGATGGCGCTGCCGATCGGCCCCTCAGCGATGTCGGGAGTTGCTTCCGACGTCGCTCCCATGATCTGGACGCGGCGCTCGACCCCCGTCTGGTACAGGTGCTGGAAGGAGCCACCTTGCTCCGCCTGGCTGAGATCCACCAGCCGCGGGCTGATGGTGACCGCGTCGCCCTGGGTCTCCTGCGTGACGCGTGGCAGCTCCTGGACCTCGGCGATCGTGGAAGGACTCCGTCGTGAAGCTCACGGTCATGGGCGCGGGATATGTGGGGCTCGTCACAGCCGCCTGCCTGGCCAGGCTCGGTCACGATGTCGCCTGCCTGGAGGTCGCGCCGGAGCGGCTCGAGGCCCTACGCGCCGGCCGCGTCCCGTTTCACGAGCCCGGTCTCGCGGAACTTGTGGCGGAGGGCATCGAAGCGGGTCGCCTGCGCCCGGTAGGAGATGCAGCGAGGGCGCTGCCGGGGGCCGACGCCGTGCTCGTCTGCGTCGGCACGCCGCTCGACGGGACCGGGGTCGCTGATCTGTCTCAGATCCGTTCGGCCTGCCGGGACATCGCCGAACACGCGCCGCAAGCGGTCGTCCTCCTGCGCTCGACCTTGCCCTTGGGCGCCTGGGCGGAGATCGGACGCTGGATGGGCCGCCAGGACGCGGGCCAGCTGGCCCTGAATCCTGAGTTCCTGCGCCAGGGCACCGCTGTGTCGGATTTCCTGGCGCCGACGCGCATCGTCATCGGCACGCCCGACGGCCAGGAGACACAGGCATCGAGCACCGTGCGGCAGATATACGCGACCCTCGAGTCGCCCATCCTGGTGACGGACTTCGCCTCGGCCGAGATGATCAAGAACGCCGCCAACGTCTTCCTGGCTGCGAAGCTGACCTTCATCAACGAGATCGCCGACCTATGCGCTTCCTACGGCGCGGATATCGGGGATGTCGTGACCGGCATCGGACTCGATCCGCGCATCGGCGGCTCCTATCTTCGCCCAGGTATCGGATTCGGGGGTTCTTGCCTGCCCAAGGAGCTGGCCAACATCGTGCGCCTCGGAGAGGCCGCGGGAGTGGACCTGCCCATGCTGCAGGGCGCCGTGGCCGATAACGCCGCGCGCCCTGCCAACATCGTCGACCGGCTAGAGGGTCGCCTGGGACGGCTACGAGGACGACGGGTCGGGATGCTGGGCCTCTCGTTCAAGCCGCATACGGACGACCTGCGTGACTCGCCAGCCATCGCCATGGCGAAGGCCATGCTGGAACGCGGAGCCCAGGTGATCGCACACGATCCTGTCGTGAGGCTCGAGGCGACGAAGAGGGTGGAGGGGTTGCAGCGTTCGGCATCCGTGGAAGGGATCTGCCGGGATGCGGACCTCGTCCTGCTCGCCACGGAATGGCCGGAGTACGAGGAACTCGACTGGCCGCGCCTGGCGACGCTCACCAGGCGAGCCGTCCTCTTCGATGGCCGTCGCGCGCTTCATCCGGCGACCATCCGCGCCGCCGGCTGGTCGATGCTGGGGATCGGGCGCGCAGACGAACCCATCGCCGAGCCGGAGCGGCGGGAGAGGCGGGCCACCCTGACGACGACCTCGCGGCATCGGGAGCGTGTGCCCGTCCCCCTGGCTGGAGCAGGTGCCGTCTCCTCATAGAGGGTGCCTCCACGGCCGGGGCGTTATCGTGCCGCGATGCCGATCGCGTCCTATACGAATCCCGTCTACGGCGGCTACTTCGCGGATCCCTTCGTGCTGCGCATCGGGACGGACTACTACGCCTACGGCACCCGCATCCCGGCGCTCGAGGGACGCGTCTTCGAGGTGCTGCGCTCGGTCGACCTGGTCGACTGGACATCCCTCGGCGGCGCCCTGGAGCCGGTGGACTCGCGCACGGCCGTCGACTACTGGGCACCGGAGGTCGCGCTCATCGATGATCGCTACTACCTCTACTACTCGACCGGTATCGATGACCGGTTCCATCGCCTTCGCGTCGCGGTAGCTGATCGGCCGGAGGGGCCGTTCGTGGACGCCGGCCGCATCCTGACGCCGGACGACGACCCGTTCACCATCGACGCGCATCCGTTTCGTGACGACGATGGGGAGTGGTATCTCTACTACGCGCGCGACTTCCTCGACGGCGATCGGCCCGGCACCGCCCTGGTGGTCGACCGGATGCTGGATCCGCTGACCCTGGCGGGCGAGCGGCGGACCGTGCTGCGAGCGACCGCCGATTGGCAGATCTTCGAAAAACGGCGGTCGATGTACGGCGCCGTCTACGACTGGCATACGCTAGAAGGCCCCTTTGTTGTGAAGCGCCAGGGTCGCTACTGGTGCTTCTACTCCGGCGGCTGCTGGACGGACGAGTCGTACGGTCTTTCATATGCCGTCGCGGACAGCCCGCTGGGGCCGTTCGTGGAGCCCGATGGGCACGCACTCCATGTGTTGCGCACCGTGCCCGGCAAGATGATCGGACCCGGTCATGCGTCGATCACTACGACGCTCGACGGCAGCGATCACCTCGTCTATCACGCCTGGGACCCGGCGCAGACGGCTCGCCGCATGTGCATCGACCGCCTCGAGTGGACGCCTGACGGCCCCAGAACCGCCGGCCCGACCTGGACGCCGCAG
>JBBJNS010000024.1:0-19476 GCA_037720745.1 Candidatus Limnocylindrales bacterium
TTCAGCCGGGGACTCAATGAGATCCGCGTGGGCAAGGCTCGCCGCGATGCCCTCCGGGATATCGTCGAGCGCGCGGATGTGCGCGCGCTGCGCACCTTCATCGGAGCCATCATCCAGGCGGAACAGCTGGGTGTCTCGATCAGCAAGGTGCTCCAGGTCCAGTCCGAGCAGCTCCGTATCGAGCGTCGTCAGCGAGCCGAGGAGCAGGCCGCCAAGGCGCCCGTCAAGATGCTCTTTCCCCTGGTCGGCTGCATCTTCCCTTCCATGTTCATCGTCATCCTGGGTCCGGCCATGATCATGATCATGGTCAGCATCGGCGGATAGCCTGTGAGCGCCGGACCTTGGCGCCTGGCCGATCCGGCACGCGGCGTCGTGGTGGCCTCCCGCGTGGAGGCGGCGACATCCTTCTGGGGACGTTTCCGAGGGCTCATGGGCCGGCCCTCCCTGGCCGTCGGCGAGGGACTCTACCTGAGCACGGCGAGCATCCATATGCTCTTCATGCGTTTCCCTATCGATGCACTCTTCCTGGCATCACCGGACGCTGAGGGTCTGAGCGCGGTGGTCGCCTTGCGCCATCGCCTCCCTCCATGGCGAGGGCTGGTGCTGCCCGTGCGTCAGGCGGCAGGCGTGGTGGAGCTTCCGGCTGGAACGCTCGAGGTGACAGGGGTCAGATGCGGGGACCGCATCCGCCTGGAGCCGATCGGCTCCTGACCTTCACGCGCGAGCAGCGGCAGGACCGTGGCACCCAGCACGACGAGCGGCAGAAACGCCGGCGGCACCCAGGTCAGCAGCGGCAACGCGACGCCCCACGAACGGCCACGCTCGGCAAGGAATGCAGCGGGGATGATGAGGCTGGCCAGATAGTGATCCCATAGCAGCGGCGCGAGCAGCATCGTGGCGCCGATGGTCACCACGTAGCCGACCTCCCGGTCCCTCCTCAGTGAGAACAACATCGCGCCGATGCCCACGGCGTAGCCGGCGAACAGCGCAGCGCTGGCGATGGTCGTGCCCAGCCCCAGGCGCAGCGCCGTGGAGCCGAGGTCCAGGTTGTTGGGTACTCCCGTGACATCGCTGACGTGCCCCAGCACTCGGAAGAAGTCGCGGTAGCCTTGCTCGCCGACGACCGGGATGGTGGCCGCGATCAGCAGGAGTCCTGCCGCGCCTGTCCAGACGACCGGTCGCCAGGCACGCCGCAACAGGGTCCAGACGAGAACCAGCCCCATGGTCGGGCGGATGGACATGCACAGGGCGAGGGCGACCGCGCCGGTCGGTCGGTCGAGCCAGCGCCAGACCAGCACGGACAGGACCGCCACGAGCACGCTCACGTTGCCCAGGTGAAGATCGCTGATGGTCGCCGCGCTGAAGGCAGCCGCCGCGAAGGTCGCCCAGCGAACCGCCGCGGAGACCGGCATGAGCCAGCAGGCCACGGCCAGCAGGACGATGCGCAGCGCCACCCAGACGATGGTGGCCACCGGCAGGGAGAGGGCCGTGAAGGGCACCACGGCGACCGCCAGCGGCGGCGCGTAGAGGTAGAGACCATAGGGACCCGGCCGGAACGGTTCGGCCAACGTCCAGGGTTGATAGATGCCGTCACCACGAGCCAGCCGGACGGCAGCCAGGTAGTACGCCTCGAAGTCGTATCCCCAGCCGGGCGATCCGATCAGCACAGCCATCGTGGCCAGCGTGAAGATCGCGCCGAGGCCGGCCAGCCAGAGAGCCGCCGGACGTGACCAGCCACCGCGTGGCCGCATGATGGGCCGAGCCTGTGCTCCGCTGTCCGTGGGCGCCTGCGACGCGCGTCGCGATTCGGTGGTCATCGCGCCGGATGATACGGCGCGGACCCTGCGGCCTCTTTGGCGCTCATGGGCCGCACCGCGAAGTCACCGATGAGCGCACGTGGAGCGCCGAACAAGTCGCTCTCCCGACCATGCCGCTGTGCCCTCCATCCTTGATCTGTTGCTGCCACCTCGCTGTCCCGGTTGTGGTCGCGAGGGCGAGATCCTCTGCGCGGGGTGCTACCGCAGCCTGGAACGACGCATCGACGAGCCCAGCGGCGTGCCCATCGGCCTGGCTGCGGCACTGCCGCCGGGACTGGTCCAGGCAGAATGGTGTGCCGCGTTCTCCGGTCCCGCGCGCGCCGCACTCCATGCCCTCAAGTACGACGGGGAGCGTCGGCTGGCCGAGCCGCTGGGCGTGCTTCTCGCGCGGCGCTGGGCCCGGGCGGGGGCGGGCGGCGACCTCGTGGTGCCGGTGCCCATCCACGCGGCGCGTCGCCGTGAGCGCGGGTTCGACCAGGCCGAGCTCCTGGCCGGTGTGGCGAGCCGCCATCTCCGTCTGCCCATGGTGAAGGCCCTGATGCGCAGCGAGCGCACGGCGGCGCAGCACTCCCTGGGTCGGGCAGAGCGGGCACGCAACGTGAGCGGCGCCTTCGCGGTACATCCGGGCTTCGGTCCGCAGGTGCGCGGCCGTTGGCTCATCCTGGTCGATGATGTGGCCACGACCGGTGCCACCCTCACCGGCTGTGCGGGTGCGCTCCACGCCGCGGGCGCGCTGGCAGTCAGCGCCATCACGCTGGCCCGCGAGCGCTGAGGTCAGATCCGCCGCCGCCGTACCGTGCTCCGGCGGCGCGCCTAGACTCCCTGCCAGGAGGTCCAACGTGCGAACCATCGTGAGAGGCAAGAACCTGGCGGTCTCGGAGGGCGACCGAGCCTATATCGAGCGCAAGATGCTGCGGCTGGAGCGGATGCTCGACGATCGAAGCGAGGCGCTCGTCGTCCTCTCCGTGGAGCCCCACAAGAGCGACGGTGACTCGTGCATCGTCGACGTATCGCTGGTGGTCGATGGCCGCCCCATCCACGGCACCGCCGCTGGCCCCTCCCACCACGCCGCCATGGACGACGTGGTGGACAAGCTCGAGCGTCAGGCCGTGGACCATCGAGAGCGGCCTCGACTGCGCAGCCGCCCGCCGGAGGAGAAGGAGATCTTGCGCACCCTGGCCGACGGCACCGCCGACTCGGACATCGACACGGACACGTCCGGGCCGCGCGTGGTGAAGGTCAAGCGCTTCGCCATCGAGCCCATGTTCGAGGAGGACGCCGTGACGCGCATGGAGGAGCTCGGCCACAGCTTCTTCGTGTTCGTCAACGCCGAGAATGAGCGACTGGGCGTGCTCTATCGCCGCCGCGACGGGGACTACGGCCTCATCGAGCCGGAATCCGGCGAGTCCGGCCACTCCGCCTCGGGCCGCAGGCGGTAGATCCCGGCCTCGCGCTGCATGAAGCCGTGATCGACGAGGTAGCGTCTCAGGGAGGCCACGTCCGGATGGAGCACCGCCAGGCGCTGGTTCACCTCCTTCTCGGGATAGAGCCGGTCGGCTTCGAAGACGGTCTCGGCGAGGTAGCGCAGGACGACCACGCGCTTCTTCTCCTGGGCCGGGATGCTCGCCAGACGGCCCGCCTCGAAGAAGCCGCCCAGGACCTTCGACACGTAGGCCGACCGCAGCCGGCCGTCCGGACCGGGCGTCTCCAGTCCATCCGGTTCGGCGTCCTTGCCGACGGCGGACAGTCCCGCCCCTATCCAGGCCAGACGCTCTTTGCGCAACTCGTACTCGACGTGCGGAGGGCGTGGCTGGGCGCGCACCAGTCCCGCCGCCGAGAGACGCTTGAGGTGGTGCACCACGGTGCCCGGTGATAGGCCAAGGTCCGTCGCCAGCTCCTCCACAGCCATGCGCCGGCCGCTCGCCAATAGACCCACCACCCGCAGTCGTGACGCGTCGGAGAGGGCCTTGAGCGCCCTCAGCAGTTCGTCGTCCACGCGCTACAGGTTAGCCAGCGGCGAGACAGCATGACGTCCGCCGAAGGACGTCGATCGAGAAGAGCCGGTGGGGCCTCGGGGCCACCGCTGCCCACAGCCAGGTCGGCGCCGGCCCGTCGCCTCGGCAGAGACGTGCTGGCTCGGCGCCTGGCGGCCCTCGGCGGCCGGCGCATCGGACCGCACCTGCCCCTAAGCGGCGGACTGCTCAAGGCCGCCGAGCGTGCTCGTGAGATCGGGGCCACGGCCGTCCAGGTCTTTGCCGACAACCCCACCGCGTGGCGTCGCCGCACGGAGCCCCCCGCCGGCATCGACCGATTCCGCGCTCGCCTGGCCGAGCTCGACATCGGACCACTGGCCATCCATGCCTCCTACCTGGTCAACCTCTGCGGCAGCGACGAGGAGTTCCGGCGACGCTCCGTGGAGACCCTCATCGCCGAGATGCGCATGGCCGTGCACTACGGGGCTCGCTTCGTCAACGTCCACATCGGCTCGCACAAGGGGCTGGGACGCGAAGAGGGCATCGCGCGGCTGGCGGCCGGCCTGCTGGAGATCGATCGCGCGGTGGGTCGTGCACCAGACGTACCGCTGCTCGTCCTGGAGAACTCGGCGGGCATGGGCGACGGCGTGGGCAGCCGGCTGGAGGACCTGGTGGGCATCCTGGAGGCGGCCACGACAGCGGGGCTCGAGCCGGAACGGCTGGGCTTCTGCCTCGACACGGCCCACCTGTGGGGTGCCGGCTACGACCTGGACGATCCCGAGGCATTGGATCGACTGCTGATGCGCTTCGATGCCGAGCTCGGTCCGAGATACCTGCGCATGCTCCATCTCAACGATTCACGCGCTACCCGCGGCTCGCAGCGCGACCGCCATGAGCACATCGGCGCCGGTCTTATAGGCCAGCGCGGCATGACCGCGCTGCTCACCCACCCGCGTCTGGCGGACGTGCCCACCTATCTGGAGACGCCCGGCATGGACCTTGGCTACGACCGGGTCAACATGGACCGTGTCCGGCGCCTCATCGCCGGACGGGAGCTGCCGCGCCTGCCGGCGCGCGCTTTCGCCGCCCGCAGCGCACGACCGGCCCGTAGCCGGCGTCCGGTCGCCGACGCGGGAGGGACCGGACGGTCGGAGATCGAGGCGGCGGCCACCATGCCGTCAGATTGACCGATCCGCTGCCGAACGGATCCGCGGACCTTGGTACCAAGGGCCTATATCGACCGTGGGCCGGGTCGCTGAAGATGTCCCTGGCACGATCCTTGACCGTGACCCACAGGCGCATCGGATGGGCCCGTGATGACCCGACGAGTCCCCGGGAGCACCATGAGCGTCCAGAATGGGCGGGCCTTCAACGAATGGCTGCGCACCCAGCTCAAAGCAAAGAAGATGTCCCAACGACAGCTGGCGCAGCAGTCCGGTGTCGACCACTCGACCATCTCACGGCTGGTGCGCGGCGATCGCACACCATCCCTGGGCACCGCCACCAAGCTGGCGCGTGGTCTCCGGGAACTGCATGATGAGGCCGACACGCCGCAGTACTTCGGCATGGTCGCTGCCACCGCCAGCCACCCTACCGCCCGTATCGAGTACGCGCTGCGCGCGGATGACCTCCTCACGGAGCCTCAGGTGCGTCAGGTGATGGAGTACTACCTGGCCCTGCGCATGCGCCGCCTGTCGTTGCCTCAGAGCAACCCGGTGGTGCGCGCCGTCGAGAACGCGATACCCAAGCGTAACTGAGCGGATCCCGCGCCTGATCGGCTCCCGCCTTCGGGCCGCTACCCTGCCGGACGTGCAGGCGTGTCGCCCAGGCCCTGTGCGCCACGCGGGTGGCCGCCACGCGTCTTGGATGAGACCAGGTACAGGATGCTGCCCAGCACGATTATCGAGAGCACGCTGATGGCCCGGTCCACGAGGACGATGGCAGCGGCCTCGTCGCCGGTGGCCCGGTACAGGCCCACGAGGATGCTGCCCACGCCGGCTTCCACGATGCCCAGTCCAGCCGGAGTGAGAGGGATGGCCGTCAGCAGCGAGGCGATGAGTGCCACGAAGAACGCCCCACTGATGCCTAGAGGGCATTCGAATCCAAGGGCCAGCACGACCAGGTACAAGCGCATCGCTTCCGTGGCCCAGATGAGTACCGTGACTACCGCCAGCAGCGGCACCCGCCGCGCCTCGATGGAGAAGACGCCCTCCTCGAACCGCTCGTAGAACTCCCCCGCCCGCTTGGGCAGAGGGAGTCGAGTGATGATGCGACGTCCGAAGTTCCGGACCACGAAGAGCCCGATGGCGAGTGCCGCCACGAACGCGAGTCCGATGCCGAAGATGATCCGAACCTCTGGCGACATGCCATCGCGGAAACTCCAGAACCCCGCTGCCAGCCCCAGCAGGGCGATGGTGAAGAGGTCGAAGACGCGTTCGATGAAGACCGTTCCGAAGGTGCGGCTGAGCGAGACATCGAAGTTGAGACGCAGCAGGTAGGCGCGATAGACATCACCGAGCTTGGCCGGAACCAGGCAGTTCACCAGCCAGCCGATGAAGATGATCTCCGTCGAGTCGCGCAGCCGCACGCGCATGCCCGCCCCGCGCAGGAGGAGCGCCCAGCGGTAGCCCCGCAGCGGGAAGCCGAGGTAGTAGATCCCGAAGGCGGCCACCAACAACAGGGGATCGGCGCGTGTGATGGACCCGACCAGCTTGTTGAGGTCGATCTTGCCCACGGTCGCCGCGATGAGTGCGATGAGGATCAGCGGCAAGACGATGGAGATGATCGTCCGGGGGTCGCGCAGGCGCCGGGACAGCGGAGCCGGCGCTTCGGCGCCTGACTCGTTGACCAGCGGGTAGTCGATGACCGGCTCCTCGGCGGGATCGGCCGGCTGCGTCGGGCTCACGAAGGCGCTCGCTCACGCCCGGATCCGAGCGCTACCGCAGCCACGCGGCCATTGCCACGCACGCGCTGGACGAGCTTGGCCAACGGCGTCCAGCCGCGCACGTAGAAGCTGGCACGACCGAGCACCAGGCGCGCACCCGGCAGCGCGTCGCGCATCTCGGCCGCGGAATGCGGGTCGCCGGGCAGGATGGTGTAGGCCAGGCCGAGCTCCTGCACGGTGTGGGCGTCGGAGGCGGCCACGCCCGGTAGCGCGTGGCGCTGAGCGAAGGCCGCGGCGCGGACATTGCCACCACCGATGGCGCGCCCGTTGTGAGCCTCCACGAAGTCGACCCGACCGGCCAGCCCGGCCAGCGCCTCTTCATCAGGCCCGATGCGCGACCCACCGGAGGAGCGGAAGCGATCGAAGGGATGGGGCAGCCCCACCAGCCCGCCCTGCTCCTTGATGGCGGCCACGGCGTCCGCCACGGACAGGCCGGCGGGCACCGGCCGTTCGAGATACAGCCCGATGAGGTCGCCGCCCGCCGTGCGCACTTCCTCACCCACGATGACGCGCAGCTCCGGCGGTGCAAGGTCGCGAGCACGGAGCGCGCCATCGAGGCGTTCGTGGTCGGTGATGGCCAGGTGCGTCAGGCCGCGTGCGACGGCGGCACGGACCAGGTCGGCCGGCCGGCTCAGGCAGTCGAAGGATGCGGAGCTGTGCACATGCAGGTCGGCGAACGACGTTCCAGCCGGATCCGCCGCCACGAGCGTCAGACGCGCTGCACGAGCGACTTCTTGAAGAAGTCGAAGTGTTCCAGCGCCAGACCGGTGCCCAGGGCCACGCAGTCGAGCGAGTTCTCGGCCACGTGGCAGGGTACGCCGGTGACCTGGGTGAGCAGCTTGTCGATGTTGCGCAGCAGGGCGCCACCGCCCGACATGACCATGCCCTTGTCGATGATGTCGCTGGAGAGTTCCGGCGGCGTCTCCTCGAGCACGGCCCGGACACTGCTCACGATCTGCTGGAGCGGCTGTTCCAGTGCCTCCGTGACCTCGGAACTCGTGAACGGGATGGTGCGCGGCAGACCCGCGATAAGGTCGCGGCCGCGTACCTCCATGTGCAGTTCCCTCTCCAGTGGGAGGGCTGTGCCGATGGCGATCTTGACCTCTTCCGCCGTCCGCTCGCCGACCATCAGGTTGTACTTCTTGCGGATATACGAGGCGATGGCCTCGTCGAAGCGGTTCCCGCCCACGCGCAGCGACCGAGAGACGACGATGCCGCCCAACGCGATGACGGCGATCTCGCTGGTACCGCCGCCGATGTCGATGATCAGATTGCCCGACGGCCCGCTGATGGGCACGTTCGCCCCGATGGCCGCCGCCAGGGGCTCCTCGATGAGGTAGGCCTCGCGGGCTCCGGCCTTGATGGCCGCGTCACGGACGGCGCGCTTCTCCACGCTGGTCACACCGCAGGGAACGCTGATCATCACATCCGGCTTGGTGAAGGAGCGACCCGCCTTCTTGATGAAATAGCGCAGCATCGCCTCGGTGATGACGTAGTCCGCGATGACGCCGTCCTTCATGGGGCGGATGGCCGTGATGGCGCCCGGGGTGCGACCGATCATCTCCCGAGCCTCGTCGCCCACGGCCACGATCTGGTTGCCCTCGCTGACGGCCACGACCGACGGTTCCTGGATGACGATGCCCTTGCCTTTCACATAGACAAGGATGTTGGCCGTGCCCAGATCGATACCGATCTTCATGAGTGGGTGACGTCTACCCTTCCGAGACGTGCGCGATCCGCGCACCGAGATCGAGGAACTTGCGCTCGATGTTCTCATACCCCCGGCGCACCTGATGGGCACCGTGGATGACGCTCTCGCCCTCGGCAGCGAGGGCGGCCAGGATGAGCGAGGCTCCAGCACGCAGGTCGCTCATCTCGACTTCCGAGGCGCGCAGTCGACAAGGCCCGGTGAGGTTCGCGTGATGATCGTCCACGATGTCCACGTGGGCACCCATGCGTGCCAGTTCCTCCAGCCACTCGAGCCGGTCCTCGAAGATCGCCTCGTGGATGCGGCTGGTGCCCGTGGCACGGCTGAGCAGCACTGCGGTGGGCGGCTGGAGATCGGTGGCCAGCCCGGGATAGGGCGATGTCTCGATATCGGTCGCGTGGTAGGCGTCCGGGTCGTCGCTGCCACGGACCTCGATGGTGTCGCCGTCGCGCTGGATCGAGACACCGACGCGGTCCATCACCTCCAGAAAGGCGCCCAGATGTGCCGCCGGAGCGTGGCGCACGGTGACGTGGCCGCCGGTCACGGCAGCCGCCACGATGAACGTGCCGGCTTCGATGCGATCGGCGATGACGCGGTGATCGGCACCCCGCAGTCGCCGCCGACCCTCGACCTCGATGGTGTCCGGGGCGCTACGGGTGATGTCCGCGCCCATCTTGCGCAGGAACGCGATGAGGTCGTCGACCTCCGGCTCCTGGGCGGCCGGCCGGATGGTGGTGTGACCGTCGGCCAGGGTCGCTGCCAGCATCGCGTTCTCCGTGCCCATCACGGTCACCGCCGGGAACCCCACCTGGCCACCGCGCAGGCGCCCCGGCGCTTGCGCGAAGTAGTAGCCATTCTTGTACGAGACCTCCGCTCCCAGGCGCTTCATGGCCTCGACGTGGAGATTGACCGGTCGCCGGCCGATGCGGTCACCGCCGGGGTTGCTGATGATGACGCGCCCGAAACGAGCAAGCAGCGGACCCAGCAGGATGAAGCTGGCGCGCATCTTGGCGGCTGCCTCGAGCGGCACGAAGAGCCAGTCGACGTCGCCCGCCGCGACTTCGTAGGTGTTGCTGGCGGGATGATCCACCACGACACCCAGGTCGCGCAGCGTCTCCACCATGACGTGCACGTCGGCGATCTCTGGCACGTTCGTGAAGCGGCAGCGCTCGCCGGTCAGGGTGGCCGCCGCGAGCAGCTTCAGAGAGGCGTTCTTGCTGCCGCTGACGGGCACCTCGCCACGCAACGGCCGGCCACCCTCCACGCGAAACGCCTCGCGCTGGACGGGTGGCTCCTCGTATTCCCAGTGAAAGGGTCGGTCGTCAGCCATCGGGACGTCAGCCGCGCTGACGCGGACCCTCCCGTCGACGCCGCTCGGCCACCCGGATGCGGATCAAGGCGCGCTGGAGGGACGCGCGCGCGCGCGCCAGGTCGGCCGGTTCCTCGAAGCCCTCGGCCAGGGCGCGCTCGGCTTCTTTACGCGCCGTCTCTGCTGACTCCAGGTCGATCTCGGAGGCCATGTCGGCCGTCTCGGCCATGACCACGACCTTGTCCGGTCGCACCTGCAGGAAGCCGCCGGCGATGGCGAACGATTCCTCCGCGCCGCCCTTGCGGATGCGCAGCTCGCCGAAGCCCAGCGTGGAGAGCAGCGGCGCGTGGTGCGGCAGGATGCCCAGCTCCCCTTCCGCTCCGGGACACACCACCGAGTCCACGTCGTCCTCGTACGCCAGCCGCTCCGGCGTCACGATCTCCAACCTGAGCGGCACTACCTCACCCCTCTACCAAGCATCGGCTGGCGCGGAGCTGCTGCGGAGCGACTTCCGTGCGAGCGTGACCACCGTGGAGCGAGATGTGAGCCACGCGAGAGGAAGGGGTGACGGCCGGTCGCCGCGTCGGTCCGAAGGTGCGTGAAGGCCCGAAGGGCCAGCACCGAGGAGCCGACCGCGACCGAGCGGGCAGGACCCCTTGCTGCCCGACGTGCGTTGGTCACGATTCGAGCTTGGCCGCGTTCTCGCGGACATCCTCGATGGTGCCTGCCAGGAAGAACGCCTGCTCCGGCAGATCGTCCGCGTTGCCTTCCAGGATCTCGCGCGCCGAGGCTACGTTGTCCTTGATGGTCACGTACTTGCCGGGGCGGCCCGTGAAGACCTCGGCCACGAACATGGGCTGGCTCATGAAGCGCTGCAGGCGCCGGGCACGGGAGACCGTGATCTTCTGCTCCTCGGAGAGCTCGTCGATGCCCAGGATGGCGATGATGTCCTGGAGGTCGCGATACGCCTGCAGCACGCGCTGCACCTCGCGGGCCACCTCGTAGTGGTCCTGGCCCACGATGTTGGGATCCAGCACCGTCGAGGTCGAGGTGAGCGGGTCCACGGCGGGATAGATGCCCAGCTCGGTCAAGTAGCGCTCCAGGCGGATGGTCGAGTCGAGGTGGCCGAAGGCGGTCGCCGGGGCCGGGTCGGTGTAGTCGTCGGCGGGCACGAAGATGGCCTGCAGCGAGGTGATCGAGCCGGTCTTGGTGGAGGTGATGCGCTCCTGCAGACCGGCCATCTCGGTGGCCAGGTTGGGCTGGTAGCCCACGGCGGAGGGCATCCGGCCAAGCAGGGCCGAGACCTCCGACCCGGCCTGCGTGAAGCGGAAGATGTTGTCGATGAAGAGCAGCACGTCGCGGCCCTGATCGCGGAAGTACTCGGCCATGGTCAGGCCCGTGAGGCCCACCCGCAGGCGCGCGCCGGGGGGCTCGTTCATCTGTCCGAAGGCCATCACCGTCTTGGCGATGACGCCCGACTCGGTCATCTCGTGGAGCAGGTCGTTGCCCTCGCGGGAACGCTCACCCACGCCAGCGAAGACGGAGTAGCCCCCGTGCTCCTGGGCGACGTTGCGGATGAGCTCCTGGATGATGACCGTCTTGCCCACGCCCGCGCCGCCGAAGACGCCCACCTTGCCGCCCTTGGCGAAGGGAGCGATGAGGTCGATGACCTTGATGCCCGTCTCGAAGACCTCCGTGGCCGTGGCCTGCTCGTCGAAGGAGGGCGCTGAGCGGTGGATGGGATAGGACGCCTCGGCCGCGACCTCGCCCTTGCCGTCGATGGGCTGGCCGAGCACGTTGAACACCCGACCCAGGGTCGCCTCGCCGACGGGCACCGTGATGGGCGCGCCGGTATCGACAGCCTCCACGCCACGCGACAGACCGTCCGTCGCGGTCATGGCGATGGCCCGCACCCAGTCGTTGCCCAGATGGCCCTGGACCTCCGCCACGAGCGGGTCGCCCGGCCGCAGGATCTCCACGGCGTTGTAGATGGCGGGCAGCTGCCCGGAGGGGAACTCGATATCCACCACCGGGCCGGTGATGGCGATGATGCGCCCGGTGGCGCGCTTGGTGGGAGTGGCGCTGAGTGGCGCAGCGGTCGTGCGCGGTTCGGTGCTGGTCGGTTCGGGGCTGACGGCGGCCATGTCGTGGTGTTCCTCCTGGAGCGGCTAGGACGCGCTGGCCCCGGTCGCGATCTCGATCATCTCGCGGGTGATGTTGGTCTGGCGGACCTTGTTATAGGTGAGCGTCAGGTCCTCGATGAGCTCCTGCGCGTTCTCCGTGGCGTTCTTCATGGCCACCATGCGCGCCGACTGCTCGCTGGCTGTCACCTCAAGCACGGCCTGGTAGAGGCGCGTGGCCACGTAGCGCGGCAGGAGAGACTCCAGGACCGACGCGGCGTCCGGCTCGAAGATGAACTGATTGCCGGGGATGCCGGTCTCCGCTGTGTCGCTGGGCTCGATGGGCAGCAGCCGGGCCACGTGGGGACGCTGGACCAGCGTCGAGACGAACGAGGGGTGGACCAGGTCGATGGTGGCATAGGTGCCGGCCAGGTAGTCGTTGGTGATGAGACGCGCCAGCGGCAGCACCTCGGCGAAGGTGGGGCGATCGCCGAAGCCATCGAAGCTGGCGGCGATGGGCACCCGCGCGCGACGCATCGCGCCATTGCCCTTGCGACCGACGGTCACGACCGCGATGTCCTCCGTGTGCTCGGTGATCTCCCGCGCGGCGAAGCGGATGGTGTTGGTGTTGAGGGAGCCGGCCAGGCCACGGTCGGTGGTGAACAGGACCAGCAGTCGTGTGCCGCCCTCGCGCCGCGCCAGGAGAGGGTGATCCTCGTCGCCCAGCACGGAGGCGAGATCAGCCAGCACCTCGTCCAGCTTGTCGCTGTAGGGCCGTGACTGGAGGGTCGCGTCCTGGGCGCGCTTCAGCTTCGAGGCAGCCACGAACTGCATGGCGCGGGTGATCTGCTTGATGTTCCGCACGGACGAGATGCGCCGACGGATCTCTCGCTGGCTGGGCACGACCTGGTCGCTGCCTCCTTGTGTGGGGTCTTTGTCTGCGGCCGGTCAGGCCGTGAAGGTCTCCTTGAACGCTTCCGTGGCCTCCTTGAGCGCGGCCACGATCTCGTCGTCCAGCGCACCCTTCTCGCGGAGCGAAGTGAGCAGGTCCGGTCGGTCGGACTCCAGGAAGCGGTAGAAGCGCTGCTCGAAGTCCTTGATGCGCGGCGTGGGCACATCGTCGAGGTAGCCGTTGGAGACGACCCACAGGATGGCCACCTGCTGCTCCACGGCGAGCGGCTGGAACTGGGGCTGCTTGAGGACCTCCGACGTCTTCTCGCCGCGCGTCAGCTGGCGTCGCGTGGCGGCATCCAGGTCCGAGGCGAACTGGGCGAAGGCGGCCAGCTCGCGGTACTGCGCCAGGTCCAGCTTGAGCGGACCGGCCACCTTGCGCATGGCCTTGATCTGGGCCGCGGATCCCACGCGCGAGACGGAGATGCCCACGTTCAGAGCGGGCCGCTGGCCGGCGTTGAAGAGGTCCGACTCGAGGTAGATCTGGCCGTCCGTGATGGAGATGACGTTGGTCGGGATATAGGCCGAGACATCGTTGGCCTGCGTCTCGATGACGGGCAAGGCCGTGATGGAGCCGCCGCCGTTCTCGTCGTTGAGGCGAGCGGCACGCTCCAGCAGCCGAGAGTGCAGATAGAACACGTCGCCCGGGTAGGCCTCGCGCCCGGGCGGGCGGCGCAGCAGCAGCGACATCTCGCGGTAGGCCCAGGCGTGCTTGGTCAGGTCGTCGTAGACCACCAGCGCGTCACGGACGGTCTGGCCCTCCAGCTCCACGCCGTTCTCCATGATCTCCTCGCCCATGGCCGCCCCGGCGTAGGGCGCCAGATACTGGACGGGAGCGGGATCCTCGGCGCCGGCCACGACCACGATGGTGTGGCCCATGGCGCCGTGCTGCTCGAGGGTGGCCACGGTCTTGGCCACGGTCGAGAGCTTCTGCCCGATGGCCACGTAGATGCAGACGACGCCCTTGCCCTTCTGGTTGATGATGGTGTCGATGGCCACGGCGGTCTTGCCTGTCTGACGATCACCGATGATCAGCTCGCGCTGGCCGCGGCCGATGGGGATGAGCGCGTCGATGGCCTTGATGCCGGTCTGCAGCGGCGTGTCCACAGACTTGCGCGTGATGACGCCGGGCGCTACGCGTTCGACGGGCCTGGTGGCTGCGCCAGTGATCGCGCCGCGCTCATCGAGCGGACGCCCCAGCGGATCGACCACGCGTCCGATGAGTGGGGCACCGGCGGGCACTTCCACCACGCGCCCCGTGGTCTTGGCCGTGTCGCCTTCCTTGACCTTGGTGTAGTCGCCCAGGATGACCGCGCCGACGGTCTCCTCCTCAAGGTTGAGGGCCATGCCCATGACGCCGTCGGGGAACTCGATCAGCTCCGACGCCAGCGCGCCGGCCAGACCGTAGATGGTGGCGATGCCGTCGCCGACCTCGACCACGGTGCCCACCGAGCGGGTCTCGACGCCAGCATCGAACTGGTCGATGGCGGAGCGGATGATGGTCGTGATGTCGTCGGAGCGGATGGCCATGTGAGCAGGATCCCCTTGTGGCTGGCGGTTAGAGCGCGCCGGCTGCCAGCCGGCTGCGAAGGCGTTCGAGTCTGCCCCGGACGCTGCCGTCGATGAGTCGGTCGCCCAGGCGGACGATGACGCCGCCCAGGATGGTCGGGTCGATCGAGAAGTCCATCACCACGCGGCCGCCGGTCATCTCCGTGAGGCGCGCCCGAAGCGCTTCCTCCTCGGTCGGGCCCAGCGGCGCGGCACTGACGATGGTCGCCTCGGTGATGCCCTCTCGGCGCCGGTGAAGACGGCGGAACTCGTGCGCCACGCCGGGCAGCAGGTCGATGCGGCCGCGACGGAGCAGTAGCTTCATCAAGTTGAGTGCCGGCGCGGAGAGATGCCCCTCGGTGATGCGCTCGGCCAGGTCAGCGCGCGCCTCGTAGGGCACGGCCGGGTTGGCCAATACGCGCAACGCGTCTTCCCGGCCTAGTGTCTGGGCAGCCAGCTCCAGCTCCGAGAGCCAGACCTCAACGGTGCTGTCACGCTGGGCGATCTGGAAGGCCGCCTCGGCATAGCGCCGGGCGGAGCCGCGGCTCTTGGCCATCAGTTATGAGCCGCCGATCCGCGACCGCCGACATCGTCCAGGAATTCGTCCACCAGACGACGCTCGCGCGCCGTGTTCATGGTCTCGCCCACGACCTTGCCCGCCGCCAGGAGCGCCAGATCGGCGACCTGGGCACGGACATCGCTGACCGCCCGCTGGCGCTCGGCATCGATCTCCGCGATGGCCTGCTCGCGAACGCGCTCCAGTTCCGAACGTGTCTCGCCGAGTTCTCGTTCGCGTGTCTCATCGGCCGTGCGCTGAGCCCGCGTCAGGATGTCGTTGGCCTCGCGACGCGACTCGGCCAGTACCTGCTGCCGCTCCTGGGCAGCCGTCTCGCGGTCCACGCGAGCGGCGTCAGCGTCCCGCAGGCCCTGCTCGATACGAGCTCGCCGGTCTTCCAGGGTGGCGCCGATGCGGCGGAAGGCGACGAAGTACAGGATGAGCAGCAGGATGAGGAAGCTGGCCGCCTGGGTGATGACCCAGAACAGGTTGATCTGGAACTCGGCCGGCCCTTCGCCGCCCGCTTCCGTGTACAGGACGAGCGCCTCGCGGAGCTGACCGCCCGCGATGGCAAGGATCTCCACGTCGGTCCTCTACGCTCCGCCGCCGCCGAGGAAGATGGCCAGGATGCCGACCACGACGGCAAGCACGCCCAGGCCTTCCGCGAAGGCCGCGCCGATGATGAAGGTGGCACGGATCTGGGGCGCTGCATCCGGGTTGCGGCCGATGGCGCTGGTGGCCATGCCGGTCAGGATGCCGATGCCCAGCCCCGGGCCGATGACGCCGAGCGCCGCGAGTCCGGCTCCGATCTGTTCCATGTGCTGTCGATCCTCCTACCTGCCCGGCTGAGGCCGGGTCAATCTGGGCTGATGGGGTTCAGGCGGCGACGGTGCCGCGCGGTAGCTCCGGCTCGATGTTGCCCTCCGGCAGGTCCGGATCGTGGGCCTCGTGATGCTCCTCATGATCGTCGTGCCGCTCGATGGCCGCGATGGTGAACATGAGGGCCAGGATGGCGAAGATGAGGGCCTGCATGAAGTTGAGCAGCACCTCCAGGCCGAGCATGGCCACGGGGATGAGGAAGACGGTCAGGGCGGAGATGACGCCCAGGGCGATCTCCCCGGCATAGATGTTGCCGAAGAGTCGCATGGAGAGCGTGACCGGCTTGACGAACTCCAGCAGGAACTCCAGGAAGCCCACGAAGAGCGCGATGACTCCGTTGGCGGGACCCTCCTTGAAGCCCTTCAGGCTGAAGAACTTGCCCAGGTAGCCCCGCACGCCCAGGACGCGCACACCCTCGAAGTGGAACATCACGAAGGCGACCAATGCCAGCCCGATGGTCACGTTGACGTCGCTGGTCGGCGCGCGCAGCTCCAGGGTGCGACCCACGAAGGGCAGCAGCCCGCTCCAGTTGGAGAGCAGGATGAAGAGGAAGAAGGTCACGAAGACGGGCACGTAGCGGCGCGCCGGCGGGCCGCCCAGGGACGTTGCGAAGCCGGCCAGCCCCTCGTAGACGTACTCCAGCGCATTCTGGCGCTTGCCCGGCACCTGGCGGATGCCCAGCGAGAGGAGCACCACCAGGACCACCAGGACGGCCATCACGATCCAGCCCGTGAGGATGGAGCTGGGGATGGTCAGGTCGAAGATGAGCAGGTCGGTCAAGGGGGGCTGCGAGGGGTCGAGGTCGATGACGACGTGCGGTGCGGGCAGCTCGAAGTTGGCGGTGATGGCGTCGCGCGGGAACTCGTAGGCGCCTTCCGAGCCGTCGGGATCGTCCGGTGCGAAGGGCGGAAAGAGGAAGAGCCCCGCCAGCTGGAGCGCCACGATGACGGCGATGCCCAGGAAGAGGTACCGGCGGATGCCGCGGCGCGGCGGCGAGGCGACCTCTCCGGCGGCCACCACGGCGTCACTGGCCATCTCCGGGCCCAGGGCGGACCGCATCCGCTCCTCGGCCGTGGGGCCATCGTCTTGAGCATCAGGCCCGCGCTCCGGGCGGGGGGTCTCGTCAGTCAACCGTGCTCCACGCTGCGCACGACCATCGGGCCGCGCCATGATCCGTCGTATCGATCGGGTGTTCAGTCGAAGCTCGCCAGGAAACGGGTGATCAGTCTCTTCACGGCAAGGCCGCCTGCTCCGAAGCCGAGCAGCAACCCGGCGACCACGAAGATGGGCAGCGTGTCCACTCGTTCGTCGATCCAGTACCCGAGCAGCACCCCGAAGAGGGTCGTGACGAGCAGGACGATGGCGATCTCAGAGAATAGGGCGAGATAGGCGCCCGCCCGCCCGAGATCGTTCACGAACGACCTGGCAACGCGCGCGAAGTATAGCAGAGGGTCCTCATGCCTCTGGCCGATGGGCGCGGGAATCAGTGCCCGTTGCCAGTGCCTCCCGTTCGCGCTCCGCCTCGGCCGCCTCCACGGTGAGCGCTTCGGTCGGCTCCTGGGCCTCGTACGTGCGCGCGTCCAGCGCCTCTCGGGATCGCCGTGTCATGAGGTAGAGCACCAGGCCGCCGCCCACCACGACGCCCATGAAGGCGTACAGCGAGCCCGTCCCGGAAAGCACCAGGCTGAGTAGCGCGAGCAGACCGCAGATGCCGTAGATCACCAGCACTGCCCCGCGATGAGTCAGCCCCAGGTCCAGTAGCCGGTGGTGGAAGTGCCCCCGATCAGGCGTGAATGGCGAACGGCGCGATGAGAGCCGGCGGATGATGATCCAGAACGTATCGATGATGGGCACGCCCAGCACGAGCATGGCCACGGCCACCTTGCCCACGCCCAGGATGGACAAGACGGCCAGCGAGTAGCCCACCGCATACACGCCGGTGGTGCCGATGAAGACGCGGGCGCGGTGGAAGTTCCAGGGCAGGAACCCAGCCAGCGCGCCCGCCAGCACGGCGCAGAGCACCGCCACGTCCGTGAGCTGCAGCGTCAGCGCCACGATGCCCAGCGTGACCGCCGCGATGAGCGAGATGCCGGTGGACAGGCCGTCCAATCCGTCGATGAAGTTGATGCTGTTGATCATGCCCACGATCCAGAGCACCGTGACCACGATGGCCAGTTCCGCCCCGAAATCGATGAGCCGGAAGTCGAAAGGGCCGCCCAGGAACTGGAAGGGGTTGTCGATGAAGCCGATGCTGATGCCGGCCGCCACGGCCACTCCTGCCAGGACCAGCTGGATGAGCAGCTGCCAGCGTGCGCGCAATTGATACCGGTCGTCCAGGAAGCCGAGAGCGGCGGCCAGCGCGGCGCCGCCGAACAGTGCGGCCAGCTGTGCCGGTGGGATGACGCGAACCTGGGGCACTGCTCGCACCATCTCGTTGATGACCAGGGCGCCCACGCCCACGCCCACGAAGGAGGCCACCACGGCCAGGCCACCACCGCGCGGTACGGGCAGACGATGCACCCGGCGCGTGGAGTCGGGCCGATCGATGGCCCCCAGCTGTCGCGCGAAGCGGATGGCGAACGGGCTGAGCACGAAACTCAAGGCCGTCGCGGCGACCATCACAGCGATGATGAAGGGGATGGCCCCCGGAGCGGCCGCGATCACGCCGGAGGCAGGCCCGGCACCGGGAACGACGCGCAGATGCTCCGCACCTGGGCGCGGATGTCCCTCAGGACGGCCGGATCATCGCGTCCCGTCAGGGCCTTCACGATCAGTCCACCCACGCGCCGCATCTCTTCAGGTCCGAAGCCGCGGGTCGTGGTGGCCGGCGTGCCGAGGCGGATGCCCGAAGCGACATTGGGCTTGAGCGGGTCGAAGGGGATGGCGTTCTTGTTGACCGTGATACCGACCTCGTCCAGCAGCTTCTCGGCTTCCGTGCCGTTCACGCCGAGCGGCGTCACGTCCACCAGCAGCAGGTGATTGTCGGTGCCCCCTGAGACGACTCGCGCGCCATGCTGCATGACCGTCTCGGACAGGACGCGGGCGTTCTCGACGGTTCGTTCCTGGTCCCTCCGGAACTCGTCGCTGGCGGCCAGCCGGAGCGCCACTGCCTTGGCCGCGATGACATGCATCAAGGGTCCGCCCTGGATCCCCGGGAAGACGGACTTGTCGACCTGCTTGGCCAGTTCGCCGCGGCTGAAGGTGAGGCCGCCGCGAGGACCGCGCAGGGTCTTGTGCGTGGTGGTCGTGACGAGGTCCGCGTGCGGGAATGGACTGGGGTGCTGGCCGGCCGCCACCAAGCCTGCGATGTGCGCCATGTCCACGAAGAACAGGGCCCCCACGCCGCGGGCGATGGCCGCCATGCGCTCGAAGTCGATGATGCGGGGGTAGGCGCTGGCGCCCGCCACCAGGAGCTTGGGACGGACCTCCGCTGCCTGTCGCTCCAAGGCGTCGTAGTCGATGCGCTGGTCATCCCGGCTGACGCCGTAGGCGTGCATCTCGAACCATTTGCCGCTGAAGTTGACCGGCGAGCCGTGCGTCAGATGACCGCCATGAGCCAGGTCCATGCCCAGGACCCGGTCGCCGATGTCGAGCACCGAGAGGTAGGCCGCCATGTTCGCCTGGGCCCCGGAATGCGGTTGGACGTTGACATGCTCGGCTCCTGGAAAGAG
>JBBJNS010000025.1:0-19422 GCA_037720745.1 Candidatus Limnocylindrales bacterium
GGCAGCATCCAGGGCGGACTCCAGCACGGCGGGCAGCGCCTCCGCGTCGGCCTGGCCCGCCTCGGTCGCGCCTGGCGGTGCGCTGGCGGTCTGTCCGAGCAGCGCGGCCAGTCCCTCGGCACCGATGCCGGCCAGCTCCACGAGCAGCTGCTCACGTATGGCATCAGCGCTCAGCCGAGCCTCCATCTCGGCGACTTCCGCGGAGCGGCTCCTGCCCTCCGCAGCGCGCAGCTTTTGCCGATGCTCCGCCGCGGAACGCTCCGCCGCCAACATCCGTCCACGCTCATCGCCGCTGCCGCGGAGTAGCGCGCCAAGCGCTTCGGCGAGGCCGTCCTCCTCGGCACTCGCAGCAGCCAGCCGGGTGCGAGCCTCGGTCGCGCGTTGCGAGGCGTCCGAGGTCGTCGCCACGAGGCGGCTGACCTCGCCATCGACCTGCCGCATCCGACTCTCGTCCATGCTCAGAGCTACCTCGGCACGGCGCCGCCGATCCAGGGCGGCCTCGCGCTCCTGGGCGCGCACCACAGCCGACGCAGCGAGGTGTCGGCGCCGCTCGGTGAGCGCTCTCAGCCGGTCCGCTGCAGCTGTCAGTCCCGCCTCCGGAGCGCCTCGACTCGACCGCCCGTCTGGCGGCGTCTGTGACTCGTGGACGTCGCCTTGTGCGCTCATGGCCGCTAGTGCGGCCGCGGCCAGTGACGACTCGGCGGCCGCCCGATCCCGTTGGGCCGTCTGCCAGGTCGCCTCTCGAGCGGCGGTCTCAGCCGTGCGCACGGCGGCGCGTTCTTGCTCATCGGCCACCCGTCGGTCACGCCGCATCGCGTGCAGCGACCGCCTCGCCTGCTCCACGTCCTCCGCCGCGGCCGATCGCCGCCTGGCCGCCTCCGCCCGAGCTTCCGTGCCTGCGGCGACTGCCCCCTCGAGCGGTGCCCGGCTTCGCAGGAGCGCAGCGCGCTCCTCCTGGCGTACCAAGAGGGACTCCCCTCGTCCGAGCCTGACCACGCCCTCATCGGTGACGACTCTCCCGTCCCTGGTGGCCAGGCGCCAACCCGCCGGCAGCAGTGAGCGAAGTGCCAGCGCGTCCGAGAGGCTGGGCACCCACACCGCCCGTGCCAGCAGCGCCGACACCGCTCCGCCTGGGTCACGTCGAACCGCGTCGGACAGCTTGCCGCCGGCTGCCGCCAGCGCCGCCGCCTCGATGCGCGTGCCCTCCCCCGAGCGACTACGCACGCCTCCCTCGCGCAGCACCAGCGTGCCGCTCGCCGAGTCGCTCAGGGCAGGCACGAGGGCGGCATCGACCAGGGCGCCGGTGAGGGCATCGCCGAGGACCGCCTCGACGGCGACACGTAGTTCGGACTCGACCTCCAGTCCCTCAGCCAGGCGCTGTCCGCCGCGAGCGCGCGCGGAGCGCATCAAGCGGCTGTCGTTGGCGACCGCCAACGAGGCATCCACGGCTGCTATGGAGGCGCGAGTCGACTCCAGGCGCCCCTGCACATCAGCCAGGCGCCGTTCGGCCTCGCGATAGGCATCCTCGTCCTGGTCCTGCTGCGCACGCGCCGCCTCATGTGCCGCCTCGGCGGCGGCCTCTCGCTCGGCGGCTGAGCCGCTGACCTTCATCGATGCCTCGCGCTCGGCTGCCGTCGCTTCGGCCCGGGCCGCGAGCCGTCCAGCGCGGCCCTCCAGCTCGTGCAGGCGCACAGCGGCGTCATGCGCGCGGCGCACCAGCCGCTCTCGTTCGGCTGCCTGCGCTGCGCGGTCACGGCGGGCCGCCGAGGCACGCTCACTCATGGCGCTGCTGGCGTCGCGGAGCTCCGCCATCCGTCGCTCGGCCTCGGCCATGGCCAGGTCGACCTCACGGAGCGCCTCGTCGCCACTCCGGTCCGCGTCGGGCACGGGACCTGACACTTCGCGACGAGCAGCGTCCGCGCGGTGCCCGATGGCCTCGCGTTCTGCGACCAGGCGGGCACGGTCGCGCTCCAGGCCGGCCACCTCGGACGCGAGCCGAGACTCGAGCAGCCGCCACTCCACGGTCCGCGAGCGGGCAGCCTCCAGGGCGGTCCGAGCGGATGCCTCAGCATCGGAACGCTCGGCCAGCGCCCGAGACAGGCGCGCCACCGCCTCTTCCGCCTCGCGCAGCCCGGCCAGCGCCGCATCAGCATCGCGATGGGCGAAGCGGAGCGCCGCCTGTTGAGCCTGGGCGGCTCCCAGAGCGTCCATCAACCTCGCGCCTGCCGCCTCTACCAGGGCAAGGGCCAGCTCGGTGCCGGCGGTGCGGCGCGCCGCCTGTTGCTCAGCCTGAGCCGCCAACCGACGGGCCTGCGGACGGAGTTCGGCCAGCACATCGCGCACCCTCTCAAGGTTCGACTCCGCCTCGGCGAGTTCCCCTTCGGCGTGTCGTCGGCGACGTTCGTGGCGGCGTATCCCGGCGGCCTCCTCGAAGAGTGGCCGTCGCTCCTCCGGTCTCAGGGCGAGTGCCTGGTCGACCATGCCCTGGCCGATGAACAGGAACGCGTTGTCGGCCAGGTTGGCGCTGTCGAGCAGTTCCACCAGATCGCGCAGGCGCACTCGCTGGCGGTTGAGCAGGTACTCGTTCTCGCCCGAGCGGTAGAGCCGGCGACCCAGCTCGACCTCGGCGAAGTCGACCGGCAGCAGGCGATCCTCGTTGTCGATGATGAGCGCGACGTCGGCCATGCCGATGGCCCGCCGCGATGAGGAGCCGGCGAAGATGACGTCCTCGGCGCGTCGCGTGCGCAGCGAACGGCCCTGCTCGCCCAGCGCCCAGCGCAGAGCATCAGCCAGGTTGCTCTTGCCCGATCCGTTGGGTCCGACGATGGCGCTGATGCCACCTCCGAACTCCACGTCCGTGCGCTCGGCAAAGGACTTGAAGCCGACCATTCGCAGGCCGCGAAGACGCGCCGAACTCACGGACCGTCCGCCGGCGGCAGCAGCTTGAGCGCGGCACGGGCCGCCTCGGTCTCGGCCTCCCGGCGGCTGCGACCGGCGCCGCGGCCGAGGTGCTGGCCCGCGATACTCACGTCGACCACATAGTGTTTGGAGTGGTCCGGTCCCGCGGCGCTCACCTGCGTGTAGACAGGTGCCCGGTTCGTGGTCGCGAAGGAATGCTCCTGGAGACGGCTCTTGGGCGGTTTGGGAGCCGATGACCCCCTCGGGGCGTCGAGTTCGGGCGCTGCCCACTGGTACAGACGTTCGCGTGTCACTGCCAGGCCCTGATCGAGGTACAGGGCAGCGACCAGGGCCTCGAGGGAGGCAGCCAGGACGGACGCTCGCCGACGCTCGCCGGACCGCTCGGCACCCTGACCCATCTGCAGCGCCGAGCCAAGCTCGAGGCGTGCCGCGATGCGGGCCAGACCACGCGTCGAGACGATGGCCGCACGCCGCGTGGTCAAGCTGCCTTCGGGCTCGTCAGGATGCCCGATCCAGAGCGCCTCAGAGAAGACGAGCGACACCACAGCATCGCCCAGGAACTCCAGGCGCTCGTTGGAAGGAAGCGCCGACCCGGGATTCTCGTTCAGGAAGCTGGAGTGGACCAGCGCCTGTTCGAGCAGCGCTGTGTCGCGAAAGGCAAGCCCCAGCCGCGTCGCCAGCGCGACGGCAGGCGACGGCATCGTGGCGCTTACGTGATGGCCCAGGCTATGCCGGGCTGGCGTGCTCTTCGATGTAGTCGACCGCGTCCTGCACCGTGCGGATCTTCTCGGCATCCTCGTCCGAGATCTCCGTTCCGAACTCCTCTTCCAGGCTCATGATGAGCTCTACCAGGTCGAGCGAGTCGGCATTGAGATCGTCGACGAACGAGGATTCGGCCTTGACCTCCTCCTCGTCCACCCCGAGCTGCTCAACCACGATCTTCTTGAGGCGGTCGTAGGTCGAAGCCGTCACCGATGCTTCCTCCTGTCGGGGCGGTCGAACGCCCTTTGCTTCACGGCTGGCGAGCTTATCGTCCCGCCATCGGGCTTTGCTGTCCGGTCCCGCCTGCCGCGACTCGCCCGAGTACGCCGTTGATAAGGCGCCGAGCCGGTTCGCCGCTGTAGGTCCGAGCGAGTTCGACCCATTCCGAGATCGCCACCCGGGCCGGCGTCGTCGGGCAGTGTAGCAGTTCACCGAGCGCGGAACGCAACAGCGCGCGGTCGATCCGAGCCAGTGCCACGACGGGGAAGGCGGGCGCCGCGAGCCCGATCCGATCGTCTATCGCGTCGCGGTAGCGCATCACGGCTTCGACCAACCGACGCGCGTGAGCTGCAGCGTCGGCCGAGATCTCATCGTCAACGATGCGCCGCTCCAGGACGCGCGTCGCGGTGCGCTGACCGAAGTCGGCCTCGAATACCGCGTCCAGAGCGAGACGGCGACCCTCCCGCTCGGCGCGGTGGCCGTCGGCGGCCAGAGAGCCACCGCTGCTGGCCTGCCCAGCGTCAGGCGCGGACACCGTCGACCACCACGGTCACGTCGGCAAGAAGGAGGTCCAGCTGCCGCTCCATGGTGCCGGCCACGGTCGCTCGGACCCGTCGAGTCAAGTCAGGCAGCGAGACCGGCGCCTGCGCCACGAGCCAGATGCGCACATGCACCCGGTCATCATCTAGCCATACCTTGACGGAAGCCCCAGCCCACCGACTCCGCCAGCGCGGACCTCCGCGACCCAGGTAGGCCACGCCGGGCACGCTGGCTGCCGCCGAACGGGCCAGGGCGGTGATCACGCCGTTACCCACGTCGAGCGTGCCCTGTGCACCTCCGGCCATAGTCATGACGCAGCTGACCCTGACCTCGTGGTGGCCTCCACCAACGGCTCCTCCAGGGCGGGTCCCGTCGTCTCCGCGATGGACGCGCCGGCCGGTGCCAGAGCCGCTGCGATGCGTTCCGGGATGCGTGCCTGCGCAGCCGCGACACCGGCCGCCATGGCGAAGCCGATCATGCGCCGCTTGGCACGACCGTGCGTGATGAGCACCGTGCCGTTGACACCGAGGAGCGGCGCGCCACCCAGTCGTTCGTAGTCGAAGCGGACGCGCATCCGCCGCAGGCCGGGGCGCATGAAGAGGTAACCGATGGGTCCCAGCGGCCAGCGCCGGAACTCGGCCCGCAACATGTCGAAGATGAAGCCACTCACGCCCTCGAAGAACTTGATGGTCACGTTGCCCACCGAGGCATCGCACACCACGACGTCGGCGGGGTGATGGGGCAGGTCCTTGCCCTCCACGTTGCCGATGAAGCGCAGATCCGTGCCGGCAAGCAGGACGGTCGCCTCCTGCACCCGCGCCTCGCCCTTGCCGCCTTCCTCGCCGATGGAGAGCAGCGCCACGCTGGGGTCGCGAACGCCCAGCACCTCCGCGCTGTAGATGGCGCCCATGCGCGCGTACTGGGCCAGGTTCAGGCCGCTCGAGTCCGTCGTCGCGCCGATATCAAGGAAGACGAAGGGGCCCCGCTCGGTCACCATCTGGACGGCCAGGGCAGGTCGATCGACGCCGCGCAGGCGGCCCAGGTTCAGGATGGCCGAGGCGACGCCAGCGCCCGTGTGGCCAGCCGTCACCACGGCGTCTGCTTCGCCCGAACGGACCAGGCGCATGGCGACATTGATGCTCGCGTCGCGCTTGCGTCGAACAGCCGCCGCCGGGTGCTCTTCCATGGCCACCGACTCGGATGCCTGGACCAAGCGCACGTGGGAAGGAAGTGGACCATCCAGGTGCGCCCTCACGCGCGCTTCGTCGCCGACGAGGAGGAGGTCCACCTCCGGATGTCCTATCGCCCAGGACATGGCCCCCCGGACGATCTCCTCCGGCCCGTGATCGCCGCCCATCGCGTCGACGGCCACGCGCACGCGCGCCGCGCCCGCCTCCGGGCGCGGTGAGTGGGGCGTCAGGTCCATCGCATCGGCCTCGTCCCGGTCAGCCGGGATGAGCGATCAGGAACGACCGGTGTCGGCGGGACGTGCCTGGCGGACGCGGACCGCCTCGCGGCCGGCATACCAGCCGCAGGCCAGGCAGGCGTGGTGGCTGCGCTTCATCTGGTGGCAGTGCGGGCATTCTTCCAGCTGCGGCGCCGAGATGGCGAGATGGGCGCGTCGATCGCCCTTCCGGGCATGAGATACGCGTCGCTTGGGGACTCCCATGGTTCCTTCCGTGCTCCTTTTTCGGTGGTGTCGTGCGGCTACCGCTCGAGCTGATCACGCAGGGCCGCGAGACCGGCCAGGCGCGGGTCGATGTCATCGTCAGGGTGCCTGTGCGCGGGATCCTCGTTCTGGTCCGCGCCGCAGATCAGACAGAGGCCACGGCAGTCGGGCCGGCAGAGGGGTGCGATGGGTTCAGCCAGCGAGATCGCCTCGCGCACGGCAGTGGCCAGGTCCAACTCGTGATGCTCATCAAGGCGCAGTGCATCCGGCTCGCCGGAGGTGTCCAGAGGCTGCCCCGAGTCGATGTCTAGCAGAGGCAGCGCCTCTTCGTCGATCTCCACCGTGATGGGTGCCGCCACCGGCGTGAGGCATCGGCTGCAGTGCTCGGCTACGGCAGTCTGAAGCCGGCCGTGAGCAAGGATGGAACGCCCCGTGCGGGAGAGCTTCACCTCGCCCTCCAAGGGCCCCGCCAGCTGCAGATCCTCGGCGATGGGGAGGGACTCCACGGTCACGGGATACGTGCGCGAGGTGCCCGGCACCGAGCGCAGCAGGGCCGCCACGTTATAGCTGAGCATGGCTCTTCTGGTCAGCCTGTCCCGACCCGCCCACGCCGTCGCGATCCGCGCCATCGGCGGGAGAAGGGCTGGAGGGATAGCGCTCGTCGAGCAGCGCCAGACCCTGCTTGATGCTCTGGAGCGCCTTGATGCATTCGCCCTCGAGGCGGATGAGGACCTCCGCCGCGTACTGATCGGCGCCGCGCCGGATCTCGTCGGCCTCGGAGTCGCCGGCCGCGATGATGTCACGTGACCGCACCTCGGCGGCCCGCGTGAGCTCGCGCTCCTCGATGAGGAAGGCGGCCTGCTCCTGCGCCCGTGCCAGGATCCGCTCGGCTTCCTCCTGGGCGCGCTCCACCAGGCGACTCGTCTCCTCGTTGACGCGCTTGGCCTGGCGCACCTCCTCGGGCACGGCGACGCGCAGCTGGTCGATCAGATCGAGTGCTGCCACCTGATCTACGATCACGCTGTTGGTCATGGGCATTCGCCGGCCGTTCGCGAGCAAAGCCTCGAGGCGCTCGACGAGGAAGATGATGTCGATGGAAAGGGCCTCCGGTCTGGGTGGTGTCGATCGTAACATCCTCACCTCCCGAGCCGGCCTCCGGATGACCGGCGGAGCTGACGTAGACTGTCCGCCGTGACCCGCCCGATACTCTTCGTCGTCGGCAACAGCCGTTCGGGCACGACGCTCATGGGTCGACTGCTGGGCCGTCATCCAGACGTCTTCCGGTTCCGCGAGTTGCACTTCTTCGACCGTTTCTGGTCGCGCGATTCGCCTACGCGTCGCTTGTCCATCCCAGAGGCGACAGCCATCGCGGCGGGCCTCTGCCAGAGACAGGAACGCGACGCCTCCGATTGCCGCCCGGAGGCGGAGGCACTGGTCGCTTCGCTGCCGCACGATGCGCGCACCGCCATGGCCGTCTTCACGGCGTTCATGCGCCACGGCGCCGCGACGAAGGGCCGCTCCATCCCCTGCGAGCAGACGGGCCGCAGCGTCTTTTACATCGACGACATCATCCGCGAGCTGCCTGAGGCTCGCATCGTCAATGTCGTGCGCGACCCGCGCGATGTCCTGTTGTCGCAGAAGCGCAAGTCGCAGGCGCGGGCGGACGTGAAGAGCCGCGCTCTGCGTCTCCGCCAGTACCTGAACTATCACCCCATCAGCACTGCCGCCCTGTGGGTCGCAGCGGTCCGGGAGGGCGACCGGCAGGTCCGCCACGAGCGCCTCGTCTCCGTCCGCTATGAGGATCTGCTGCACGATCCGGCCGCCGTCGTGGCACGTATCTATGCATTCTGTGGCCTCGACTACGAGCCGCACGTCCTTGACGTACCGCAGGTCGGCTCATCGAACGTCCCCAACCGGGCCAGCGCTCAGGGCATCGATGCCACGCGTACCGGGCGCTGGCGCGAGGGTGGCCTCGACAGGGCCGAGATCTTCTTGTGCGAGTCCATCGCGGGAGCGACCATGCGCCGCCACGGATATCGACCGAGTGACGTCGCGCCGGATCTTCCGCGGCTGTGGCTGCACCTCTTCACGATGTCCATCCGCACCGGCTCGGCGGTGGTCCTTCAGGCAGCACAGATGGGCGACGTCATCGGCGCGCTGCGGCGGCGACTGGGGACCTGATCAGGCGCTCGGGAGGCCGAGCCGTCGAGCCACGGCGGGCGGCACCATGCCACTCACGTCGCCACCGAAGCTGGCGATCTCACGGATCAGACTCGAGCTCAGGTAGGCATGTTCCAGGGCGGTCATGAAGAAGACTGTATCGACCGTGGGACGGAGCTTGCGATTGGTGTGGGCCATCTGCATCTCCGACTCGAAGTCGCTCACGGCGCGCAGGCCGCGCACGATGAAAGCGGCATCCAACCGCGTCGCCAGATCGACGGTCAGTCCCTCGAAGGTCATGACCTCGATGCGCCCGGCCACGTCGGGCGCGCTCTCGGCCACCACGGTGCGGATCTCCGCGGCGCGATCCTGCGCGTCGGCCGTGACCGATTTCCGCGGATTGACCAGGACGGCCACCACCAGTCGATCGAAGGCACCGGCCGCCCGCTGCATGACGTCGAGGTGTCCCAGCGTGACCGGGTCGAAGGAGCCGGGATAGACGGCCGTTGTCATCAGGCGTCGAGTGCCTCCGTGGACATGTCGGGTCGATAGTATGAGAGAGCGGAGTCACCGAAGCGACGGCGACGCTGCGCCGCCAACCGTCCGGCCCGCGCCGGGAGCTCGTCCCGCCAGGCGTGCTTGGCCACGACGATGGAGTCGTCGCTGATCCACCCGAGCGTGGGATCGCCCAGCTGGGTGAGCGCCGTGATGAGTGCCTGACGGTCAGCGTAGGGCGGGTCAAGCAGCACGGCGCCGAATGGCCCGCCCACCGATGTGCCACCGCCCGCCAGGACCGACGAGACATCGCGCCGCATGACGCGTGCGTCGCCGTGCGGGCCGGCGCGTCGCAGGTTCTCGGCGATGACCCGCGCGGCGCCAGGGTCACGTTCTACGAAGAGGGCTGATGGCGCGCCCCGGCTGAGCGCCTCGATCCCCGCCGCGCCACTGCCCGCGAAGAGATCCAGGAAGGAGACCGGCCAGACATCGGCCAAGGCCACCTCCAGGGACGCGAACAGTGCCTGCTTGAGGCGATCGGACAGCGGGCGGGTGCCGCTCCCGGGAGCCAGCAACCGCACGCCTTTGGCACTGCCCGTGACGACCCGACCTGCCTCAGCCATCTGCGCCGTCATCTGCGCCGTCCTCGGGTCTCTGGCCGCCCAGCACCTCGCCGGCTCCGACTCGCTGGAGCCAGCCGCTGGCCAGCTCTGCGGCGAGCGCCGCCCGGCCCGAGTCCAACCGGCCGTCGGCATCGACCATGCCCTGCGCGACCTCGCGTGCGCGCAGGGACACGTCGCGATGGCGCGGGTCGGCCAGGGACGCCACCCGCAGCGGCGGCAGCCCGCTCTGCTGAAGACCGAGCAACTCCCCTTCCCGACGAAGGGTGAAGTCCAGTTCCGCCAGCACGAACCCGTCATGGTGCTGGCGGAGCGCATCCAGCCGGGCACGGACGACGCGTTGATCGTCCGTGAGTCGCTCCTCAGGGACACCCCGCGGCGGGTAGAGCGACGAGACCAGGATGCAATACGCCTGCGCCTCGCCACGACCGACGCGGCCGCGCAGCTGGTGGAGTTGCGCGATGCCGAAGCGGTCTGCGTCGAGGATGAGCATGACCGTGGCCTGGGGCACGTCGACACCGACCTCCAGTACGGTGGTGCCCACGAGCACGCTCGTCTCGCCGGAGCGGAAGCGCGCCATCCGCTCGTCGCGCTCGACCGCCTTCATCTGGCCGTGCACGATCTCCAGGCGCAGCGGAGTGCCGGGCACGCCCGCCAGGTCCGCCGCCTCGGGCCAGGCCTCCCCCACCAGCCGGGCGGCGCCCTCCACGCTGGTCGCCTCGCTCTCCTCGGTCTCTTCCACGAGCGGCACGATCACGAAGGCCCGGTGTCCGGCCATCACCTGGCTGGCTAGCAGGGGCAAGGCCCCCGGTCGCTCCCCGACGCGGAGCAGCTCGTCGGGCCGGCGCACACCGGTGATGATGAGCTGCCGCCCGAGCGGGTTGGTGCGCAGATCGGAGACGTCCAGGTCGGCGTGGAGGATCTGGCCCAGCGTGCGCGGGATGGGCGTGGCCGTCATGAGCAGCACGTGCGGCGCGCTGCCCTTGGCCGTCAGTGCCTCGCGCTGGGCCACGCCGAACCGGTGCTGCTCGTCGACGACCGCCAGGCGCAGGTCGGCGAAGGCCACGTTCTCCTGTACCAGCGCGTGGGTGCCCACCACGACCCGACCCAGGCTGAGGCCGCCGGTGGTGCGATCGAGCGGCGAACGGACCAGCTCCAGTGCTTCGCGTCGTCGAGCCGCTGACAGGGATGCCGAGAGCAGCGTGACACCGTGCCCCAGCGGCTCGAGCAGCGACTCCAGCGTGGCGGCGTGCTGGCGGGCCAGCAGGTCGGTCGGTGCCAGCAAGGCACCCTGGCGCCCGGCATCGGCCACGAAGGCGAGAGCCAGCGCTGCGACGGCCGTCTTGCCCGAGCCGACGTCGCCCTGGAGCAGTCGCAGCATGGGCCGTTGCGAGGCGAGGTCCGCACGGATGGCCTCCAGCGCGGAGCGTTGGTCCGCTGTCAGTCGGACCGGCTCGATGGCTTCCCGTGGGGAAGGGTCATGGCGCTCTGCCCGTCGCTTGCCAACGGCACGGTCGATGACCGCCTCGATGGCGGCGACCGCCTGGGTCAGGCGCGCCGCTGGTACCTCGATGCGGTCAGCCAGCACGGTCTGGCGCTGGCGCTGCCGCGAGACCATGCCTATCTGAAGCGCCAACAGCTCATCGAAGGCGAGCCGTGCCAGGGCTCTATCGCGCTGCTCGAAGCCGGCCGGGTAGTGAGCGGCTTCGACGGCCTCGCCGATGCCCATCAACCCCTGCTCGGCGGCCAGGGATCCCAGATACTCCGGGTATGGGCCGTAACCGTCGAGCGCTCCACGGATGGCGGCACGCAAGGTGCGCGCCGAGAGCCCGCCCGACAGCCGGTAGATGGGCACGATGCGACCCACGTGCAGGAGGTCCGAACCATCGTCGGGCTGGAAGTCGGGGTTGTCCAGGCTGACCGAGAAACCACGCTGCTTCACCCGGCCGCTGACGACGATCCATTGACCCTCCTTGAGCCGCCGCTCGATGTAGCGTCGCCCGAACCAGGTCGCCTCGACCTCGCCGGTCTCGTCTCCCAGGGAGACAACGGTCCGCTGGAGCCGCCGGCGGAACGTCTGCTCCACGCGCAGCGTCACGACCTCCAGCCTCGCCGTGACCATGGTCCCTTCTTCCTGAACGGCCAGCTCGGCCGCCGTGAGGACCTCACGCAGATCCTGGTAACGGCGGGGAAGATGGAAGAGCAGGTCGCGGACGGTGTGCAGGCCGAGCTTCGGTCCGACGCGGCGAAGGACGGACGAACCAGGCAGCCCGCTGACGCCCAGGGCCGTGTCCAGACCCGCCCCTAGGAAGGGCTGCTGGGCGCGGGCAGAGGGTGCGCGCGGCACGCTACTCGGCGGCGATGAGGTAGCTGTAGTGGGGCTGCCCGCCGTGCAGGATTTCCACCTCGACACCCTCCAACGACTCAGCCAAGCGCTGAGCCAACTCCTCGGCCTCGCTCAGATCCGCGCCTTCCCCGTAGTACACGGTGAGCAGTTCGAAGCCCGGCTCCAGGGCGGCCACCCCAGCTAGCACAGCGGTCAGTCGATGGCGATCGGCGGCCACCAGGCCCTCATCGGCGTCGAGCACGATGGTCTGCCCCTTGCGCACCCGCCGCTCCCCAAAGAGCGCGTCGCGGACAGCCCGGGTGACGGCAAGGGTGCGCACTGCACGCGCCGCGGCGAGCATGGACGGGGCGTTCTCCCTGGCGGTGTGCCGCGGATCAAAGGCCAGCATGGCGGCCACGCCTTCCGGTCCGGTGCGCGTGGGGACCACTTCCACGATGAGGTCCGGCGCGAGGGTCGCGGCCTGCTCGGCGGCCAGCCGCACGTTGGCGTTGTTGGGCAGGACGATGACCTCTCCTGCGTCGGTGCCGCGGATGGCGGCCAGCAGCTCGCCGGCTGAGGGGTTGGCGGATTGGCCGCCACGCACCACGGTGCGGGCACCGGTACTCTCCATCGCTCGCGCCAGACCTTCTCCCGCCGCCACCGCGACCACGGCCGGTCCGTTCGGAACGGCCATCGCGCCCAGGGCAGCATCAGCCTCACGCTTCAGCGTAGCCGTGGCGTTCCTGATGCCGGTCACCATCGTCGAGGTCGAGGCTCCACTGGCGTCATCAGCTGCTCCGTCCTGCACACCGGTGAAGGCGTGAGCGCGTGCCTCCGCCACGTCCAGTGCCTGATCATCCAGGTTCTCGACGGTGATCCGCGAAAGCCTGCCCAGCGTGAGGCCGTAGGCGATGATCCGGTCGGGCCGATCGTTATGGATGTGCACCTTGGCCGCGCTTGCGTCACCGGCCACCAGCACCGAGTCGCCCATCGCTTCCAGCTCTCGACGCATCACCTGCAGGTCGAGTGCCGGCCCATCGGCCGAGATCAGGAACATGGTCTCGTAGCCCCATCCGTCGGACTCGGTATGCGTCACCAGCGACGCGCGTCCCGGGCGCGCGGTGATGCTGACGGCCACGGTGTCGCCGCGCATCGCGCCGAGTGCCCCTTCCAGGAGGCGGAACAGTCCCTGTCCGCCCGAGTCGACCACGCCGGCTTCGCGCAGGATGGGCAACAGGGTCGGCGTTCGAGATACCGACCGGCGCGCGGCCTCGACGGCAGCCGCTAGGACGGCCTCCAGGGCAGGTGTCCGCTCGGCTGCCTCGACGGCCGCATCGGCCGTCTCGCGGATGACCGTCAGGATGGTGCCCTCGACTGGCCTGGCGATAGCGGCATAGGCCGTCTCGCTGCCACGCCGCAAGCCATAGGCGAGGTCAAGGCCATTCACGATCCGCCGCTCCCGACCGACCTCCACCATGCCGCGAAAGATCTGCGACAGGATCACGCCGCTGTTCCCGCGCGCACCCATCAGTGCTCCGAAGCTGATGGCCGCCGCGACGCGCGGCAGCGTGCGCGACGCGAGGGGCACGGATTCGGCTTCGGCCAGCGCGGACCGCACCGTAGCCAGCATGTTGGTGCCGGTGTCCCCGTCGGGCACCGGGAAGACGTTGAGCGCGTTGACCTCCTCTAGATGCACCTCGAGGTTGGCCGCAGCGGCACGGAAGGCGACGAGGATGGCCGCGCCATAGCCCGAGCGCGTGCTCATCGCGGCGTCCCTCGGCCGGCCGTGGCGGTCGACGGTGGGCGCACACGCTCGACGTGCATGCGCACCGCCGCGGGCTCTCGACCCAGGCTGGTGCACAGCGCATAGCGGATCTGGTCGGCCACATTCTGGGCGACCCGAGCGACCGGCAATCCGAGGGCGACGGAGAGGTAGACATCGATCTCGAGCTCTGGGGTGGTCGACACCCGAACGCCTGGCATCGATCGGGTGAGCCAGCCGAGCAGGGCCGTCCCCGGGCCGCGTCGACCGATGCTTACCACGCCATAGGACGAGAGGGCGACCCGCCGCACCTCCTCGGCGATGACGCGGCGCGTGACCAGCGCGTGGCCGGGGACGGAAGGAGGTGGCATCGCGGTGGATGCTATAGTACGAAGCCCGCGCGGCAGTCCGTCGCGCTCTCCGGTTGATCGAGGACCTGCTTCCCCATGGCCCGTTCCTGCGCCATCTGCGGCAAGATCTCGATGGGTGGTTTCAACCCCCAGTCGAGCGGTATGAACCGTGTCCGCGCCCATCGCCGCTACAAGCCCAACCTGCACCCGCTGCACATCGCGCGCGGAGATCGCATGATGAAGGTCGTGGCCTGTACGCGCTGCCGTCGTACGGCTCGCAAGATCTCCTGATCGCCGGCCGCTACGCCGCGTAATCCAGTTCGCGCAGACGGGCGCCACCGATGCGCTCGAAGAGAGCGATGTCAGCGCCGCTCAGCTCCCGCCGCCAGCGACCGATCGACGACGTCACGAGGGCTCCCTGCGCATCGAACTCTGCGCCACGACGGATGACCTCCCCTTCAGCGCGCTGGGACAGCATCCCTTCCTCGAAGGACTCGCCGAGCCAGGCCAACAGCGGCTCAAGGGTCTCGCGCGGACGCGTCACCAGTTCCTCGTAGCGGACCTCGCGGTAGCGCTCGTCGCCGCGGAAGCGCAGGCCCTTGCCGGTGCTGAGGACCCAGCGCCGCACGATGGACTCCATCGACTGGTGACGCGTGACCTCCACCATCCGATCGCCCACCAGACGCCGGTCCGGGTGCAGCCGCATGGAACAGGCTACGTCGCGCCCGTCTCGGATGACATGCACGAAACGCGCTTCCGGGAAGTGCTCCCAGATCCAGTCCAGGTGCCACACGTTGAGCGGTGTCTTCTCACTCCAGCGCGGCTTGCCCAGCCGCTCACGGTAGGTCCGGAAGAACGTCTCCACGAACTCGGCCTGCGAGCCGCTCTCACGCAGCATCATCCGGATGCGTGCCGCGTCGATGGCATAGCCACGTTCCAGCAGCGCCACCGGCACGCGGCCGGGCAGGAAGAGGCTGGACTCGGGCCCGGAACAGATCCGGGGATGCGCGTCGAGGATGCGGCGCAGCAGCGTGGTGCCGCTGCGTGGTGAGCCGCCGATGACGATGGGACGTTCCGAAGAGATGTACCGCCGGGTCCGCCAGCGGTGGCTCCAGAACCGGCCGGCACGGTTCCGGAGTCGCGTCCGAAGGCTCACCGTGCCTCCGCCGCCGAATCGAGCCAGATGGTCATCGGACCATCGTTGACCAGCTCCACCTCCATCTCGGCCCCGAAGGTGCCACGTGCCACGCGGACGCCGCGCGCCTCCACGGCCGAGGCGAAACGATCGTACAGGTCGCGTCCGAGATCGGGCGGCGCGGCACCCAGGAACGACGGCCGTCGCCCGCGGCGCGTGTCGCCGAACAGGGTGAACTGGCTGACGGCCAAAAGCTCACCCGCCACGTCCATCAACGACCGGTTCGTCAAGCCAGCCTCGTCCCGGAAGATGCGCAGATCGACGGTCTTGTCGGCCAGGCTCGCTGCGATGGTCTCTGTATCATCCGGCGCCACGCCGACCAGCACGACCAGGCCGCGACCGATGGCCCCGACCGCCCGACCCTCCGTCCGCACCTCGGCGCGGGCGACACGTTGCAGCAGCAGACGCACTCGGCGAGGTCAGCCAGCCGTTCGACCGAAGGCCACAGGCAGGCCGTCGTCGAGTTCGTCGTGGTGACTGGCATCGTCCTCAGCCACGAGGCGCGCTGCTTGCGCACGGTCGCGCACGAGGCGGACCTCGTCGGCTGCGTCCTGGCCGCGCTGGAACAAGGCGGATCCGACGATGTACACGTCGGCGCCGTAGTGGCCGCCGAGTGAGGCCGTGTCACGATTGACACCACCGTCGACATGCACAAGGCCGCCCGAAGGCGCCATCCACTGGCGGGCGAGACCGATCTTGGGGGCAGCTTCGGCGATGAACCGTTGGCCGCCGAAGCCCGGCTCGACGGTCATGACCATCAATGCATCTAGAGCAGGCAGGAACGGGCGTACCGCTTCGATGGGCGTGCCCGGACTCACCGCCAGACTCGCTCCGCAGCCGGCCGCGCGGATATCCGAGAGGGTCGCAGCCTTAAGGTCCTCCGGCTCGTTGACCTCGATGTGAAAGGTGATGGTGTCTGGTTCAGCTGCCAGGAACGTGGACATGTAGCGCGATGGCTGGGAGATCATGAGATGAACATCCACGGGCAGCGAGGTCAGCCGACGAAAGGCAGCCACGATGTCCGCCCCGAAGGTCAGATTGGGCACGAAGTGGCCATCCATCACGTCGAGGTGCAGCCGGTCGACACCGGCTCGCTCCAGCTTGCGCACCACGCGGTCCAGATGACCGAAGTCGGCCGTCAGGATGCTGGCCGCGACCTGCGGTCGCCAGACACTGGTCATCGCGGTGCGGCCAATGGCCTGTCGCGCAGCGCGGCGGCGCTGCGCTCGACCAGGATCTCCCGGCGGCGGGCGACAGCGGCCGGCGCGGGCTGAGCGGCCCGCTCGGCGGCTAGCTGGCCGCAGGCGGCACCGATCTCGGTGCCCCTGTTACGCCGCACCGTGGTGTGCAGTCCCGCTTCTCGCAGGGTCCCGGCGAAGGCTTCGATGCGCTCGGATCCGCTGGGCTGCCACGGAGTGTGGGCCACTGGGTTCATGGGGATCAGGTTGACGTGCGCCAGTCGGCCGCGCAGGAGCGCCGCCATGTCCGCTGCATCGGAGGGCGTGTCGTTGATGCCGGCGATCATCACGTACTCGTAGGTCACGCGCCGCCCGGTGACATCCGCGTAGCGGGTGGCGGCCTCGACGACCTGCTCCGCGGGCCAGCGACGGTTGAGAGGGACCAGGACGTCCCTGAGCCCGGCTCGCACGGCGTGCAGCGAGACGGCCAACGTGTATTGCGGTGCGAGGGCCGTGATGGTCTCGATGCCGGGCACCACGCCACTGGTGCTGATGGTGATATGGCGGGCACCAAGCCCGAAGCGCTGCGGGTCGCTGATGGCCGCCGCGGCCCGCACGACCTCGTCTGGGTTGAGCAGGGGTTCGCCCATGCCCATGAACACCACGTTGGTCACGCGACGTGCGTCGGCGGCCAGTCGTCGCGACCAGAAGCGCACCTGGTCGACGATCTCGGCGCTGCTAAGATCTCGCCAGAAGCCGAGTTCGCCCGTGGCACAGAAGGGACAGCCCACGGCACATCCCGCCTGGCTCGATATGCAGATCGTGGCGCGCTCCCGCCGGGGGCCGCGGGCCGGGTAGCGCATCAGCACCGACTCGATGGTGCGGCCGTCGTCGAGGACATGAAGGGCCTTCTCCGTAAGGCCCTCATCGGCCGGTCGCACGGAAGTCTCCGCCATCGTGTCGAACCGGAACGCATCCCCGAGGGCCGCGCGCAGCCCGGCCGGCAACGTCCGCGGTCCGTCCAGGTCCACGCTCCTGTCGGACCACAGCTGATCAGCCACCTGTCGCGCCCGGTAGGCCGGTTCTCCCCGCTGCGCGAACCAGTCTCGAAGCGCTTCCAAGGGAACTCCGGAGAGGCCCGGTCGAGGGTCTCGAGTGCCGGCCGGCGGAGCATCGATGAGCGGCAGCGCCCGACCTTCGAACTGCCTGGGCTGGGGCATCGTGGAGGTTCGCGGGTCCATGGGAGCGGTCATCCTACCGTTCCCTCGCGGACCCGGCTGCCGATGAGTCCAGGGCGGCCGCGGGCGTATTCGGACCCGCGCATGCGCCGGCCGCCCGCCGGCTGGACCTCGACCAGTTCCAGGATCCCGTCGGTGGTGACCAGCCCCAGGCCCTCGCCGACCGCCACGAGCAGCCCCCGTGCGGCGTCCACCACTCTGCTCTCGGACCCAGTGGTCTGCTCAGCCCCGTCCCAAACCCGGCCCTGCCACGCCACGAGGCGGCCCTCGTCGGTCTCCAGGAACGAGCCCGGCCAGGGCTGATACGCCCGGATCTGCCGCTCCGAGGATGCCGCGGATCGACTGGGGTCCAGGCGCCCGTCCTGCCGGCGCAGCGGCCGGCTCAGCGACGCTCCCTCGTCCGTCTGGCGAGTGGCCCCCAAACGGCCTGCCAGCCAGGGAGACAGGGAGCGGGCGAGCAGCTTGGCTGCCACTCGCGCCAGGGCCGCCTCCAGAACGGGCGTTGTCTCATCGCCGTTCAGGGGCACCTCGCGGACAGCGATGAGCGGTCCCGTGTCCAGCCCCTCATCCATGCGCATCAGGCTCACGCCGGTGCTGCGGTCCCCGGCTAGGATGGCGGCGGGGATGGGCGTCGCACCACGGTGACGGGGCAGAAGAGAGGGGTGCAGGTTGAGCGCACCCTGCGGCGGTAGTTCCAGCAAGGAGCGCGGCACGATCTGGCCGTAATCGGCCAGGATGATCAAGTCAGGCCGAAACGCCTGAAGCTGATCGATCGCCTCGGGGGCGCGCAGCCGCTCCGGTGCGAGGACGGCGAGCGGCATCGCCTCCGCCCGCGAGCCGACCACGGACGGGGCGATCCTCTGGCCGCGACCGACTGCTCGCGGCGGTGCAGTGACCACGGCCCGAAGCTCGATCTGCGGGTGCTCCACCAGCATCTCCAGGATGGGGACCGCGAATGAGCCGCTGCCCAGGAACACCGTCCGGGCCGCCGTCACGCCAGGAGGGCCGGCTCCCTGTCGGCGCCTTCGCTCCCCTGCTCATCCAGCTGGCCGATCGGGATGAGTTCGTCGAGCGAGCCGAGGTAGTCGATGTAGAGCTTGCCCGCCAGGTGGTCGAACTCGTGCTGCATGGCGCGTGACAGGAGACCCGTGCCGGCGACCTTGACCTTCCGGCCGTGCCGGTTCTGCGCGACGACCCAGACCCGTTCGCGCCGGGTGACGTAGGCCACATAGCCGGGCAGCGAGAGGCAGCCCTCGAGGTCGTGGTCATCGCCGGTGGCTCGGACGATGCGGGGGTTCATCAGCTCATGCAGCTGACCCTCCACCTCGACCACGCAGGCCTGTAGCGCCACGCCCAACTGTGGAGCAGCGAGGCCGACGCCCGGCGCGGCGCGCATCGTCTCGGCCAGGTCGTCCAGCAGATCGTGAAGGTACTTCCCGAAAGCATCCACCGGCTCCCCCTTGAGCCGAAGGCGAGGATCACCGAGCATCACGATGGGCTGAACGGTCATGGGCCGATTATAGGTCGGCGGCTCGGCTCGCCCGGATGATCGCTCACATGACGCTTTCCGGGTCGACATCGACGCTCCACGGTGCGCCCGGATCGCCACCCAGGAGTGCCGCCGGGTCCGGCCCTCGCAGTACCAGCTGAAAGCGCCAGCGTCCGGCACGCCGCGCGATGTAGGCGGGCGCGGGACCGAGCACCGCGGCGGGTGCTTCCTCTGCGCATGCCGCCGCGCGGGCTCGCAGGTCGGCCGCCAGGCGACGAGCCTCGGCCAGGGCCGCCTCTCGATCGGCCATGGCCACGGTCAGCTTGATGACCGAGCCGAAGGGCGGCGAGCCCCAGACGCGGCGCTGGGCGAGCTCGCCCGACAGGAAGTCCTGGGCATCACCGTCGGCCACGGCTCGGATGGCCGGATGGTCGGGCTGATACGTCTGGATCAGCGCCCGTCCGGGTCGCGCGCCGCGGCCGGCGCGGCCCACAGCCAGG
>JBBJNS010000128.1:0-5544 GCA_037720745.1 Candidatus Limnocylindrales bacterium
GGTCAGGTCGTCGCTGGGCGCGCTGGTCGAGAAGACCGGCGTCACGGTGGGCACTGGCTCCTCCGTCGACCCGCCCGGTGACTGCGGAGCGTCCGTGGAAAGGGGCGGCGCCGAAGAGCAGGCAGCGAGGAAGATCGAGGCGGCGAGGATGAGCATCACCATGCGGGTGCGGGTAGGGTCAGGAGGAAGTCGAAGCATGCGACACCGATGATGGACCCATCGGCGGACGGCGGCAGTGCGCCACATAGCGTCATCGACCCATGACCTTCGGCCGTCCCGCCAGCCAGACGGCCGCCGCGATGCCCGCTGCACTCAGCAGAGCGATGAGCTGCTCCGCCCCCAGGATCCCCGCGGCCCGGTCGTCACGCCAGGTGAAGGCCGTCACGAAGCGACCTGCCAACCACCAGACCAGTGCCGCCAGGAAGGTCCCGCCCAGGCGCGGGCCGGCGCGACCGTCCGGGCTCGGACGCCATCGCGCCACGAGCGCCAGACCGGCCAGCGTCCAAAGGCCCTCATAGACCTGGGACGGATGGGCGGGTATGCCAGGGTCGGCCGCCAGCCAGGGGCCCGGCCCCATGAAGGAGACGGCCCAGGGTCCATCGAAGGGCAGGCCCTGGCCGCCGCCGGCCAGCAGCAACGACAGCTTGCCCAGACCGATGGCCACGAGGAGCGGACCGGCCGCCGCTTCGCACCAGACCCGCACCGAGTGACCAAGAAGCCGACAGACATAGGCGCCCGAGATGAGTCCGCCAAGGACAGCGCCGGCGAGCGACAGGCTGCCTTGCGCCAGATCCAGGATGGCTTCGGGTCGCGCGAGGTATGCCTCGCTGAAGACCAGTCCGTGTACCACTCGTCCGCCCACCAGCGCGCCGGGGACGATGCCCAGGAGCACGAACAGGAGGTCATCCGGCGCGATACCAGGGCGCGTCCTGCGGAGGGACCGCCACCACCATGCGAGTGCCATCAGGAAGATGGCCACCAAAGCGATGGCCTGCCAGCGGATGGCCAGTGCGCCCAGATCGACCTGCGGATCGAAGGCGATGCGCACCAGGGCCGGCAGGGAGGCTATCCCGGGTCCGCCGGGGCGTGGCGCCGCCCCGTGTCCTGCTCCGGCGCGCGGTCGTAGGCGAACGTGCCTTCCCGTCCGCCGGGCAGCCGCCAGAGCGCGTAGGCCACCGTGACCAGCGCCAGCGCTCCCCCCAGCGCCAGAGCGGCAGGTGCGCCGGCCGTGGCGGCCATGCCTCCCGCGAAGAGTCCGCCGATGGGCACGGAACCGGCGAAGATGGTGGTGTACACGCTCATCACCCGACCCCGCAGGGCGTCCGGCGTGGTGAGCTGGATGAGCGTGTTGGTGGTGGCCGCCATGGCGATGACCCCCCAACCCGTGACCAGCATCAGCACCAGACTGAGCGGCAACAGCCGTGAGACTCCGAGGCCGATCATGGCCAACCCGATGGCCGCTGCACCTGCCAGCAGCAGCCGAGGGGTGGGGCGTTGCCCGAAGGCGATGGACAGTGAGCTGACCAGCGAACCGACGCCACTGGCCGCCATGAGGAAGCCGAACGTGTCGGCGCCGCCACCCAACACGTCCCGTGCCAGGAGCGGCAAGAGCACCTGGAAGTTGAGGGCCACCGTGGCCACGATGCCCAGGACCGTGAGGGAGAGCCGAACGGTCGGTTCATCGCGCACGTAGCGCAGTCCCTCGGCCAGGGAGTCGATGACAGAGCGGAAGCTGCGCGCGACGATGGAGGGCGGCGCCGCACGCAGCTCGCCGGTGCGCATCGCCAGCAGGCCGATGATGACCGCGATGTAACTCACGCCGTTGATGAAGAAGCAGATGGCGATGCCCACGGTCGCGATGAGCAGCCCCGCCACGGCGGGACCGATGATGCGCGTCCCGTTGAAGACCGCGCTATTGAAGGCCACCGCGTTGGCGATGTCCTCGCGTCCGACCATCTCCACCACGAACGCCTGGCGGACCGGCATGTCGAAGGCGTTGACGACACCCAGCAGCCCGGCCAGCACGAAGACGTGCCACACCTCGACCTGGCCGAAGTGGACCAGCGCAGCCAGCACCAGGGCGAGCACCATCGCCGCGACCTGGGTGGCGATGAGCGCCTTGCGCTTGGAGACCGCATCGGCCAGGACGCCGGCGAAGAGCCCCAGGACGATGACCGGCAGGAACTGGGCGGCCGCCACGAAGCCCAGAGCCCAAGGGTCGTTGGTCAGCTCCAGGACGAGCCAGCCCTGAGCCACCTGCTGCATCCAGGTGCCGACGAGCGAGATGAGCTGACCGAACCAGAACACCCGGAAGTTGTGATGCTTGAAGGCACTCAGGCCCTTGCGCAGGCCGGATGGCGGGGGCGGCCCGGTGGCGACCGAGGTCACGCCGGCTGCGTCTCGGGCCGCGGTGTCTCGGGGGTCTGCATCTCCGCCTCGCCGCCAGCGAGTTCGCGTGCCGCCGCCTCGATGAGGTCCACCGAGGCGGTCAGACCGAAGCGTCCCGTATCCAGGGCCAGGTCATAGCAGGTCGCATCCAGCCAGTCCCTGCCGAAGAGCCGTCGGATGTAGTTGGTGCGTGCCCGGTCGAACGACTCGCACAGGTCGCGCAGCGATGCCTCGTCCGGCTTGGCGTCGATGGGCATCTCCTCCACGCGCGTCATGAGATAGCGGACGCGCGCCTCCAGCGGTGCGTGGAGCTGCACGTGGAGCACGTCCGGTCGCCGCTTCAGGATGAAGGCCGCACCACGCCCCAGGATGACCGCGTTGCCACTCTCCGCGGCCTCCACGATGACTGCGCGGGTGATGGCCGGCAAACGCTCGTGGATGGCTGTGCCGAGCGACACGTCGGAGGGCAGCGGCGGCATGGCGATCTCCGGCGAACTGGTCGCCAGGGCGGCGGCGATGCGCTGCCACAGGGAGGGCAATCGCTCGTCGTATCCCTCCGCCTCGGACTCTGGGATACCCGATCGCGCGGCCACGGCGGCCACGATCCCTCGGTCCACGAACTCCGCCTCGAAGCGCTCCGCCAGTGCCAGACCGATGGGCTTGCCCAGCGCCCCGAACTGACGGGAGATGGTGATGATGGGCATCTCAGCGAGCGGTCTCGGTGCCCTCTTCGGACGACTCCGACCCTGCCTCGCCGCTGGCCGGCTCCTGAGGAGCCTCGGCGGCCAGTCGCGCCAGGGTGTCGACCAGTTCCTGAACGGAGGCGGCGGACTCCTGGAAGGCGGCGCGCTCCTCGTCCGTCAGCTCGATCTCGACGATCTCCTCGATGCCGCGCCGGCCGAGCTTGACGGGCACGCCCACGAAGAGGCCGTCGACGTCGTACTCGCCCTGGAGGTACGCCGCGCAGGGCAGGATGGTGTGGCGTTCGTGGAGGATGGCGTCGACCATCTGCGCCACCGCCGCGGCCGGCGCATAGAAAGCACTGCCGGTCTTGAGCAGCGCCACCACTTCGGCGCCGCCGTTCCGCGTGCGGTCGACCAGCGTCTCGATGCGCTCCGCCTCGAGCAGCTCCGTGATGGGCACGCCGCCCACCGTGGAGTAGCGCGGCAGCGGCACCATCGTGTCGCCGTGCCCGCCCAGCACGAAGGCGTGCGTGCTGGTCACGCTGACGCGCAGCTCGTGCGCGATGAAGCTGCGGAAGCGCGCCGAGTCCAGCACGCCGGCCATGCCGATGACACGTTCCGGCGCGAAGCCACTGGCCTCCAGGGCGACGTGGCACATCGCGTCGAGAGGGTTGGTGACGACGATGATGATGGCGCCGGGGGAGTGGGCGGCAGCCTGCTGGACCACGCTGCGCACGATGCCCGCGTTCTTGGTCATCAGGTCGTCGCGGCTCATGCCCGGCTGCCGCGCCAGCCCGGAGGTGACCACGATGATGTCCGAGCCGGCCGTCTCGGCATAGTCGTTGGTGCCCGTGATGCGCATGTCGTGGCCCACGACCGGCGCGGCCTCGGCCAGGTCCAGGGCCTTGCCCTGGGGTAGCCCTTCCACGATGTCCACGAGTACCACGTCGGCGATGCTGCCTTCGACGATCCGTTGCGCGGCGGTGGCGCCGACGTTTCCGGCGCCGATGACGGTGACCAGGGGACGGGTCATGGGCTTGTGGCTCCTTAGGGCGGGCCGCGCCGCGGCTAGCTGGGGGCAGGGCGGGGTCAGGGGTGGTTGTCGTCGATTGTAGCGAGGGGCAATGGAGTGGCCGGCGTGGCGGGGGCCGTGGGCACCGGCTGCCGCCGGCGTGGGTCTCGGCGCCGGCCCGGGGCCGCGAGTTGGGCCGACGTGGGTCTCGGCGCCGGCGCGGATCATCTCTGACGCCACTATCGTCGATCGACGCCTTGCTGCGGCTGGATCGACCCTGGGCGCCCTGCGCCTACGGGTTCGCCGCGCGTCCGAGGCCCCATCGCGAAGGCCGCCTGAGCGTGAATCGTTCCCGCATCGTGCGACGACGCTCCTGCGCTTCATTTCGAGCTACCCGGACCCTCGCGAGGCGCTGCCCGCCAACGCTTCGCCGCTCCGCGACGATAGTGGCGTCAGCGGGGCCCCGCGACCTGTCGTGGAGTTTGATCGGAACCAGGATCGCATCCGAACGTGGCTTGCGATCTCGCGGCTTGGTAAGCGAGACTGAGCCTCGGGGAAGCGCGACTGAGGCGGGTGGCGGGGACAAAGGGCTGGTGCCCTCTCATTCCCGCTGATCGCCGCATTGATCCTTACGGCTTGTGTCAGCGCCGCGCGGCCGAGGTGCCGGCACCATCACAGAGCGCCGCAGCATCGTGGACGCCATTCGGAAGCACCACTCCTCGACCGACCGCCACCCCCTCCACTGCGCCGGATGTCGCCGCGACGGCCACCGCAGGTCCGGATGAACCAGTGTACGAGGACGATCCATCTGCCCCACCCGCCGGGTCGTTTCGTCACGCCCGCAACACTGGCGCCGTGACCGACGCCGATGGACGGTCCCTGGCGGGCGCAAAGATCCTGACAGAGCCATCGCCGATCAGCGAGATCGCGCCCAGCCGGTCGAGATCCGACGGCAGCTTTGACCTTGCCCGATACGGTCTACCGCCCGGACGGTACACGGTCACGGCCAGACTGGAGGGATACCACGACGCCTCCGTCGAGGTGGACGCGAGGACCGGTCCCGTGCATGTCGAGATCGTGCTCCACTCCGACGGCGGATAGCCGCCGGCGCTCTCGATCAGGGACCCTCGCTCGGAGCATCGGATGTGGTGAGCCAGACACGTTCGAGGCTCCACCCGACGTGCTCGCCAGGCCGGCAGGAGGGCATCCCGGCCTGTCGAGCCGTCAGATCGCCAGCGGCCGTCTGGAGTCGGTAGTCGGTATGTTCGCCGCGATACCAGACCTCCTCTACGACCCCCCACAGCCGCCCGCCGAGGCGGGCCCAGCCCGGGCGCACCAGCACGCTGCGGCGGCCGTCCGCGAGCAGCGAGCCCGGCCCATCGCCCTGCGCCGGTCCATCGATGACGACCTCCGTGCTGACCTCGCCGACGCGGACCGTCGCCCGCTTGTCTCCCAGCCCCC
>JBBJNS010000026.1:0-19218 GCA_037720745.1 Candidatus Limnocylindrales bacterium
GGCGCCCCGCCAGCCGTGACTGGGCCTCAGGTAGCCTGTGGCGGCTATCTATGGCCTCGAGGGAGCCGTGGACGTAGCTCTCGCCTCATCTACTACCGCCTCCACCGATATCACATCAAAAGTCGTTAGCGCCCGGCGGCCTCGCCTCGGCGGTCCCGGCGCGGACCGGGCCATGGCCGTAGCCCCAGCCATGGCCCTCGACCAGCGGTCGGCAAGGCAACCGGCGTTTGACCGGTCGCGGAAGGCTCGGCTACACTCCGCCCGCCCTCGCGCGGCACGGTCGTGTTCTCTCTTTGAGCACGGACATGAGTCACCCGCGCGCACGCTGCACCCGATGACCGGCCCCGGGTGGTGTGATGAGGCGAGTCCCGCCGGCAGGAGGTGATCCCCGATTGGCTGAAGTCCGAGTCGGTGAGAACGAGACCTTCGAGAGCGCGCTGCGACGATTCAACAAGAAGATCCAGCAGAGCGGCATCCTCGCAGAGGCTCGCAGGCGTGAGCACTACGAGAAGCCGAGCGTCAAGCGCAAGCGCAAGGAAGCCAAGCGCAAGAAGGCCAGCCGTCAGGACTAGGCGGTCGGTGATCCGGGCCAGCGAGGCCCGCGCATCAGCCGGCTGATGGTCCCCCCGGCGGGCCGGGGGAACATCCGGTGACCCTTTCCGAGCGACTCCAGGCGGCACTCCAGACCGCCATCCGCGAGCGCGACGAACTCCGTCGCGACACGCTCAGGATGGCCGTCGCCGCGGCCTACAACGCCGAGAAACAAGCTCGTCGCCCCTTGACGGACGACGAGCTGCTTGGCGTGCTCACCCGCGAGGTGAAGACGCGGCGGGAGTCCGTCAAGGCCTTCCGCGAGGGCGGACGCGAGGAGATGGCTCAGCGCGAGGAGCGCGAGGTCGTGATCCTGGGCGAGTTCCTGCCCCAGCAGCTGGGTGAGGACGAGTTGCGGGCCATGGTCGCGGCCGCCATCGAGGAGACCGGCGCGGCCTCGGCGCGCGACTTGGGCAAGGTCATGGGCGTGTTGTCACCCCGGACGCGCGGTCGGGCCGACGGCAAGGTGGTCAGCGGCATGGTCGCCCAGGAGCTGGCTCGCCGCGATCTGTCGGGTCACGAGCACGCTTGACGAGCACGCATGAGTGCCCGTCCATGAGCCTGCTGCCCGTACCGTGATGACCTGCAACGGCATGCGTCCGTGAGCCTCGTGACGCGCCGCGCCACACGCCGCCCGATGGCTTTCACACGACGCGATGCCGGGCGACTCATCGTGGCTGGTGCCCTGATGATCGCTGCCCTCTCGGCCGTCCTCTCGATCGACATCTTGCCCACCGGCTTCCGCGGCCAGGTCGGGGATGTGGCAGACCGCACAGTGCTGGCTCCTCGGTCACTCACCTACCCTTCCGCCTACGAGACCGGTCTGCGAGTCGCGAATGCTCGTGCACAGGTGGCTCCGCAGTACGACTACACGCCGGATGAGGGCCTGGACTCTGCGGAGAGGCAGTCCGCTGCCTTCGACATGGAGATGGAGCCGGTCGACGCTGCGCTCTCCGCCGCGACCACCCCCCAGGAACGGGCGTCAGCGCTGGAGCAGGCACTTCCCGACCGGGCACCCAATGCGCTAGAGACGTTGGCCTCACTGACGACGTCCGAGTGGACTTCGCTGCGTACCGAGATGGCGCGCGTGCTGGAAACGGCGCAGCGCGCGGAGGTGCGCGACACGCAGCTGCCAGAAGCTCGGGCGGCGCTCCGAACACGGGTCTCCTCGAGGTTCGCGGGTGAGCAGCGCCAGCTGGCGGGAGAGCTGCTCGGTCCGCTGCTGGTGCCCAACTCGACCTACGACGAGTTGGCTACCCGGGCGGCGCAGGAGGCTGCAGCCACCAGCGTGCAGCCGGTGCGCTACAGCGTCACCAAGGGCGAGGTGGTCCTCGCCCAGGGACAGCGAGTCGATGAGACGCTCTATGAACGACTCGAAAACCTTGGTCTCCTTGATCCCCAGCCCGATATCCCCCAGGCGGGTGGCTGGGTCTTGGCCGCGACCCTGGTGGTGGTGCTGCTGCTGGGCTGGATTTGGCGCTTCCGCCCCGATATCTGGCACCGCACGAACTCGTTGCTGCTCATCGCCCTGGTCGTGGTCGTCGCCACGCTCGCTCTGAAGCTGACCGGCGATGGGGCGGTCCTGCCCTACTTCGTGCCGGCCGCCGCGGTGGGGCTGGTGGTGGCCATCCTGCTCGACTCCGGCACGGCTCTGGTGGGCATGGCCCTGCTGGGCGTCCTGGCTGGCGCCATCACCAGTTCGGTCGACGTGGCGGCATACGTCTTCCTGGGTGGCATGGCCGGGATCGTGGCCGTGCGCAAGGGCGAGCGCCTGGCGCATTTCATCCAGGCGGCGCTGGCCATGGCCGTGGTCAACGTCGCGGTGGTCACCGCCTTCACGCTCATCGGTGAACGAGACCTGGCTGGGCTGCTCCAATTGTGGGGAGCGGCCATCGCCTCGGCTGGCGGAGCGGCGGTGGCCGCCGTGGGCTCGTTCGTGGTCTTGGGCAACGTCTTCGGGATCACTACCTCGTTCCAGTTGCTGGAGATGGCCAACCCCTCCCAACCTCTCCTGCGCCGGCTTCTGCTCGAGACGCCCGGCACGTATCACCACTCCCTGATGGTGGGCAATCTCGGCGAGCGAGCAGCGGAGGCCATCGGAGCGGATGCGCTGGTGACCCGGGCGGCGGCCTACTACCACGACATCGGCAAGCTGGCCAACCCCCTGGGCTTTATCGAGAACCAGGGCCAGCAGGAGAATCCACACGATGCGCTGACGCCCATCGAGTCGGTGCGCATCCTGAAGGCGCACGTGGCCGACGGGATCGACCTGGGATACCGCTACAAGCTGCCCAAGCAGGTCATCTCGTTCATCCCTCAGCACCACGGCACGGCGCTGATGAGCTACTTCTACGCCAAGGCCAAGGCGCAGGCCGTGGAGGCTGCCGGCGCACTTCCCGGCACGCCCCAGGCACAGGCTGCGGAGGCGACCATCGTGGCCTCTCACTTCCGTCACTCTGGACCGAAGCCACAGTCACGGGAGGCCGCCATCCTGATGCTGGCGGACGGCGTGGAGGCCTCCGTCCGGTCGCTCACCAGCCAGGACGCAGCGGCCATCCGGGCGATGGTCGGGCGCATCATCCGTGAGCGTCTAGAGGACGGCCAGTTCGACGAGTGTGACCTCACCTTGCGCGATCTGGACCTCATCCGCGAGGCCTTCATCGCCCAGCTACTGGGGATGTACCACCGGCGCATCGAGTATCCGCAGAACAAGGTCGTGGAGCTCGAGTCGCGCCGCATCTCTTCCGGAAGAGGCAGCTGAGACATGGTGGCACTCGATCCGCCTGGGGAAGGATCCCAACCGCCAGACGGGCCGCCCTGGCCCGGCGCCGTCCCGCCGGAAGGCCGGTGGGGGACACCACCGACTACCGAGACCCCGCGCCGCCGCATCGTCGGCTGCCTCCTCATCCTTGCGCTTGTCGTGGTCGTCGCCGTGGCGGCCTTGGCGATCCTCGCGCCCGGTCCCTTCGGACGACTGTTCGACGCCATCCGCCCGGGCACCACACCGGTCACCGAGCTGGCCGAAGGGCAGTGCTTCGACGGGCTGGGCGACGTCACCGAAGATGGCTTCGTCATCGCGGTGACGGTGGTCGACTGCGCGGCACCGCACGAGGCGGAGTTGTACGCCACATTCACGCACCCCGACGCGGCGACGTATCCGGGCGAGGAAGCCGTCACGAGCATGGCCGATCAAGGGTGCGTGGATCGATTCGACTCGTTCGCGGGGATCAGCTACGCACGATCGACCTTGGAGGCGACGTACCTTTTTCCCACCGCTGTCTCGTGGCGTGAGGGCGATCGAGTCATCCAGTGCGTGCTGCATTCGGGCGATGGGCAGCCCCTCACCGAGTCGATGCGTGGGCGCGGCGAGTAAGGGGGTCGCTTCTCCTCCGAGCAGTCGCCGCCTCTATCTCCGCCCCTGGCGGGTCGATCTGACGGATCGATCAGGGCGACCATCGCTGGCGGCCAAGGTCGTCCTTGCGCGCGACGTGGGGCGCGGCCTGACGGCCGGAGGTGCGCCGCAGCCAGCGACCGTCGGACTCATCCTGACGGACGACGAAGAACTGTCCCAGCTGAACGAGCGCGCGATGGGTCGATCGGGCGCGACCGACGTGCTGTCCTTCCCGCTGCTGCCGCCCAGCGCCTTCCCGCCGCATCGTGGTCCGGATCCGGCCCAGCGGATCGGCTCGGCCCAGTCCGTCCAGCCATTCGCGCTGCCGCCCGGTCAGCGGGTGCATCTCGGAGAGATCGTGGTCTCGGTCGAGCGGGCCGTGGAGCAGGCCAAGGACGGGCGCGGCGGCCAGACCGGCGATGTGCGTTGGTCAGCCGCTGACGAGCTGCGGCTTCTGGTGACCCACGGCGCCCTTCATCTGTGCGGTTGGGACCATGCCGAGCCTGTCGAGGAGGCCGCGATGCGTGCCCTGGAACGCGAGCTGCTCGGCCACTGACCGGAGCGCCCGCTCGGCTGTCGAGTGGCGGGGTCGGCACGCTGCTGCGTCGGCACGCTGCTGCGTCGGCGTTTACCATCGTCGTTCGCGGGTCACTTCCCCTCGGCCGGGGATGTGGCCCCATCGGCGTGCCTCGCGCGCCGCGCCAGATGGCCACGCTGAGGCCGGCCGCTCATCCGAGGTCGCTGTGAAGATCGTCGTGGGATTGGGCAATCCCGGACGCCAGTACGAAGAGACCCGCCACAACGTGGGCTGGATGGTGCTGGACCGCATCGCCGATCGTGCCGGCTGGAGCGGCAAGGCCAAGGCTCGTGACGCTGCGGCCGTGGCACGAGGACGGCATGGCGACCTGGACCTGGTGCTGGTCAAGCCGACCACCTACATGAACCTTTCCGGGCTGGCCGTGCGCAAGGTCCTCGCGCGAGAGCGTGCACCGCTGGGCGACATGCTCGTGGTCGTCGACGACTTCGCTCTGCCCATGGGGCGCCTTCGGCTCCGCGAGGAGGGCAGTGCGGGCGGCCACAACGGGTTGCGCTCGATCATCGGGGAGATGAGTACGCAGGGATTCGCCCGCCTGCGCGTGGGCATCGGCGATCCAGGCCAGGCTGCCAAGGACCACGTGCTCAGCCGCTTCTCACCGTCGGAGCGGGCCGACCTGGAGCGCGTTCTGGACGCGGCGGCAGATGCCGTGGAGGATTGGGCGCGCGAAGGCATCTCACGCGCCGCCAATCGATGGAACCCCTGGCGCCTGGAGGTCGCGACGCCCGTCGTTGTGGCGGACGGTGACCCGGCGGTCGGCACCGCAGATGTCCCGACCACCAACGCGGAGCCACCCCCTGGTCCCGACAAGGACGGCATCGTGCGCACGCGTACTGGCTGGCGCAAGCTCCTGCCGCCGGGCCTGCGTGACCGCCCATGACCGACGCGGCGACCAGGACCCGCGGCCGGCGCAGGCGTGATCGGCACATCGCGGAGCGGGTCGCGTCCGGCACCGGTGCCCGACGGCCTGCGGCCGACGCTTCCGGCGCAGCGGTACGGCCGCGCGTCCCGGATCTCGCCGCGCTGCCTGATCTGCTGGCACGCTCGGGGGAGCTGGAAGCACTGGTCGAGCGCTTCGCACGCGCCCGGGAGGGTCGTGCGGGGCTGCGCCACGTGACCTATGCGGCCGTCCCCCACGGCGCCAAGACCTTCCTTGCAGCAGCGCTGGTGCGCGCCTCGGGCGAGCGGCTGGTGTGGGTCGCGCGTGACGCGGAGATCGCCGACCGCGTAGCGGAGGAGCTCCAGGCCTGGATGGGCGACCCTGCCGCGGTCGTGACGCTGGAGCCCCGGACCTCGCTGGCCTACGAGCGCTCCGAGCTGGTCCGCGACGAAAGCGCCGCCCGAGTCGCGGCGCTGGCCGCCTGGCGCGCTGGCCAGGACGGCAGAGCGGCACGCGTGCTGGTCACCAGCGTTCAGGCGCTCTTCCAGCGGACCCTGCCGCCCGACGAGCTACCGACGGAGCCGCTCATCATCCGGCGCGGCGCTCGGCTGGGCCAGGCGACGGTCCTCCGATCGCTCCTGAAGCTGGGCTACGAGGCGGTCTCGGAGGTCGGTGGACGAGGCGAGTTCGCGCGCCGCGGCGGCATCGTGGATTGTTTCCCGGCCGGCCAGCCTCTGCCCGTTCGCATCGAGTGGTTCGGTGACGAGATCGACTCCCTGCGCGCCTTCGATCCAGCCGATCAGCGTGGCGTGGGCGCCATCGAGCAGACCGTGCTTCTGCCAGCCTCGGAGTTCCTGTTCCCGGCCGCAGAGCAGGGACCGACTGCCGCCACCGCCTGGCTGCGCGATCGCCTCGGTCGGCTGGCAGGCAAGCTCAGTGAGCCGCTCCAACAGGACCTGGCGCACCTGGCCAACGGGCAGCTGGGAGACGCCGCAGAGATCTGGGCCGGGGTCCTTGCCCCCGCCTCGGGCCTGGACCATCTGGGCGACGCCATCTGGTTGCTGGACGAGCCGCGCGACGTGCACGATGCCGGCGACTCTCTGCGGGCCCAGGCCGAGGAGCGCCGCGCGGAGATGGAGCGTGCCAGGGATCTGCCCAAAGGCTGGGCCGACGCTTACCCCGCGGCACGTGACTGGAAGCGCGCCTTGGTGGAGGCCAGGACGCTGGAACTGACCTGGGAAAGCGAGGCGGACGGTGCGCCGCCGGGCGGCAACCCCTTCGGCTGGCACGAGCCGGTGATGCCGCCGCAGGCCATCACCTCGCTGGCGCCTACCATCAGCCGCTGGCGTCGCGAGGGCGCGCGCGTCGTCCTGACCTCGGACCAGTCGGCGCGGCTCTCGGAGATCCTCGCAGAGGCGGACATGGTCGCCGCCCCAACGGCCCATCTCCCCGAGCCGCCGCCGCCGGGCGGCCTCGTCCTCGTGGAACGGAGCCTCAACGGGGGCTTTGCCGGCGGTCCGGACGGGCTGGTCCTGGTCTCAGACCGCGAGCTGTTCGGCACCGTCCGCGTCCGCCGACCGCGTGCCCTGCGTCGGGTCGTGCCGCGCGACCTGCTGGAGCGCCTGGAGCCTGGTGACATCGTGGTGCACATCGACCACGGCGTGGCCCGCTACGCCGGCCTGGTGCGGCGCGGCGCCGGCGGCGATGGCGGCGAGGAGCGCGACTTCCTGGAGCTGCACTTCCGTGACAAGGACCGCATCTGGGTCCCCGTCGAGCAGATCGACCGCGTCTCTCGCTACGCCGGCGGTGAGCAGCCGGTGCTCTCCAAGTTGGGCGGCGGGGAGTGGCAGCGCGCCAAGACCCGCGTCCGCAAGGCGGTGGGGGATCTGGCCAAGGAGCTGCTGGAGCTTTACGCCGCGCGCGCTGGAGTGCGTGGCCGCGCGTTCGGCGGGGACACGCCCTGGCAGTCGGAGATGGAGGCGGCCTTCCCCTATGAGGAGACGCGCGACCAGTTGCGCGCCGCCCAGGAGGTCAAGGCCGACCTGGAGCACGAGCGCCCGATGGACCGGCTGGTGGTAGGCGACGTGGGCTACGGCAAGACCGAGGTGGCCATCCGCGCCGCCTTCAAGGCCATCCAAGAAGGCACGCAGGTCGCCGTGCTGGTGCCCACCACGGTGCTGGCCGCACAGCACCTGAGCACCTTCAACCAACGCTTCGCGGCCTACCCCATCACCGTGCGCATGCTCAGCCGCTTCGTGCCACCGCAGGATCAGCGCGACACGCTGGCGGGCCTCGCGTCGGGCTCCGTGGACCTGGTCATCGGCACGCACCGGCTCCTGTCGCGGGACATCCGCATCCGCGACCTGGGTCTGGTCATCGTGGACGAGGAGCAGCGCTTCGGGGTGGCCCACAAGGAGCGGCTCAAGCGGCTCAAGACGGAGGTCCACGTCCTGACGTTGTCGGCCACGCCCATCCCGCGTACGCTCAATCTTGCGCTGGTCGGCGTGCGCGACATGAGCGTCATCGAGACCCCGCCAGAGGACCGCCTGCCCATCCAAACGCGCGTCGCGGAAGCGTCCGCCGGCCTGGTGCGCGACGCCATCAACCGGGAGCTGGACCGCGGTGGCCAGGTCTTCTACGTTCACAATCGGGTGGAGACCATCGAGGCGCAGGCCGAGCAACTGCGGCGGCTGCTCCCCCGGGCACGCATCGTGGTGGCCCACGGCCAGATGCCGGAGGGCGGCCTGGAGAAGGTGATGATGGCCTTCGCGCGCGGCGACTTCGACGTGCTCGTCTGCACCACCATCATCGAGTCGGGCCTGGACATCCCCAACGCCAACACCATCGTCATCGATCGGGCCGATGCCCTGGGGCTTGCCCAGCTCTACCAGCTGCGCGGCCGCGTGGGGCGGTCCAGCCGGCGGGCCTACGCATACCTGCTGTACCGCCGCCGAGAGCGTCTCTCGGACGTGGCGCGCAAGCGGCTCCAGGCCATCTTCAACGCCTCGGAGCTGGGGGCCGGCTTCCAGATCGCGCTCTCCGACCTGGAGATCCGCGGCGCAGGCAACATCCTGGGCGGCGAGCAGCACGGCCACATGGCGGCCGTCGGCTTCGACCTGTACACGCGCATGCTCTCCGAGGCGGTGGAGGAGGAGAAGGCCAGCTTCGACGAGCGGCCGGCGGCCCACGCCCGGACCCAGACGGTCATCGACCTGCCGGTCGACGCGTATCTGCCCGACGAATACGTGCCGGAGGAGCCGCAGAAGCTGGAGCTCTACCGCCGGCTGGGCCGCGTGGCCACGGACTCGGAGCTGGGGGTAGTGCGCGCCGAGCTGCTCGATCGCTTCGGGCCCGTGCCGCCGCCCGTGGAGCGGCTGATGGACGTGGCGCGGCTGCGCTTCACGGCGGAGGCGGCGGGCATCGCATCGCTGTCGCGGGAGGATGGTCAGCTCGTGCTGCGTTTCCCGCCGGACTGGTCACGTGGCGCCACGATGCGCGCGCTGGCGCCGGACGGTCCCGCCGACCGCATCCCGGGAGTGGCGGTCGGTGGTGTCACCTTCGCCTCCAACCAGGTGCGGGTGCGTTTGCCGCGCGAGGCGGCCGCCGCCTGGGCTGCCACGCGCGCCGTGGTCGAGCGGCTGGCACGAACTTCCGCCGGCACATGATCGAGCTGCTGGATCAGCTGGACCGTTGGCGCGGCGAGGGCGTGGCGGTCGGCCGTGCCGTGCTGGTAAGGGCGTACGGATCGGCGCCGCGTCCTGAAGGAGCGGTCCTGCTGGCCACCGCGGACGGGCGCATCGCCGGCTCGGTGAGCGGCGGCTGTGTGGAGGCGGCCGTCGTGGTGGACATCGCGGAGGTGCGCCGTACGGGACAGGCACGCGTCATCGAGTACGGCTTCAGCGACGAGACGGCACGGGACGCGGGGCTGGCCTGTGGCGGGCGCATCGACGTGCTCGTCGAGCCGGACGTGCGGGGGGAGATCGTGGAGGCGGCCACTGACCGCGGCCGAGCCGTCATCACGGCGCTGCCGACCGACGGAACCACAGGGCTCCCGGCTGCGATGGTCGTGTCCGACGACGGAGTCGTCGATGGCTCGACGGGAGACAGGTCGGTGGACCGGGCGTTGGTCCCAGCGGCACAGGAGGCGCTCGTCATCGGCCGGTCCTCGGTCGTCGAGGCTGGCCAGCGCGTGTACTTCCTGGAGGTCTTCGCGCGACGACCTCGCTTGGTGATCGTGGGTGCGGTGCAGGTGGCCATCCCGCTGGTTTCCATGGCCCGCACCCTTGGCTACGAGGTCATCGTCATCGATGGCCGCTCCGCCTTCGCCACCGCCGAGCGCTTCCCCGACGTGGACCGTCTCGTCGTCGGTTGGCCGGAGGAGATAGCCGGGCAGATCGCGCTCGGCCCGGCGGACTCGGTGGCAGTCCTGAGTCACGACCCCAAATTCGACGAGCCGGCCATCGCCGAAGCGCTGCGGCGCGATTGCCGCTACGTGGGTGCCATCGGCAGCCGCCGCACCCAGGCCGAGCGGCGGGCACGGCTACGCGCGGCCGGTCTTGCCGAGTCGGATCTGGAGCGGCTGCGGGGTCCCATCGGCCTCGACCTGGGCGGTCGCGACCCGGCGGAGACGGCGCTGGCCATCATGGCCGAGGTCGTGGCGGCGCGATTCGGCGGATCGGGGACCCCGATAAGCGAGCGCTCGTCCCTGCGTCAGCTCGCGCCTGACTACGTACCCAGGACGTAGCTCTCGCCGCGGCGCAGGTAACGCACACCCTCACTCAGTCCGGCTGCCTCGACGGCGGCCCGGAACTCGGACAGCGGCGACTTGAAGACGTCGTAGTCGTCGTAGTGGATGGGGATGGCGACCTTGGGCTCGACGATGCGCAGGAGCTCGACTCCCTGCTCCCCGTCCATCGTCACCAGCATCCCCAGCACGCGGCCGCCGCCGAGGTGCAGCATGGCCAGGTCGATGTCGGGGAAGCGCTGCGGGATCTCCTTCAGATCATCGATGACCAGCGTGTCCCCCGTGATGTAGAGCCGCTGGCCGGTACCCTCCGTCACGGTCTCGAAGTCCAGGATGGTGCCGATCACGTCGGGCAGCGCGACCGAGACCACCGGCGGCCCGTGCCGGCCGGGCGTTGCGGTGATGCGCAGACGGGCATCACCCTTCTCGAGGGACAGCTCGTCCCACGGCTCCAGAGGGTGGAGGTTCATGAAGCCACGCTCGGTGAGCGCCTTGGCCGCCTCGTCCGTGGTCACGATGGGCAGGGACTTGTCCAGCTCGCGCTCCGCCACCTGGTCGAAGTGGTCGCCATGGAAGTGGGACAGGACGATGAGGTCGATGGGTGGCAGCTCGCCGATGTCCAGGGCCGGATCGGTCAGCCGCGTGGCGGTCATGCCATAGCCGATGTCCACTTTCTCATGCATGTGCACGAAGTTGGGGTCGGTCAAGACGGTCAGTCCGGCGTAGCGGATCAGCAGGCTCGCTGTGCCGATGAACATGACCGACCCGCCGGAGTCCGGGGAGTCGGGGGAGTCGGGGGAGGGCAGGACGATCCTGTCCCTTAGGTGCGTCGTGTCGTTCATGAGGCCACCCTCCGGGACGCCACGACACGTCGTGCCTGCCAGGGGACCTGCGAACATGTCCGGTTCGTTGCAGCGACGGCTACCGCAAGCAGACGGGTCCTGCAGTGGCGAGTCAGCCATCCTTGTGCGCTAGACTGCGCCCTTCGGCAGCCCAGCCGTCCCTACCCCAGAGGGAACCCACTTCGTGTCTCTCGAGACCCTGCGCCAACAGATCAGAGAGATCCCCGACTTTCCCAAGCCGGGCATCCTCTTCTACGACATCACCACGCTGCTCAAGGACGCCGGCGCATTCAAGGAAGCCATCGACCTTCTGACCGAGCCCTTCCGTGACACGCCAGTGGACGTGGTGGTGGGCATGGAATCGCGCGGCTTCATCTTCAGTGCGCCCATGGCTTACCAGCTCGACGCGGGCTTCGTGCCGGTCAGGAAGCTGGGCAAGCTCCCGGCCGAGACCGTCAGCGTCGAGTACGCCCTGGAGTACGGCACCAACACCCTGGAGGTCCACAAGGACGCCATCGCGCCCGGCCAGAAGGTGCTCATCGTGGACGACCTGCTGGCCACGGGCGGCACGGTGCTGGGCACCATCGAGCTCATCACGCAGCTGAAGGCCGAGGTCGTGGGCCTCGCCTTTCTGGTGGAGCTGCTCTTCCTGAAGGGGCGAGATCGCCTCGATGGCCACGAGATCCACAGCGTCATCCAGTACTGACCCAGAGGGCCCAGGGCCCGGGTCGGGGCACGGGTCGGACCAGGTCGATCTGGGGCGCCGAAGCTTCTTCCGGCACTTCGGGCGGAGCGCCCTGCTGACCGCGGGACAGATGGCGGGCGCTGCCGGGGCGGTCCGGCGCAGCACGGCCGAGGCGGCCTCGGCACTCCTGGAGCCCGTCGAGACGGTCGACGCCCTGTCGGCGCCCACTCGCTCGGAGATGGGGATAACGGCCGCGGTTCCCGGTTATCGCAGCCCCTACCGGCTCGACGGCGACGCCCTCCTTCTGCTCGACCAGCGCGAGCTGCCCGGTCGGCTCGATCTCATGGCCTGCCACGACGGGCGGGATGTGGCACGCGCCATCCGCCTCGGTACGGTGCGCGGCGGCGCGCTGTTGGCGCAGGTCGCGGCATACGGTGTCGCGCTGACGGCGCATCGCCATCGCGAGCGCGCGCCGAGCGCGGTCCGTGCCGAGCTCGACGCTGACATGGCCAGCCTGCGACGTACCCGGCCGTCGGCGCGTGCCCTGGCAGCGGCCATGGATCGCATGGGCGCTCGCGTTGCGGCGATCGCGTCAGATGCCGACGCGGGGATGCTCGCCGACGAGTCGCGCCGGGAGGCCGACGCCATCGCCAGCGAGGCGATGCTGGACCATGCCGCGCTGGTGAAGCACGGCGCGGAGTGGTTGCCGCGACCGGAGGGACGCCCTCTTCACCTTCTCTTACACGGTGCGTCCGGTCCCATGGCCAGCGGCATGATCGGTACTGCGCTGGGGATCGTCCAGCGGTCGATCGCTGACGAGCGTGCCGTTCATGTCTGGGTCACGGAGGGGCGGCCGACCGGCGAGGGAGCCCGGGTCACGACCTGGGAGCTCGAACACATCGGCGTGCCGCACACGGTCTTGCCCGATGCGGCCGTTGGCTGGCTTCTCCAGGACCAGCCGCCTGATGCCATCCTGCTCAGCGCGGAGTGGCTGGCCGCCAACGGTGACGCAGCAGTCTTCGCGGGCGGCGGCGCCATCGCTGCGCTCGCCTCGAGCCACACACCGAAGACCGTGCCGGTCCTGCTGTGCGCGCCGTCCGCCTCCTTCGACCCCTTCACGCCGGACGGGGCGGCGATCCCTCGCGACCTGCGCAGCGGGCGGGAGGCGGCTTCGCTGATGCACCCGGGAACGCGGCCCGGCAGCCAGACGATCAACCCGGCCGTGGACGTCGCCCTGGCGGAGCACCTTTCCGCCATCGCCACGGCGGCGGGCGTCGTGGGACCACCGTTCGGCCCGGGCTTGGCCCACGCCATGTCGGAAGCAAGAGCCACCCGCTGATGGCGACCATCGTACGGGCCGGCCCGGCGCGCAGCCTATCCCTGGAAGTGCGCGCCACGCGCGACCGCGAGTCGCTGCGCGAGTTCCTGACACAGGACCGGCTCTTCGCGGCCTATGCCCTCTGTGACCTGGAGGAGCGCGAGTTCCCGCGCACGCGCTGGGGTATCGCCATGGAGGGCGGTCGTGTGGTGTCGGTCGTGTTGGAGTACTCCGGACTCTCCCCGCAGCCACTCTTCGTGATGGGTGACGACGAAGGCGTGACGGCCATCCTCGAGGACGTCATCCGCCCTCGCGTGGCCTATCTGGCAGGGATGCCTCACTCGCTGTCTGCGGTCGAGCGGGTGTACCGCGTCGAGGCCGGACCGCCCATGGTGCGCATGTGGGTCGACCGCGCCGCCTTCGTACCCGCCGCGCAGGTGACCACGCGCCTGATGCCCGCCGATATCGGTGACCTCAACCGTCTGTACGACCTTGGTTTCTCGTCCTGGCTGCCGGCCGACGCGATCCGCCACGGGATCTACTACGGCATCCGCGTCAACGGCCGTCTGGTGGCAGCGGCAGGCACTCACGTCATCAGCCGGGAGGCCGGCCTGGGTGTGGTAGGCAATGTCATGACCCATCGCGATCATCGCAGTCGGGGCTTCGCCAAACTGACCACTGGTGCCGTGACGGCGGAGCTGCTGCGCACCTGCGACCAGGTGGTGCTCAATGTGCGCTCGGACAATCCCCCTGCGCTGGCCGCTTATCGTGCGCTGGGCTATCAAGAGCACACGCGCTTCGAGGAGCGCATCGTGCGCCGCCGCGGAACGCTCTGGGATAGCATCACCATGCCATTCCGGCGTTGGTTCCCCACAGCAAGGAGTCCTGAGTGACCCAGACCCCGCTCGCCACCCATCAGATGCAGCAGACCTTCGGTGACGCCTCCAACGGCCAGACCGCTTCTCTTCCTCCGCACGACGTCATCGACCTTGGCCTGGCCGCCGAGGGGGTCCGCCGCATCGAATGGGCCGAACGGGAGATGCCCGTCCTCCGGCTCATCCGCGAGCGCTTCGAGCGTGAGCGACCGCTCGAAGGCCTGCGCATCGGTGCCTGTCTGCACGTCACCACGGAGACGGCCAACCTGATGCGCACCCTGAAGGCCGGCGGCGCCGATGTGTCGCTGTGCGCCTCCAACCCGCTCTCCACGAAGGACGACGTGGCCGCCGCCCTCGTGGTCGAGTACGGCATCAGCACCTACGCTCGCCGTGGCGAGGACCGCGATACATATTACGCGCACCTCAACGCGGTGGCCGATACCCAGCCCCAGGTGACCATGGACGATGGCTGCGACCTCGTCTCGCTGCTCCATCAGGAGCGACCCGAACAGCTGGACCAGATCTTGGCGGGCACGGAAGAGACGACCACCGGCGTCATCCGCCTCAAGGCCATGGCCGCGGACGGCGCGCTGGCATTTCCCGTGGTGGCCGTCAACGAGGCCAAGACCAAGCACCTCTTCGACAACCGCTACGGTACCGGTCAGTCCACCGTGGACGGCATCCTGCGTGCCACGAACGTGCTGCTGGCCGGCCGCAAGGTGGTCATCGCCGGCTACGGCTGGGTCGGTCGCGGTATCGCCTCGCGTTTCCGCGGCATGGGCTCGCACGTGGCCATCACGGAGGTCGAGCCCATCCCCGCCATCGAGGCGCTGATGGACGGCTTCGTGGTGATGACCGGCCTGGAGGCCGCGGCCTGGGGTGACGTGTTCATCACCGCGACGGGCAACCTGAACGTGTTCCGCCGGGAGCACTTCGAAAAGATGCACGACGGCGCGATCATGGCCAACAGCGGCCACTTCGACGACGAGATCGACCTCAAGTCACTGCGCGAGATGGCCGCCGGACAGGTCCGTGAGGTGCGTCGCGATGTCGAGGAGTTCATCGTCGATGGCAAGCGGCTGCACGTAGTGGCGGAGGGCCGATTGGTCAACCTGGCTACGGCCGAGGGTCATCCGGCGGCCGTGATGGACATGTCCTTCGCCAATCAGGCCCTCTCCGCCGAGCACGTGGCCAAGAACCACGACACGCTGGCCAACCAGGTCTACGTCGTGCCCGAGGACATCGACCGTGAGGTGGCACGGCTCAAGCTGGTGGCGCTGGGCGTGGACATCGACACGATGACCCCCGAGCAGGTGGCCTACGTCGCTTCCTGGCAGAGCGGCACCTGATCCGCCACTGACCCTACCGACCAGGTCCCTCCGCCCGCGGCGGGACCTGATCGCTCTCCATGAGGCGCGCCACCACTGACACCGCGTCCGCGACCTCCCGCTCCGTGTTGTAGAAGGCCGGCGAGAAACGGACGATGCCCGGCCGCTTGTCGACCACGAAGCCCTCAGCGGCGAGCGCCGTCACGATCGACGCCGGATCGGCTGCCTCGATGGCCACGATCCCAGCCCGCCGGGCGTCGTCGCGCACAGCCCGGACGGGAAGGCCGGCCTCGTCTGCCAGCCGGATCAGGTGAGCGCCCAGATCGACGGTCCGCTGGTGGATCGCGTCGATACCGACCTCACGCACCAGCGACATGCCGCCTCGCGCCAAGAAGGCGGAAGGCACGGCCGGCGTACCCATCTCGAATTTGCGTCCGTCGTCGGCGAAGTCCAGCTCTGAGACATCGAATTCGAACTGGCGCGCGCTGGAGAACCAACCCGTGGTGGTCGGCGTCAATGCCTCTCTGAGCTCGGGGCGCAACCAGAGGAAGGCGTTGCCGGGACCGCCGAAGAGCCACTTCAGCGTGCCCGAGACGTAGATGTCCACGCCCAGTGCAGCCACCTCGGTGGGGATGAGGCCGGTGGCCTGGTAGGCGTCGATGAGCAGCAACGCGCCGCGCTCGTGGCAGAGTTCCGCCAGGCCCGACACGTCCTGCACGGCACCCGTCGTGAAGTAGACATGGCCCGTGGCCACAAGGGCCGTCCGTTCATCGATGGCCGCCGCGAACGCCTCGAGTGGCACGCTCAGCCCGTCCGGGGAGGGGAGGACGACCAGCTCGACGCCCAGCGTCGCGCGCGCCAGCCACTGATGACCCAGGGTGGGGAAGTCGAGCGCGGTCGTGATGACACGTTTCCTGGGCGCCGCCTGATCCCCGCGGTGGACGGCGTCCAGCGCCGAGGCGACGGAGGCCAGCGCTACGGAGACGTTGGGCGCCAGGGCGATCTCCGACCCCGGGCGTCCGATGGCCCAGCCGAAGTCCTCGCGCAGGGCGGCCAGCTCGTCCATCCAGTAGCCGTACCAGGCGCTGGCACCCAGCCGGTCCCACTGAGCCAGGAACTCATCGAGCTTGGCCCGCCCCCTCGCCGGCAGCGCTCCCAGCGAGCAGGTGTTCAGGTAACGCGTGGCGGCCAGGAGCGGGAACTCGGCGCGGAATCGCAGCAGGTCCGGATGGCGCGCTTCCCCGGCCGTATCGATCGACATCACCACATCTTGGTCCATGCGTCGGGCTGGCGCAGTCTCGGTGGCGCGCTGGGGGCGCGACCGTATCGCCTATCATCCGGCGCGATGGCCCTGAGACTCCTCCGCAGCGCTCGCAAGGCGGTGCTCGGCCGGCGTCGTGCCCCGCGCGAGCGACCCTCCTGGCGCCGCGCCAGGCCCTCCGAGCCGCCGCCGTGCCCCGCGGGGTGGATCACCGGACCGCCGGACTTCCTGGGCGTGGGCAGCCAGAAGTGCGGGACGACCTGGTGGTTCTCGCTGCTGAACGCGCACCCGGAGGTCCAGCCCCAGCCGGTCAAGGAGCTGCGCACGCTCATCGGCTTCCGCAGACCGACGCCCGCCGACGTGGCGGCCTACGCACGCTGGTTCCCGCGTCCACCCGCTCTGCGCACCGGCGAGTGGACGCCCAGCTACATGACCGTGCCCTGGATGGGGCGTGCCATCACGGCCGCGGCGCCCCAGGCGAAGCTCTTGGTCCTGGTGCGCGATCCCGTCGAGCGCTACCGCTCCGGACTCCCCCAGTGGCGCCGCTATCACACGGGCGAGATGGGCGACCCGCTGCGCGAGGCTGAGAAAGGGCGACGGCAGGCACTTCGACGAGGCTTCTATGGCAGGCAGCTGACCGAGCTGGCAGGCGTGGTAGGACGGGAACGGATCCTGGTGCTCCAGTACGAACGCTGCGCCGGCGACCCTCGCGGCGAGTTCGCCCGGACGCTGGAGTTCCTGGGGCTTTCGCCGTGGGAGCCGCCGGGTGAGCTGCTCTCGAAGCGTTCCGCAGCGAGCTCCGCGAGAGAGCCCCTCAGCGAGGAGGAGCGACGGACGCTGGTCGAGACCTATGAGTCGGACGTGCGCGTCCTGCGGTCGTTCGCGCCGGATCTGGACATATCGCTATGGCCGAACTTCGCGTAGGCTCACGGGAGCCAACCGACCCGAGGAGACCCATGACCAGCATCGTCGAAGCCGAGCAGTACCTTTTCACGTCCGAATCGGTGACCGAGGGTCATCCCGACAAGATGTGCGACCAGATATCAGACGCCATCCTGGATGCCATCCTGCGTGGCGATGCACCGGCGCGGGTAGCCTGCGAGACGGCCACGACCACCGGCACCGTGATGGTCCTGGGCGAGATCACCACCTCCATCTATGTCGACTTCCAGTCCGTCGTGCGCGAGACCGTTCGTCAGATCGGCTACACCGACGCACGCTACGGGTTCGACTACCGGACCTGCGGCACCATCGTGTCTATCCATGAGCAGTCGCCCGATATCAAGCGCGGCGTGGACGATGCGCTGGAGACGCGCGGCAAGGGCGACCAGCACGATCAGGGCGCTGGCGACCAGGGCATGATGTTCGGCTTCGCCTGCCGCGAGACACCGGAGTTGATGCCGCTGCCCATCGCGCTGGCGCATCGCATGGCCCAGCGCCTCGCGGAGGTGCGCAAGGACGGGACGCTGCCGTACCTGCGGCCCGACGGCAAGACCCAGGTCACCGTGGAGTACGAGCGTGGCGTGCCCAAGGCCGTACGCACCGTGGTGGTGGCCGCGCAGCACGATGAAGAGGTGGCCACGGACCGCCTGCGTGACGACATCTACGAGTCGGTCATCAAGGAGATCGTGCCCGCGGACCTGCGTGCCGTGGATCCCACGGTGCACGTCAATCCCACGGGGCGCTTCGTCATCGGCGGGCCGATGGGTGACGCGGGACTGACCGGGCGCAAGATCATCGTCGATACGTACGGCGGCATGGCACGTCACGGCGGCGGCGCCTTCTCCGGCAAGGACCCCTCCAAGGTCGACCGTTCGGCGGCTTACGCAGCCCGCTGGGTGGCCAAGAACGTGGTCGCGGCCGGGCTCGCCGACCGCTTCGAGATCGAGCTGGCCTACGCCATCGGCGTGGCCCGGCCGCTGTCCATCTCCATCGAGACGTTCGACACGGGCAAGGTCGACGATAAGCGCATCCTGGCGCTCATCAACGAGCATTTCGACCTGCGCCCCTCGGCCATCATCGCGGCGCTGGATCTGCGCCGGCCGATCTATCAGCAGACCGCGGCGTACGGCCACTTCGGCCGTCCGGAACTGGACCTGCCCTGGGAGCGGACGAACGTGGCGGAAGCCCTGGCCGACGCGGCGGGTGTCCAGCCTCAGCGTGCTGAGGCGGCCGTCACGGGCTGAGGTTCACTCCACGACGATGACGACGGACGCCTCGATGATCCGTTCGTCACCGCACTCCGGAGCACCGTAGACGGCGATCGCGGTGATGCGGTACTGCCCGGCCGGCAGGCGGAGTTCCGGGTCGGTGAAGAACGTCCGCCAGAAGTCGGCCATCTGGTCGTCATTGGAATACCCGCCAGACTTTCGGAACTCCACTGACTCGGTGTCGCCGGGCCGGTACACGTACCGCACGCAGTCCTCATTCCGAGCCCATCCCCCGTCGACCGGACCATCGAGCTGCTCGATGCCGAAGGCGACAAGGCCGGCACCAGAGCTCGTCACGGTCGTCGGCTCGGCACCGATGTACCTCAGGGTCGTGGCGATCTCGATCGGCTCATCCGCGGCGTAGTGGTCACGATCAGCCTGGATGGTGAGGGCGAACAGCTCATCGTTACCCTCGCCCTGCGGCGCGCTGCCGACCGTCGGTGATGGGCTGGCAGCGACGTCCGTGCCGCGGCCGCCGGTGCCCGGGTCTGGCGCGAT
>JBBJNS010000129.1:0-5484 GCA_037720745.1 Candidatus Limnocylindrales bacterium
CCTCCAGCTCGAACCCGCAGCCATGCACGTCGCCCACGATGTCGTAGCGCTCGGTCACCTCCGTCACGGCCCTAGTTTGCAGCAGGCACCATCTCGACTCCGTCGAAGTTGCGCCCGGCGTTCGTAAAGCTCGACCGCTCGCTGATGGCCGGCATCGACGGTGATCCGGTGCGTCAAGCGCTCATCGTGGGCATGTCCCACTTCGCCTCGTCGCCGGCTGCGACCTCATCGCCGAGGGAGTCGAGACCGAGGCGGAGGTCCAGGATTTACTGAAGCTGGAGATCCCGCTTGGCCAAGGCTTCCTGCTCGGCACCCAAGCGCCGGTGCCCGCCGCCTGATATCAGCTGCCTCAGAGGGTCGATGGCGTCCCCGGCAGGGATCGAACCTGCGACCTACCGCTTAGAAGGCGGCTGCTCTGTCCACTGAGCTACGGGGACCGTCCGATATCGTACCCGCGCTCATGCCAGACCCCGCGCGATAGGCTGGATCCAGGAGGTACCGATGCGAACACCCAGCAGCGCTGGGCGACGTGTGGCGTGCATCGGCTGCGGCGGCCTGGTAACAGACATCGACGGCCCGGTCCACCGCTCCACTTGGCGGCCGAAGCCTCCTGCGCCTGGCCTTGGCTGCCGGTCCCGGCGGACATGGGCGCGGTGACAGTGGTCGACGTGGCAGGCGCCGCCGCTGACGCTGACGTGGATGGTCTCCGCTGATAGGCGTTAGGCGCATAGCCCCGTCTTATCGGCTCAGGCGGGCAGCACCAGCCTCACGATGAAGGCCAGGACCAGGATGGCGCCCACAAGGACGATGAAAGCGACCAGTCCGCGAAGGTAGTCCAACGGGTGACCGACGGGCGGAAAGTCGGGACGGCGATCGTTCATGTCCGCAAGATAGCAGGGCATCTCGTGGCCGCCGCCCCTACCTTCGCCTGTTGCGATACGCCGATGCCGCGTGCTACCGTCCGCGACCCGCCTCACGCGCCCACGCGAGGTCCTTCCGCCCCGTGACCCAAGTCCGCCGCGCCGCTGAGAGCGTCCCACTCGGCTTGCCGCAACCGTCAGATGAGGTGGAGCCGCTGCCCGCTCTCGCCCTTGAGACCGACTGGAAGCTCCAGCCGCGACTCTGGGGACACTCCTTCCATCCCATGTGCAGCTACCTGGGGGCTTTCCCGGCTGCCCTGGCGCAGGCGTTCATCGGCCGCTACAGCCGTCCGGGCGATGTCGTCATCGACCCGTTCAGCGGGCGCGGCACAGTGCCGCTGCAAGCGTGCGCGGAACGGCGCATCGGTGTGGGCGTCGACATCAACCCGCTGGTCACGCTGTTGACGGAAGCCAAGATCGATCCGCCCAGCCGCCGGGAGGCCGAGACCCGGCTCGATCGGTTGCGCATCGACTTCTCGCACGCGGCGATCAGGTGGATGGAGGTGGCCCATGGTGCCGCCGCCGATCCGGAGTCCGCCTTGGTGCCCGCAGCTCATGGAAGCGGCCGAGTCCTGGAGCGACTGCCTGCTGCCGTCGCCGTCTCGTTCCACCCACGGACGCTGGGTCAGGTGCTGTTCCTGCGGACGACACTGGACCTGGCACTGAAGGTAGACCGATTCCTGCTCGCGGCGGTGGCGGGCATCCTGCACGGGAGCAGCGCTACTTACCTATCGACAGCGATGCCCAACGCGTTCAGCCTCGCTCCCGGTTACACCCGCCGCTTCCTGGCAGGGCGGGGCCTCACCGCACCCGAGCGCGACACGTTCTTGCTTTTGTCAGCGAAACTCGGGCGGCTGTTCCGCGATGGCCAGCCCGCGCAGACGGGCATCGTGCTGCATGGCGATGCACGCGATGCGGGGCCGCGGATCCGTGCCGCCCTGCGTTCGCGAGGTATGCCGGATCGTGCCCGGCTCATGGTCACCAGCCCGCCCTACCTGGGGGTGATCCGTTACGGCTCGTACAACTGGCTTCGCCTCTGGCTCCTGGGCCATGACCCGATGCAGGTGGACCGTGACACGACGCCGCCCGCCGGAACGGGCGCGTACGGACTGTTCCTGCGCGAGGTCCTCACGTCGGCGCGCGAGGTCCTCACCTACGATGCCGTGCTGGTGCTCGTGCTGGGCGATGTGGCCACGGACCGCGGACGGCCGCTCGCCACGACTACAAGGCTCGCCCAGCAAGTCTGGGAGCTGGCGGCCCAGCCGGCCGGCTACCGCCTGGCGGGAGTCGTCGCTGACGCCGTGGAGCCGGGCCGCAAACTCACCCGGATGTGGGGCGTGGAAGCGGGTCGCGCGACCTCTATCGATCGCTTGCTCATCCTGGGCGCGTCGGAAGCGGGGCGTCGACGAGCACTCGCCAGCGCCGTCACGCCGGTCGATTGGGGCCGTCGTCGGCCAACGGCGCCCGCCCCGATCAAGGTCATGCCCGCGGCTATACTCGCGGCTTATGCGGCAGATGTATCACCCGGACGACCTGGCGGCGATGGATCCGCTGGTCCTGATGAAGAACCTGGACCACGTCCGGATGACCAGCCGTCGACTCTCCTACGTGCTTCAGCAGCAGCTCCATCTATACGTACCCGAGGCGAACCAGGTGCGTGAAGAGATCGACCGTTACGTCGAGGCCGAGCGGCAGATCGAGTCGGAACTGGCCCGGCGCCGCATCCGCGCCTGATCAGCCGGCCAGCGCCACGCGCAGGACCGGCACGCGCGTGGCGCGTTCCTCATCGACGACCCGCTGGGTCATGGCCGCGAGCCTGGGCATCTCCGTCAGCGCGAAGCTGATGCCGAAGGTCGCCAGCGCCTCATAGTCCAACCCGTGATATGTGCCACGGGCGGCTGTGGCGCACATCTCGTCATAGAGCTCAGGCCAGGTGACGCCGCTGCGTCGGTAGCAGAAGCGAACGAACTCCATCGCCTCGGGCGACGGAGGGGGACCTGCCACGACCGGGATCGACACGGCTTCTCGAGCCGTTGCGTCTTCGCTGTTCATCATGGGGACGGCCGTCCTGCGGCCTCTGCGTTCGATCGACACCCTCTCCTTTCCCTCATCGGGTGCAGGCGCACACGGCGCGCCGGCTCCCGGACATACATAGCACCGCCGCCCCTTCGGAGGCGCGACGGTGCACTTGGCCGAGACCCCGGCGTCGCTCTCTGGTTACGGTTCGAGCGCCGCTGTCCGACCGGTCCCGTCCATCGTAGGGCGCCCTAGCCCGGCGCGGAAGGACCTTCGTCCACTAAGTTGTCCACGGTCTTTTCCACACGCTCGACGCCCAGTCCCGGCGCCCCTCCGATGACCCATCGACAGCCGTCGTCAAGCTCCAGCCCGCTAAAGGGATCGCTCGCCAGCAACAGATTGCCGTCCAGGTCGACCCAGTCGGCAAGGCTGGCCACGGCCGCGCCGGCGGCGATGCCCACGCTCGTCTCCTCCATGCAGCCGAGCATGATCTTGAAGCCCAGCTCACGTGCGCGGCGCATCATGCGTAGCGCGGGACCCACGCCGCCGCACTTCATGAGCTTCACGTTGACGCCCGCCACGACACCGACCAACGACTCGAGATCCCCTTCCGTCTCGCAGCTCTCGTCGGCCACGATGGGCAGCGGGCTGCGCTCCTGGAGCCATCGCAGGCGAGGCAGCGCGCGAGCGGGGAAGGGCTGCTCGATGAGTTCCACGCCGAGGCGCACGAGTTCCGGCAGCAGACGCAGCGCGGCCTCGGGCTCCCAGCCCGTGTTGGCATCAACGCGGATAGGCCCGCCGTACACGTCGCGGACCTGCTCCAGCGTCGCCAGGTCGTGCGTACCGCCCAGCTTGATCTTGAGCGCCGGGAAGTGGCCCGCGCGCTGCGCCCGGGCAGCCACCGTGGCGGGCTCGTCGAGGCCGATGGAGAAGTCGGTCGGCGGGATGTCCGCGGACGTGCCCAGCAACTCGGTGAGTGGCATGCCCAGGCCGCGGGCCACCAGGTCGTGCAGCGCGATGTCGAGGCCGGCCTTGGCCGATCCGTGCCTGCCCACCACGCCGTCCATGGCCTCGGTCGCACGGAGGAGCCAGGCGCGCGCGTGGGGCACGTTGGCAGGCGGGTCGCCCAGCTGGCCGATCGATTCCGCCAGTAGCGGCACGATCGCTCCCAAGGTCCCGATCGTCTCGCCGTAGTAGGCCACGGGGTAGGCCTCACCGAGCCCGTGCAGACCAGCCAGCTCGATCTCGGTGAGGACGGTGGTGGCCACCTGGTCCGGCTGGTGCCGGGCGATACGGAACGGGTCGCGCAGGGGGAGCCGCAGGACCTGCGTGGTGACGTTCACGACGCTTCGTCCATCAGGGCAGGGCTGAGCGCAGCGCGTCCAGCAACCGCTCCGCGCCGAATCTGACCGGGTCGTCCGTGGTCAGCCCCGTCTCTGCCGCCACTCGGTCGATCTCCGCGCGTGCGGCGGACTCGGGCAGGAGGTGTGTGTCGAGGGCCACGGCCAGGACCCGCGAGGGCCGCACAAGGCCGGCCACTTCCTGGTGGATGCGGATGGTGTCCACGAGCGACATGAGGGGTGAGCCCCTCCCCTCCCAGCCATGATGCTCCGCGCGACCCGGCTGATGGACCAGCACCATGCCGTGCGGCGTGGCGCCATGGATCAGACCCAGGGTCACCCCCGAGTAGGCGGGGTGATCAAGGCTTCCCTGTCCCTCCACGAAGATCCAGTCGCCCATGCCCTCGGCGCGCTCCACGAGCCACTCCACGGTCCCCGCCAGGAAGTCGCTGACCAGGCGGTCGACCGCCGCACCCCAGCCCTCGATCATGATGCCCGTCTGTCCGGTGGCCACGAAGACGGCCGGCAGGCCGGCGGCCACGGCCGAGCGACGCAGCTCCAGCGAGACGCTCATCTTGCCGATGGCGCAGTCGGTGCCCACGGTCAGCACCACGCGCGTCCCGGGCCGATGGTCGCGGCGGCGCGAGACGTCCCGGAAGTGGGGCGGGCGGCGATGGTCGACGAGCTGCACACCGTGACGTGCCGCGGCCGCCGCGAACTCCGAGTCATCGCCTACGAACTCGTGCAGACCGGAGACGATGTCCAGGCCGGCCTCGATGGCGGACAGGATGGTGCGCCGCCAGTCGGCTGGGATGCGCCCACCCTGGGGCGCGATGCCGACGAGCAGCGCGCTCGGCCGCCGGGGCAGTGCCTCTGCCAGCGTGGCCACGACCGGGATGTCGTAATGATCGCCCAGCCATTCGCGCACGTTGCGGCCGGCCTGCGATGAATCCAGCACGGCCACCACCGGATCACGGCCGTAGCGGATGACGCCGATGGCCGTCTTGGAAGCCAATCCGCCGAAGGCGCCCTCGGCCAGGATGGCGTAGCGGCGGTGGTGGACTTCGGTGGTGGAGGTCACGGCATCGAGTGTAGGGAGTCGTCGCCCATGAGAACGCCCCCGGGGCGCGTCCGGGGCGTCGGGATGTGCGACTGGTACCGCATACCGGATTCGAACCGGTGATCTCCGCCTTGAGAGGGCGGTGTCC
>JBBJNS010000027.1:0-19007 GCA_037720745.1 Candidatus Limnocylindrales bacterium
CGTAAGGCCCGTGTGGCGGACATCCGACGGGAACTCGAGCCGGAATGGGGCGCCTCGGCGACCTCGGGCGACGCGGCGACGTGGGGCGACTCGGCGAAGTCGGGCGCCTCGGCGAAGTCGGCCGCCTCGGCGAAGTCGGGCGCCTCGGCGACGTGGGGCGACTCGGCGACGTGGGGCGACTCGGCGAAGTCGGGCGGCTCGGCGAAGTCAGGCGACTCGGCGACGTGGGGCGACTCGGCGAAGTCGGCCGCCTCGGACTAGTCGCCTGGGACTAGCCGCCTGGGACTAGTCGCCTCGGTCGGCACCCGCCGCCGGAAGGCGTGCCGCCAGCCAGGACTCGATCACGCCGGCGATGCGTTGGCCCGCCTGACCGTCCCACAGCGGCGGACCTTCGCGCGGGGCTGCCTGGCCCCCCGACAACGCGGCGTCCAATGCCGCACCGAGCGCCTCCGGCTCGACCAGGCGGTTCGTGCCGTGAGTGATGGTGATGGGCCGCTCCGTGTTGGGGCGAAGCGTCAGGCAGGGGATGCCCAGGATGGTCGTCTCTTCCTGGATGCCGCCCGAGTCGGTGATGACCGCCGACGCGCCTCGCACCAGGGAGAGGAACTCCAGGTAGCCAAGGGGCTCCACGACGTGCAACCCGCGACCGGCGAGCTCGCCCAAACCTGCCGTCTCCAGGCTCGCGCGGCCGCGCGGATGGAGCGGCAGCACGACCGCCATGCGCGCCACGGCCTCGCCCAAGGCGGCGACCATCCGCCCCGCCGCCTCGGGGCGGTCCACGTTGGCCGGTCGATGCAGCGTGGCCACGGCGTACCGCTCGGGAACTCCCAATCGCTCGCGCACCGGTCCGGGCCGGAAACGCTCCATATGCCGGAGCAGCGTGTCGATCATGGGGTTGCCCACCAGATGCATCCGCTCGGCGCCGACCCCTTCGCGCGCCAGGTTGTCCAGGCCTTCGGGGCTGGTCACCAGCAGCAGGTCGGCCAGTGAGTCGGTGACCACCCGGTTGACCTCCTCCGGCATGGAGCGATCGAAGGAACGCAGGCCGGCCTCGACGTGGGCGGTCGGGATACCCAGCTTGGCGCACACGATGGCGGCGGCGATGGTCGAGTTCACATCGCCGTAGACGATCACCAGGGGCGGTCGACCGGCGCTGAAGACCTCCTCCAGAGCGACCATGATGGCCGCTGTCTGCCGCGCATGAGATCCCGAACCGACACCCAGGCTCACATCCGGTCGCGGCAGGTCGAGATCGCGGAAGAAGACGTCCGACATGGCTGCGTCGTAGTGCTGCCCCGTATGCACCAGCCGCTGCCCCACGTTTCGGGCAGACAGGGCGCGCATCACTGGCGCGGCCTTGACGAAGTTCGGTCGGGCGCCGACGACGTGGACGATCGGGTCAGGCATCGGCGCAAGGATGGCACGCGGCAAGGCACTGGGGCTGGGGCCACCGCAGTCTCATGCGGTCCCGCGGGTCGGCCATGCGCTATCGTCCGAGGCTGTGACGCGCGTCGGGATCATCGGGCTGGGCTACGTGGGGCTGCCACTGGCGACGGCCTTCGCACAAGCCGGTCTGGAGGTCCGCGGCGTGGACGTCTCGGCCGAGCGGGTGGCGGAGGTCAACGCCGGACGCTCGTATATCGGTGATGTCGCGTCCGGGGAGCTGGCACCCCTGGTCGCCTCCGGCCGCTTCATGGCCGACACCGACGGCTCCGAGCTGCGCGACTGTCAAGCCATCCTCATCTGCCTGCCCACGCCCCTCGACGAGCATCGCGTGCCGGACCTCAGCTACGTCGTGGCCGGCGGCGAGATGGCGGCTGCCAACCTGGCGCCCGGCGCCCTCGTGGTACTGGAGAGCTCGACCTATCCGGGCACCACCCGCGAGCTGCTCCAGCCCATCCTGGAGCGTGCCGGTCGGCTGGTCGGGGAGGACCTGTTCTTGGCCTACTCCCCTGAGCGCATCGATCCGGGCAACACGCAGTTCGGTGTGCGCGACACGCCGCGAGTGGTGGGCGGCATCACGCCCGAGTGCACGCGCCGGGCCAAAGAGCTGTACGAGCACGTCGTCGACCGGGTGCACGTCGTCTCGACCCCGGAGAGCGCGGAGATGTCGAAGCTCCTAGAGAACACCTTCCGGGCGGTCAACATCGCGCTGGTCAACGAGCTGGCCATCCTCTGCGACCGCATGGGCATCGACGTCTGGGAGACCATCCGCGCGGCTTCGACCAAGCCCTTCGGCTTCATGCCCTTCTGGCCCGGGCCGGGTCTGGGCGGCCACTGCATCCCGGTCGATCCGTTCTATCTGACCTGGCGCGCCAAGGCCTTCGACCTGACCACCGAGTTCGTGGAGCTGGCCGGTCGCATCAACGTGGGCATGCCCTACTACGCTGTGAGCCGCATCGCACGGGCGCTGAACGGGCAGCACAAGTCAGTGGCCGGCAGTCGCATCCTGCTGCTGGGCATGAGCTACAAGCCCAACGTCGGAGACATGCGCGAGAGTCCGTCGCTCAAGCTGCTCGAGCTGCTTCGTGTCGAAGGCGCAGAGATGCTCTACCACGATCCCCACGTGCCGGACCTCGCCTCACACGGTCTGCGCTCCGAGCCGCTCAGCGATGGACTGTTGCGCGGCCTGGACTGCGTGGTCATCGCCACTGACCACAAGGCGGTGGACCTGGCGCCGGTGGTGGAGTGCGCGCCGCTCGTGGTCGATCTGCGCAACGCCGTCCGCCACTCCCGCGGCGACGCGAGCGGAGCCGTGCCGGACAACGTGGATGTGCTCTGAGCGGACGCTCCCCCCTCTGTCACTGACTTGAGCCCGGCCCGTCGAGTCTGGATCGACCTCACCAATTCGCCCCACGTCGTCTTCTTCCGGCCCATCCTGCGTCGCCTGGACGAGGCCGGCGTCGAGACGATGGTGACGGCGCGCGACTTCGCGCAGACGCTCGGCCTGCTGCGCCTCTATGGCATCCCGCACACGGTGGTGGGCCGTCACGGTGGGGCGCGGGTAGCGGGCAAGGCCGCCGGCTTCGCCCGCCGGTCGATGGCGCTCGTGCGCTTCGGGCGGGGTCGCCGGCCGAGCCAGACCGTGAGTCACGGCTCGAACGACCTGGCCGTCGCGGCGCGCCTCTTGCGACTCCACTCGACGGTGCTCCACGACTACGAGGGTGCCACCACGATGCACCGCATCAACTTTCGCCTGGCGGACAAGGTGATGCTGCCCGCCGCCATCCCGTTCGCCGCCCTGCGGGAGCTGGGACTGGATGCTCGCCGTCACCGGCCCTATCCCGGCATCAAGGAGCAGGTCTCACTGGCCGACTTCGAGCCCGACCCTGGGGTGTTGGCCGAGCTGGGCCTGGATGCCTTCCGGCCCGTCGCTGTGCTGCGCCCACCGGCGACCATGAGCCTCTACCACCGCTTCAAGAACCCCTTCTTCACGGAGGTGCTCGAACATCTGCTGAGAACTGACGCGCAGGTGGTGCTGCTGCCACGGACGCCGGAGCAGGCCGTCGAGTTCGGCATGGCATCCGGCGTCACGGTCCCTGAGCGCCCCATCGACGGACCGTCGCTGGTCTACGCCGCCGACGTGGTCATCTCGGCGGGCGGCACCATGAACCGGGAAGCGGCGCTGCTGGGGACGCCGACATGGACCACTTTCCGGGGTGAGTTGGGTGCCGTCGACCGGTCCCTCATCGAGTCGGGGCGGATGCGCATCCTGGAGCGGCCGGAGCAACTCCTGATCACCAAGCGCACGCCCACGCCGCCGGACTACGAGAGCCTGGCCGACGAGGTCACTGCCGAGATCCTGCGCCGCTAGCGGCCAGTCGCGCGAAGAGATGGCGCAGCCCATCGGCGTTGAGATCCCAGGTGTACCGGCTGAGAGCCACCGTCCGGCAGTGCTGACGCAGGCGCTGTCGTTCCGTCTCAGGGACCTTCAGCAGCGCCGCGATCTCGGCTGCCACGGAGGCCGGCGATTCGATGTCCGCACAGCGGCCCACGCCCTCAGCAGTGGTCAGGCGACATTGCTCGTTACCCCGGGAGACCACCACGGGAACGCCCGCCATGATGCTCTCGAACAGCTTGTTGGGCAGGTTCATGCGCTGGTTGAGCGTTCGCGGCGGCTGTCCCACGAAGGAGACGTCGGCACCGGCCGTCCATTCCAGCAGGCTATCGACCGGCACGGCGGGCAGGACGTAGACGCGGCCGGGTCGTTCGCGCGCGGCACGGTCGACGAAGCCTTGGAGACGTCCGTAGCCCATGAAGACGATGGCCGCGTCGAGCTCGCGCAGGGCCGGCTCGTCTGCGGCAGCGACCAACTCCTCCACGCCGCGATCCACGCTGAAGCCGCCTTGATAGAGCACGATGGGCCGGCCTTCCTCGATGCCCGCCGCGCCACGAAGCCGGTCGGCTACGGGCGGTGCTGGCTCGTCCGGCCGCCAGGCCGGCGGGCAGTTGAGCAGCACCGCCGGACGCTCGACACCGAAGCGTCGCTCGATCAGCTCCGCCACCGGCTCGCTCACGGCCAGGAAGCCGGCTGCGTCGCGGGCCCAACGTCGCTCCCGCCTCCGGACCAGCTCGCGCACCACCCAGGGCATACGCGCGAGGCGGGCGGCCTCAGTGTGGTAGTCGGCGACGTCGTAGACGAAGCGACCATCCAGCCGTCGGGCCGCGTCGCGGACGACCGGCAGCACGATGAGTGACTGCGCGTGAAAGACATCCGTCTCTGGTGCTTCGGCGACCACCGCGTTCGTCCACGGAGCCACACGTCGTGCGTTGGCCGCGATCTCGAGCAGCCGTCGCAGGGGGTGGCGCAGCCGGTCGACGCCGCGCGCAGCGTCCGGCGGCAGGACCTTGGCTGCGGGGTCGAGGCCGAGCAGGCGAGAGACCGCCGAGCGGAGGAACCCGGGCAGCGGCCGCATCGCGCTGCTGATGCGCCGGTCGATGTCCAGCCGCGTCAGCATCACGCCGGGTGCCAGCTCCTCGCGCTGGGGCAGGCCGGGTCCCGGCCAACCCAGGATGCGTACGTCGTGACCATCCGCGCTGAGGGTGGTGGCCGTGCGCAGGAAACGCGAGTCGAACTCGAAGGGGTTGGCAGCGACGATCGTGACCTTGAGCCGGCGCGCTCCGCCGCCGGAGCCCATCAGCGCCGGCGCAGCAGGCCCAGCAGCCGCCGGAAGATCAGGAAGCCGCCGGCCATGGCCAGCGCGGAGCGCGGATCGAGGAGTGGCCGCGTGCCCCCCGACGTGCGGCCGGAGATGAGCAGGAAGACACGCGAACCGGGTGCCACTTCGGCGTTGCGCGCCACTACCAGAAGGGCGCTCGCGTCGCTCTCCAGCCGCAGCGTGCCGGCCTGCACGATGCCTGCGCCGCCCTGGCTGATGCTCACGTCGTGCGCTGATATCCGGCCGGCGCCGCCCTGCGAGAGGGTCACCGTCCTGGCCTGTACCCGAGAAGCACCGCCTTGTGAGAAGTCGACATGCTCCGCTTGGATGACCGCGTCGCGCGTGCCCGGACCGACCTTGCGGTGCGATACCGGTGAGGTCGGGGCGGCCTCGCGCGCAGCCTCGATCGCTGCCTGGTCCTCCGCCGCTGCCAACTCCGCCTCGCCGGCCTCGTGCCCTTCCACTCCCGTCACGCCAGTCTCGTCTCCCGATACCTCGCGCGGGACCGCTGGACGATCCACGCCGCTGGGCCGCTAGCCTAGCAGCGCCGCCGCATAGACGGCCCGGGTCTCGCGGGCCACGTCCGCCCAGGTGCGGCGTGGGCCAGTGGCACCCTGACGGGCACGCCGCGCAACCTGACGGGCGACCGCGCCCCCTTCCCAGATAGTTCGGATGGCGACGGCCAGCCGTGCCGCATCAGCGGGCTCCACGATGATGCCCGCCGCACCGACCGCTTCGGGCAGTGCCCCGACGCGGCTGCAGATGACCGGGATGCCCAGCGCCAGCGCCTCCGACACCGCCAGCCCGGTGCCGTCGCTGAGTGCCGGTTGCACGTGCGCCAGGGCGCCTGCCTGAAGAGCTGCCAGGTCGCGAGGCTCGAGCTGCGGCGTGAGTCGGATGAGGTCGGCCACGCCGGCCCGACGGGCGTGGCGAGCAACGGCCGGGGAGTCTTCATGACCGTCGCCGGCGGCGCCCGCCAGTACGACCACCGGCGGCCAGGTGCCCAGATCCGCAGGACGGGATCGGGGCGCAGGCGACGAGGGCGCCTGCTCCCTCAGCGCTGCCAGCGCGTCGAACAGCGTCGCGAAGTCCTTGCGCGCGTCGTAGCGCCCGGCGAAGACCAGGTAGCGCGGCGGCAGGTCGAAGCGGTCGCGCAGCGACGCCGAGCGCTCGGCGTCGGCAGCCTGGGGCCCGAAGGCCGGGTCCGCGGCCAGGGGTACGACGGCCAGACTCTCGTCCGACAGATGCAGCAGGCGCTGTGCCGCCTCGGCCGTGGCGCGTGAGGCCACGATCACGCGCGCCGCGTCGCGCAGGCTGCGCGCCCGCAGTCGATGCCCGAAGCGTGCCGCGGCCGTCGCCGCGTAGCGACCCGGCAGCTCCCACGGAGCGAGGTCCAGCAGAGTGGCCACGACCGGCAGCCCCGAGGCGATGGGTACCGCCCCTCCGGCCGTGTGATACAGCGTGCCTGCGGCGCCGGCCTCCTCCGCCCCGGCCGCCACATGCAGCTCGGCGCCGCGCAGCAGGAAGGAATCGAGGGTCAGCCCGGCGGAGCGGAAGAGCCGCGAAGTGGGCGGCAGGTGTCGCCTCGCCGCGACCGGCAGGCCGGCCGCCTCCAACTCTGCGGTCGGGTCATCGCGGATGCCACGGAGCACGAAGGCGAACGACTCGCCAGACACGGGATCCGCTGCGAAGGCCTTGAGCAAGCGGTCCAGATAGGCCGCCGTGATGGGCGCGCGATGCCGCTCCTGCAGCGGTCGCACGTCCATGACCACCCGCACGCCCGGTGCGTCGCTGTGGTGCGGCGCCGACGCGTCGCGCCGGAGCATCAGCTCCCGTCTCCCTCCGCTGAGGCACCCGCCGAAGTGGTGCGCGGCGAATGACCCCGAAACTCATCCCAACGCAAGCGGAGCACGACCAGCAATGCCTCCACGATGATGCGCCGCGACATCTTGCTCTCGCCTTCCTGCCGGTCGGTGAAGATGATGGGCATCTCCACCACGCGCAGACCGCGCCGGTCGGCTAGATAGGTCATCTCGATGGAGAACACGTAGCCTCCGGAGTGCAGCCGGTCCCAGGGCGTCGTGGCCAGGGCCTCGCGCCGCCAGACCTTGTAGGCGCCGGTCAGGTCATTGGTGCCCAGGCGGAGAACGGTACGCGCGAAGAGCGAACCGCCGCGCGAGACGATGCGTCGCAGCGGGCCCCAGTTCCGGACGCCACCGCCCTTGACATAGCGCGAGCCGATGACGATATCGGCTCCCTCCGGCCACGGTGCATCGGGGCCGCCCTCCAGCGCACGCAGCAGGACGGGCAGGTAGCTGGGGTGATGGGACCAGTCAGCATCCATCTGGATGATGCGATCGGCGCCGCCGGCCAGTGCCACACCGAAGCCGTCCACATAGGCCTTGCCCAGTCCCTGCTTGGCGCGCCGATGCCGGACGCGGATGCGCCCATCGGCGGCGGCCAACTCGTCGGCCAGGCGCCCCGTACCGTCAGGCGAAGCATCGTCCACGACCAACAGGGTCGCGTCCGGGATCTGCTCGAGGATGGCCGCCGAGATGCCCACGACGTTGTCCGCTTCGTTGTACGTGGGCAGCACGACCCAGGTGCGGGTGGCAGACGGGTTCATCGGCGACAGTCTAGCCGTCAACAGGTCGCCTCCGGGTCTCAACCCCTCGACGGCGGGGCATCACTCGGCACGCAGAACGAGCCCGCTCCCCGGAGGGATCGAGCTCGTTCCGATGCTGGTGTCTGGGAACCGGGCGCGAGTGCTACTCGAGGGTGAAGAGGTAGGTGGTCTGTTGCTTGCCGCCGCCCGTGTCGGTGCCCATGACCTTCATCTTCACCGGTCCGGGCAAGCCACCTGCCTTGAAGGTGACGGTGACCCTGAACTCCTTGGTGGAGTACCTGATGGGGTAGCCGGTGTACATGGGCAGACCCGGCTGGCGGATCTCGATGCGCGGCCAGCCCGTGAGGGGCTCAGCACTCTTGATGGTGAAGGTCACCTTGGTGCCGGCCGGTCCGCTCCAGACGGGAGCCGTCACGTTGAAGGGCATCACCCGCAGGGAGAGTCGGTGGCTGTATGAGCCGGCCTGCGTGGTGGCCGTCACGATGGCTGTGTACAGCCCGTCGGGCACGTAGTTGCCCAGATCATCGCGTCCATCCCAGCGGACGGACTGAGCGCCCACTTCCAGGAGCTGCTCCGTGAGCAGGCTGCGAACCGGCAGGCCTGAGGCATCGACCACCCGCCAGCTCAGAGCGGCGGCCTGCTCCAGGGTCACGCTGAGATCGGTCGCAGCGGCCAGACTGTCGCCATCGCGGGCGAAGAAGTGAGCCGGCTTGGCCTTGGGCGCCTTCATCGACTTGAAGACCTTCACCGGGGCAGAGACCTCGGCTCCCACGTTGGTGGCCCGATCCTTGGGCGTGACCGCGACGTCGTAGCGCCCCTCGGCTACGAATGCGCCGTCGTCATCCTTGCCGTCCCAGGTGCTGGTGCCCTCGTCGCCTTCGGTCCAGCTCGTGAAGCGGCGAACGGAGCTGCCATCCGCGTCGCGGATGTGGAACTGGAGGTAAGCGGGCTCAGAGACCGTGTGGCGCAGTGTCATGGTGTCGCTGATGCCGTCGCCATTGGGCGTGAAGGTGGGCGGCGCGTTCTCGCCGGCCGGCAGGGTGTCGCCGGCCTGCACGCCGGCCAGGCTGGTGACCTCGGGAGCGACGAAGTCGTCCTCGTGACCGACCTCGGGAGCATCGCCCCGCCAGGTGTCGGTGCTCATGCCCAGCTCGCCTGAGAGCGCTCGCGAGTAGTCCCTCACCTCCGGCGTAGCGCCACGCGGATCGAGCAGCAGCTGGGCACCGGGGGTGCGCGTGGACTCGGCATAGACCGGGCTCGTGCCGATCCAGCCGCTCGACGGGTAGCCAGGCATGGTGGTCCTGACGCGCAGGATGTCCTCCATGGTCATGCCCGGCGTCATCAGCTGGGCCGCGAAGTCGACGAACTGCTTCTTCCAGAAGGCGAAGACGGCGCCTGCGCCCACCTCGGGCGCCAGGAACGAGGCCGCGAAGTTGTCGCTGCGCTGGAGTGCGATCTCCTCGGTCGGGACCGGCTGACCCTCCTCGCCGTTGCCCGCCGTGTAACAGGCGCGATACAGGAAGACCACGGCGTTCGGTGCCAGGCGCAGGCTCTCGCGCATCTTGTTGCCACCGTAGTAGGTCACCGACGACGAGGAGCCGCCGGCCGTGCCGTTGAGTCCGAAACCGTTCTTGGTGTTCTCCTGGAAGGGCGCATATGGGCTGGGCCAGCCGTTGCCATGACCGAAGTAGACCAACAGGTTGGCGCCCTCCGCGGCGGTCGTGACCGCTGACCAGGTCGCGTATGGGTGGAAGACACGGGTGACGGCCATGCCGGCCGCCTCGGCCTGGTCGGCGAAGAGCCGGCCTTCGGCCAGGTACTCGGTCGTGGAGGTGTGGGTCGGGCCGACCACGACGACCGCCTTGAGCGGCGTCGCGGGCTCGCCCTCGGCCGCTCGGACGGTGGCCGTGAAGTTGCCGGCCGTGGCGATGATGAGCAACGCGATAAGGGCCGCCACCATGACGGATGTCCGCAGCGCGGCTTGGCGGGCGAGATCGTAGGCGGTAGCGTGACGCATGGGGCGAACTCCGGTGGTCGAACTGGACGTGGCTGGGGAGCACGCCTGTGGGCTTCACCGGAAGACTCGTTGTTGCAAACCTTGGAATCCATGCCGAGATGGTCCCATCGCGTCTAGGCCGCTGGAGACTGGCGGGAGATGAGAAGCGCCCCTGGACCGCACCGGCGACCCGCCAGGAGTCGATCTCAGGGCGGGCATGGTGCGGGGGGGTGAGGTTGGGGGCAGCGACCGGGGCTGGTCCATCGGTACTGGTACTCGGATATGGCGAAACGCCCATCCCTCGCTGGGATGGGCGTTTCTGGCTGAGTCGTCTTTGGTCGCTCCGACTACGAGCGACCTGGCGGGGGTTTCCTAGACGGGACCGCTGCCGGTGCGGCGGTTGCCCATCACCATGCCGTAGACCACGACCGCGATCACGGCACCGATGACGGCAACGATGATGGACACGACGTTGATGTCGTTGCTTCCGCCAATGTCCAGGCCCTCTCCGCTGATGAGGCGCCACAACGTTCCGCCGACGACGGCACCGATGATGCCGAGGACGATCTTGCCCACGACGCCAAGTCCCTCGTCACCCTTGACGAGCATGCCGGCCAGATAGCCAGCGATGGCTCCGAGTACGAGCCACGCGATGATTTCACCGATCATTCGTTCTGCCTCCCAAGCGGCCGCGTGAACGCCAATGCGTCCCTTGGGACACGACCGAGGGTGAGTTTGGGCAGCGCGGACGTCAGGCGGGACTAGGTCGGCCACGGTGCACGTTACAGATGTGTCACATAGCGGCGGACGAGAGGGACCCGGCGGACCGAGCGGGCGCAGCTCGTCATGGCTGGGCGGCGGCGTCCTCCGAGGGCAGCGGGCTTCCGGCCGGGTCCGTGCCGGGCGCTGACGACGGACTGGCTTCCGGCTCGTCGATGGGCACCGACTCGAAGTCCGTGATGACCAGGGCGTACTCCAGCTTCTCCAACGTCGCGGCCGGCGTCAGGAGTGCCGTCTGCACCACGGTGTTGGGGTCGGTTCGCACGTCCACCACGTGGCCGATGAGCAGCCCCCGCGGGAATGGCGAGCGGATGTCCTCGCCCAGCTCGAGGCCCGCTGTCACCACGCGTTCGCCTACCATCACGACATCGGTCGAGGGGATGTTGATCATGGCCAGGGGACCGGAGAGCCGCCCATCGACCTCGCCCGTGGCTCGGCTGCTCTCCACCAGGCCGATGACCACCGAACGCGTGTCGTTGAGCAACAGCACCACGCTGCGATTGGACGCCACGTCCATGACCGAGCCGATGAGTGCGCCCTCGCCGCCCAGCACCGGGTCGCCCACCGTGACTCCGTCGTCCGTCCCACGGTCCAGCACCACGATGCGCTCGGTGGGTGAGATCTGGCGACCGATGACCTCTGCCGCCAGGGTGTCGTAGTCGAGCGATGCGCGCACGCCCAACAGACGAGTCAGCTGTTCGTTCTGCAGACCCACGCTCTCCAAGCGGCGGGTCTCCGCCTCGAGTCGTTGGACGCGTGTGGAAAGCTCCTGGTTGTCTCGCCGCAGCTGTTCGATCTGCGTGATAGCGGAGAAGACGGATGTGACCGAGCGGGTGATGCCCGTCAGGGCCGACTGGATGGGCGACACGGCGAAGCCCACGCCCTGGCGGACTTCCAGCATGGGCGGCGTGTTGCTCGCGCCGAGCAGCAGCAGGCAGAGCGCGACGAGCAGGGCGTAGACGATCGCTCGTCCGCGAGTGGTTCGGGAATCGCGACCCTGGACCATGACGCGCCGCGGGCCGCGCTCAGCGGGGCGAGCGAGAGTACGTTTCGGTCACGAGCGTTCGCTCCATCACGTCGAGGTCCTCGAGGACCATGCCGGTGCCGCGTGCTACACAGGTCAGCGGGTCCTCCGCGATATGGACCGGCATCTGGGTCGCCTGGGCAACACGACGATCGAGGCCCAGGAGCAGCGCCCCGCCGCCGGCCAGGACGATGCCCTGATCCATGATGTCCGCCACCAGCTCGGGGGGCGTCTCTTCGATGGTGTCCTTGATGGTGTCGACAAGGCGTTGGACCGAGCTTTCGAGCGCCTCGCGGACCTGCTCGGCGGTGATCTCGACGGCCCGTGGCAGCCCGGTCAAAAGGTCCCGACCGCGCAATGTGACGCGCTGCTCATCGTGGGCACCAGGATAGGCCGACCCGATGGCGATCTTGATGTCCTCGGCTGTCCGCTCACCGACCAGCAGGTTGTACTCGCGCCGGCCGTAGGCGATGATGTCCTCGTCGAGCTCATCACCGCCGATGCGGATGCTGCGGCTGACGACGATGCCGCCCAGACTGATGACGGCGACTTCAGTGGTGCCGCCGCCGATGTCCACGATGAGGCTGCCGGTCGGCTCGGCCACGGGCAAGCCTGCACCGATGGCGGCCGCCATGGGCTCCTCGATGAGGCGCGCCCACCGGGCACCCGAGTTGAGTGCCGCCTCACGGACAGCGCGCTTCTCCACCTCTGTGACGCCCGACGGGATGCCTAACAGCATGCGTGGTCGTGGGATGAGCCCCACTCGGTCGTGCACTTTGTGCACGAAGTACTTGATCATCTGCTCGGTCACGTCGAAGTCGCTGATGACCCCGTCGCGCAGCGGCCGGACGGCGATGATGCTGGCCGGCGTGCGCCCCAGCATGCGCTTGGCCTCAGCCCCCACGGCCAGCACCTTGCGAGTGCGCGCGTCGATGGCTACCACGCTCGGCTCGGAGATGACGATGCCGCGGTCGCGCACGTGGACCAGCGTGTTGGCGGTCCCGAGATCGATGCCGATGTCGCGGGAGAACATGCCGAGGAAGGAGTCGAGCACGGTGGGCGGCATCTCCGGGGAGCGGTGCTCCAAGGGTGCCGACCGACCAGCGGCGAAGACAGGTCATCGGCGTATCGCTGGATGAGGCGCGTCCGCGGCGCCTCCGGCAGCGGAGCCGGTCGAGTATACCCGCGTACCGGCCGCGGTCAGGTCCGCGCGATCAAGGACATGCGCGGCTGGGCAGGTCGGATGATCAGTTTCCGCCGCCCGGTCGATCGAACGGGATGCCCCGGTCGCGCAGGCTCACGTAGGCGTCGTGGCCGATGATCAAGTGGTCCAGCACGGCCACGTCCAGCAGCCGTCCGGCGGCCACCGCCTCGGCAGTCAGGTGCAGGTCGTCCGGGCTGGGCGCTGGATCTCCCGAGGGGTGGTTGTGGACGACGATGAGTCCCGCCGCGTGTTGCCGCACCGCGTCGCGAAACAGCTCGCCGACACGGACCAGCGCGGTGGAGACATTTCCCACGTAGACGGTCTGGACGGCGATCACCGAGTTCTTGGAGGTCAACAGGACCACGCGCAGCTCTTCGCGCTCGAGGCGCCCCATCTGGAGCACGAGCCGGTCGGCCAGGTCGCGCGGCGATCGGATCGACCAGCGGCCGACCGGCCAGTCCGCCAGTGCCCGCCGGCCCAGCTCGAAGGCTGCGGCCAGGCGAGCGGCGCGTGCCGGTCCGACGCCGGGCAGCGTCTCCAGTTCTCGCGGCCCTGCCCGGGCTAGTCCATCTAGCCCGTCGAGTCGAGCGAGCGCGTCCGACGCCATGTCGATGGACGAGGCGCCCGGCCGGCCGGCTCCCCAGACGAGGGCGATGAGCTCCGACGCGGAGAGCCCAGCCGCGCCGCGCGCCACAAGGCGCTCTCGCGGTCGTTCGGTGAGCGGCATCTCGCGGACCGATCGGCCCGTCACTTCATGCGCCATGTCCCGTTCGTGAGCCTCCCAGGAGGGTGCCGGTGAAGACGCCTCCAGGCCCGGACGACGGAGCCCGCCGATTTCCCCGCTGTCCGGTCCCGAAGGCATGCGCATCGTACGAAGGGGTGCTCTACGTGCTCTTCGCCGCTCCTTGCCTGCGGCTTGCGTGCCTCGGGCGCTTCGCTTTTCGACCTCAGCCGGCACCCGCCACCGAGCGACCCGCCAGGTAAAGCAGCAGCCCCAGGCCGTTGTAGGCCATGTGACCGGCGATGGCCGCCACCATCCCGCGCTGGAGGAAGAGTACGCCGAGCACCGTGCCCACGGGCAGGATGACGGCGAACTGGATGAGCGCCTGAGCGAGTCCCACACCCGCCTGCCCAGGTGCCACGTCGACGTTGGCGATATGCACGACGGCAAAGAGCATCGAGGCCCGGATCAGTGCCCCGCGCGGGCCCAGGTCGCGCAGCCAGGCCGTCAGCGCAAAGCCGCGAAAGAAGAGCTCCTCACCGATGGGCGCCAGGATGGCCGCCGCGACGAGGATCAGGATGCGGTCGCCGCCGGTCACGGCATCGGGCAGGATCTGGGTGGGCAGGACGCCCAGCAGCTGCGACAGGATGGCCGCCAGGATCAAAGCCAGGAGCAGCGTGGGCACCATCAAGGCGACGGCATAGGCGACGTCACCCAGCAGCCGTGCGGCACCGTAGCGCGTACCCACGGGCCAGCCCAGCCAGCCCATCTCGGACCAGCGCAGCACGCCGGTACGGACCAGGAATAGGCCCACCACGAGCAGGTACGTGGCGGCCACGACCCCCAACGCGATGAGGAAGCCCGCCGGCTCATCCGAGCGAAGGCCGATCAGTCCGAGCGCGAAGGAGAGCACCGTGCTCAGACCAAGCACCACGCCGAAGAGGATGAGCGGGGACGGTCCGCGGTAGGCATACGCCGGTCGGCTGGCTCGCGCCACGAGCTGGTAGCCAGCCGCGACGCTGAGTCCGATGGTCAGGACACAGATGCCGATGAGCGCGATGAGCGGCGCCACGGATGGTGAGCCGGACAGCAGCGCGACGGCGACGATGGCCAGGCCGGCGGCGCTGCCCAGCCAGCCGATGAGGTAGAGCGACGGCGCGGGACGCCCCTCCAGCGAGAAGATGCGGCCTCCCGGCGGACCGGGGGGCGGCTGGCCCGCAGGCGGCTGGCCGGGCGGCGATCCATCATCGGGCACCGACTGGTCCGCGAGGGAGGCCGCGCGCTGATCCTCTTCCGTGGCGACCTCTGTCGGCGGAGGCTCGTCGACCGGGACGGCGAGGACGCCCCACTCGTCCCGCGGCTCTTCGCGGGAACGGTTCGCTCGGTCGGTCAACGCTCTCCGGTGGCCGGCCGACCCGGCACGGGGCGTTCCGCGTATGCCTCAGCGCCGCGCGTCGATATGGCGGGCAGCGTGGCGTCCTGCTGTCGTGCCGCCTGCTGCGGGACGGGACGGGCCACCGGCGGCGGGACCGTCACCTCGCGCAGCAGCTCGGGGCGCTCGAAGTCTTTGCCGCACCAGGCGCAGAGCGACCAGTCGAGCTCTACCAGGCGGCTGCAGTTGGGGCAGACGCGGCGCAGTCGGTTACGACAGGTGGGGCAGATGATCCAGTCGGCGTGCACCTGGCGGCTGCAGTTGGCACAGTGCGGCTGCGACTCGATCTCGACCAGCATCGCTTCTTCGGCGAGGGCCCGCTCGTTCGCCTCGGCCACCGTGGTGCCCGGCCGGAGGATGCGGTAGATGATCACCCCGAACAGGAAGAGGATGGGGGTGAAGAGGATGATGAGCGCGGCCGCGAGATAGGGCGCGATGGGGTTGGTGGTGCGCTGGCTCATGTCTCGATACGCCCAAAAGGCCGTGGCCAGCCAGATGAAGACGATGTAGATGCCGATGACCTGGAAGCCCAAGCGCACCGCAGGGTTGTCGAAGATCTTGCCGATCTCGGTCCCGATGGTGCCGAAGATGTCGTCGAACATCCGGTGGCTGCCTCAGCTGATGGGAGTGCGGCCGGCTTGCCGCCATGCCCTTCGCGCGGCCGGCTGGCAGCCGACCGTCATCGCGGGGGCGAGTGTATCAGCGCAGCGCGTCCGCACTCCATAGCGCGCCACGCACCGCCGACGCGAATCCGGCCAGGATGGAGCCTGCCAGCCAGATCGCGGCCAACCCGACCGTGGCCAGACCGGTCAGTGCCAGGTCCATCGGCTGGGTAAGTCCGAGCGGCGACAGGTATGCGCCGCGGACCCCGTCCCAGGCCACCAGGCTGGCCCAGGCGATGGGCGTCAGCACCACAAGTGAGATGGTCCAGGCCAGAGCCACGTTGCCGGCCGTCCGCAACGGCCGGGTCACCAGACGCTCTGCACCGTGCATCGCCGCCGCGAGCATGCCGCTCGGTCGGGGCGCGATGGTGGGGCCGACACGGAACTTCCAGGCCAGCACGGCGCGCGATGCCAGCGCGTATACCGCATCGGCGACCAGCAGCAAGAGCGCCAGCGCCAGCAGCGGTTCGCGAGCCCCAGCCAAGACCCGCAGCACGAGTGGCACCTCAAGAGAGCTTGGCGCCCTGAGTTCCTCCCCGACCAACGCAGTCAGGCCTTCGTACAAGCCGATGACCACGATCAGGGCGGGGATCAGCGCCACGGCATGGATGCCGGCCAAAGCCAGCACGAGGCGGCTCCCTTCGCCGCGTTCCAGGTGGTGCGGCTCCACGCCGGCGCGCAACTCCGCCGATCCGTGGTCCCTTGCCAGTCGATCGAAGGCGGCCACGTCGGCATAGGCGGCAAGCAGCAGCCCGCTCACGACCAGGCAGCCCGCCACCGACGCGATGAATACCTCGAGCTCCGACGAGATACCCGTGGCCACGAACCGTCCCCGAAAGACGGTGCTCAGCACGACCGGGCTGGGGATCGTGATGATGGGCAGTGCCAGAAGCAGGAAGCCGCCGCGACCGGCGAAACCGAGGGCGCCCAGCAGCCACAGCGAGGGCCGCCCCAGGGTCACCGCGAAGGCGGTCGAGACGCTGGCCCTCCAGCCGCGGACCGGCATCGTCCTCACGCTTGGCGCCAGCACGGTCATGCCTGGGCGCCCGGCGAGGGCGCATTGGCCGCTTCCACGGACCGGGCGAAGGCGCGCAGGATCTCGCGTGCCAGCTCGTTGGGCCGCATCACGGCGCCCCGCACCGGATCCCAGCGTACGGCCAACCACAGCAACAACGGGCGTTGCCAGGGGCGGCTCTCGTCGGCGGCGGGCAGCATGCGCAGGCGGATGAGCTGTCGGTCGTCCTCCTGGTCGAGCAGACCCGCCAGTGCCCCGGCCAGGATCCGACCAAGCATCGCGACCGGCTGTTCCGGCGGCGGGCCGGCCATGGGAGCCACGACCGTGGCCTCGATCACGCCGTCACCATCCACGCCCCACAGCGTGGTCAGCCACCAGCCGTCATCCATGATGCTGGGCTCGCTCATGCCCAGCAGCACCTCTCGACCGAGCGACCCGTCAGGGCCACGCAGGCGCAGTCGCTCCTCGCGCACGAACGACGGTCCGGGACGGGGCACTGGCGCGGACACGGTCACTCCCACTCGATGGTGGCCGGAGGCTTGCTGCTGATGTCGTAGACCACGCGATTCACGCCGGGCACCTCGTTGACGATGCGCGAGCTGATGCTGCCCAGCACCTCGTAGGGCAGCTTGGCCCAGTCGGCGGTCATGCCGTCCTCGCTGGTGACGGCTCGGATGGCCACGACGTTGGCGTACGTCCGTCCATCGCCCATCACGCCCACGCTCTGCACCGGCGTGAGGATGGCGAAGCTCTGCCACAGGGAGCGGTACAGTCCGGCCGCCTTGATCTCGTCGATGACGATCCAGTCCGCTTCGCGCAGCGTGTCCAGCCGCTCGGCGGTGACCTCGCCGATGATGCGGATGGCGAGGCCAGGCCCTGGAAACGGCTGACGCATGACCATCGTCTCGGGCAGGCCCAGCTCCAGACCGACCGTACGCACCTCGTCCTTGAACAGGTGGCGCAGCGGCTCGATGAGCTGGAAGCGCAGATCGGCCGGCAGGCCGCCTACGTTGTGATGCGTCTTGATCTTGTGAGCGGCCTTGGACTCGGAGGTCTTGGACTCGATGACGTCGGGGTAGAGCGTGCCCTGCGTCAGGAAGTCGATCTCACCGAGCTTGGCCGCTTCCTCCTCGAAGACCCGGATGAACTCGTCGCCGATGATGCGGCGCTTCTCCTCCGGGTCGGCCACACCGGCCAGTCGCGCCAGGAAGCGCTGACGGGCATCGATCATCAAGAGGTCCATGCCGAAGTTCTGCGCGAACGTCTCGCGCAGCAGCTCCGACTCCCGCTTGCGCATCAGACCGTGATCGACATAGATGCAGGTCAGCTGGTCGCCCACGGCACGGTGTACGAGCGTGGCCGCCACGGCCGAGTCCACGCCGCCCGACAGCGCGCAGATGACGCGACCGCTGCCGACCTGGGCGCGGACCGCTGCCACCGTCGTCTCGATGAGGTTGGCCGCCGTCCACTCCGGCTTCACGCCCGCGATGCCGATGACGAAGTTGCGCAGCACCTCGCGGCCGCGTGGCGTATGCACGACCTCCGGATGGAACTGGATGCCGTACAGGTGGCGGTCCGGGTCGGCCAGCCCGGCGAAGGGGGTCGAGTCGGTCCGCGCGGTCGGTCGGAAGCCCTCGGGTGGCCGGGCGATCGAGTCGCCGTGGCTCATCCAGACCGGCTGCTCGGACTCCAGCCCGGCGAATAGGCCGTTGGTCTCGGTCAGGCTGACGGTCGCCGGACCGTACTCGCGCAAGGCCGAGGGCACCACTTGGCCGCCCAGCTCGTGGGCCATGAGCTGGAGGCCATAACAGATGCCGAGTATCGGGATGCCGCTCGACCAGAGGGCGGGGTCGGCACGTGGCGCGTCCGAGTCATACACGGACGCAGGGCCGCCCGACAGGATGACCGCCTTGGCATCGCGCCGCTCCAGCTCGGCCATGGGCGTGTCGTGGGGCAGGAGCTCGGAATAGACGTTGAGCTCGCGCACTCGGCGGGCGATGAGCTGAGCGTACTGCGACCCGAAATCGAGCACGACCACCGTGTCAGGTCGCTCCGGCACGGCGGTCGCGACGCGTTCCAGTCGAGGCGCATGGAGTGCCTGCTCCAGATAGACCTCGACCTCGGCATCGTCCGAGGCGAGGACGCGGTGACCGGCATCGGCCGGTTCGCCATGGACGGTGCGGCCGCTATCGGAGTTCACGCGATCCGGACCCTCCCCACGACGCGTGTCACGCAGCGAGTCTAGCCGTCAGCGCGGCCATCCCCAGGGCACGTGTCGTTGGCCGACGAATCTGTCAGTGCTGACTGGCCAGTGACTTTGTCAGTCTCCCGCCATGAGGGAGACCATCGTTATGACCGGTCGGGACCAGCAGCGCGCGCTCATCGTCA
>JBBJNS010000130.1:0-5326 GCA_037720745.1 Candidatus Limnocylindrales bacterium
CCGCTGGCAAGCAGCGTCGGACGCCTTCCGCGCGATCCTTGCTCAGCCCCTCGATAGTGCCCTGCGCGCCGAAGCGCTGCGTGGACACGCTGAGGCTCTCTGTCGGCTGGATCGCGGGGCGGAAGCGATCACCGCGGCGACAGAGTCACTGGAGACCTTCCACGCCCTCGGTCGAGAGCGTGACGCGGCCCTGGTGACGTACTGGCTGGCCTACGGGCAGCATCTGGTGGCGAACACCGCAGAAGCGACAGCCCTGCTCAGCGGCCTGTTAGCGCTGCTGCGCGTACGAGAGGACATCGACCCGGACCTGCGGGTCCGCGTCCTCATCGCCCTCTCCTCCCTCGAAGCGACGGAAGACCATCATCGCTCCGCGCTGGGGTACCTTGAGGAGGCTCGCGTCATGGCCGTCGACCTCGACGATTGGCGCCGAGCGGCTTTCCTGTCGCAGCTGGCCCACAACTACACCGGCACGGGCGATGTGGAGGCAGCTATCCGGACAGGCGTCGAGAGCCTAGGCCTCTTCCGAGCTGCGGAAGCCGAGCGCGAGGCCGCGGTACTGGAGAACTACCTGGCACTCGCCTACTTGCGCATCGGCAACGTAGAGCGCGCCACGGGCTTCGCATCGCACGCCCGCAGCCGCCACACGGAGGATGGCAACCGGCGCGCACTGGCGCACGTGGCTGATACGGAAGCGCAGATCGCACTGAGTGCCGGCGATACGGCCGCGGCCCTGCGCCTCAGCGAGGAAGCCCTAGGACACGCCCATGCCTCCGAGAACCATCGAGCCGTCGTCAGCAGCCTCCTGACCCGCGCGCGTTCGCATGTGGTCGCCGACGATCCCGGATCGGCCATCAGCACGTATGGCCAAGCCGCAGACGAGATCCGGAAGCACGGGCCGCGGGCGCGGCTCAAGGAGGCCCTCGGCGAGTGGGCCGAGGTGCTGGCGTCGCAGGGTCGTCACGACATGGCCTACGCGCTGACTCGGGAAGCACTCCGTGCCGGCTCGGATCCGGCTCCGCGCGCCGAGCCGTCCGAGTCCTCCGCCCCGACGCTCGCTCCAGCCGCAGGACGCTAGCGACTGGCGGCCCGCGAGGACCTGGTGCGTAGAGAGGGGAATGCTGGGCGGGTCCCGGTCCCCTGGTCCATGCTGCGGCCGTGACTCGTGATGACCTGGAGGGCGAACTGAGACGTGCGCTCGACGCGGGCGACCTTACCCTGGAGTTCCAGCCCGAACGTCGCATCGCCGGAGCCATGGGCCAGGCCGGAACGATCCGCTCGGTGGAGGCGCTGGTGCGCTGGCGACACCTGGCACGGGGCGTCATCCCCCCGGCCGTCTTCTTGCCCATCGCCGAAGCCACTGACCTGATCGGGCGTCTCGGGAGCTGGGTCCTGGCGGAGGCCGTCGCCCAAGGGCGCGCCTGGCAGACCTCGGACCCCACGTACGAGACACTCCGCGTCGCGGTGAATCTATCGCCGCGCGAGCTGGTGAGGGGCGAACTGGTCGCTGATGTCAGGCAAGTCCTGAAGTTGAACTCGATGGAGCCGGCCACGCTCACGCTGGAGATCACCGAGGCCGCCTTGGAGAACGACCGCACCACCGCCATCGCAGCGCTGACGGAGCTGCGGACCATCGGCGCGCGGATCGCACTGGACGACTGCGCAGGTGGCCAGGACATCGTTCAGCGATTGCGTGACGTGCCCCTCGACGCGCTCAAACTGGACCCTGCCGTGACCGCCGGGCTGGGTACGCCGGAAACCGACCAGGCAGTCCGCGACTTGATGAGCGCCGCGCGGACCCTCGGGCTCCAGACCGTCGGCGAAGGGGTGGAGACGCGTGAGCAGCTCAATACGCTGCGCGATCATGGCTGCGACCTGGCTCAGGGCTACTTCTTCGGCAAGCCACTGGGTGCCGCCGGCATCAGTGCCTTGTTGCGAGCCGAGCGCCGCCGGCGCAGTGACCGCAGTGGCGCGGCCCGCTGACTTCTTGCGCAAGGTGGGCGGCCGAGCTTGCAGTGACGCTGCAACTCTGCATAGGTTCTGGACCTCGGAGGGATAAGGCGGGTAAGGTTGGACGTGACAGGTCGTGAGCGGCCGCCCGACGTGGGCGCCTCGTGACCGCGGAAGGGTCCAAGACGCACGATGACCATGAAGACCGAAGCGAGCTATGACGAGCCCGGACTGCTGATACAGCTGGAGCCGGAAGCGGCGCGCCTCTACGACCGCCACGACAAGGTCGCCCAAGAGTGGTTCCCGCACGACTTCATCCCGTACCGACTGGGCCGCGACTTCGACAAGGAGCCCTGGACGCCCGATCAGCCGCGGCTGACCGGGGTCGCGCAGGTCGCCTTCGAGATCGGCTTGCTCACGGAAGACAACCTGCCCTCCTATCACCGGCTGATCCACGGCATGTTCGGCAAGGGGGATGGTGCCTGGATCAACTGGGTAGGTCGCTGGACTGCGGAGGAGGGGCGCCACGCCATCGTGCTGCGCGACTATCTGACCGTCACCCGCAACATCGACCCCATCATGCTCGAGCGCGGGCGCATGAACCAGCTCCAGCAGGGCTACGAGCTCGACGCGCCGGACGTGCTGCACGGCCTGGCCTACGTGGCCTTCCAGGAGTTGGCCACCCGCATCGCTCATCGCAATACCGGACGCTACTCGAACGATCCGGTGGCCGACAAGATCATGGTGCGCATCGCCGCTGACGAGAACCTGCACATGGTCTTCTACCGCGACATCCTGTCGGCGGCCATCAAGGTCGAGCCGTCGGCTGCCGTGGTGGCCATCGTCGATCAGGTGCTCGACTTCCAGATGCCCGGCGCCGGGATCAAGGGCTATCTGCGCAAGGCCACGCAGATGGCCAAGGCGGGCATCTACGACCTGCGCGTGCACCGCGATGAGATCCTGCTGCCCATCCTGCGCCACTGGAAGATCTTCGAGTTGACCGGCCTGGATGCGGCGGCCGAGCAGGCCCGCGCGCGCTTGGCTGAGCACCTCGATCAGCTGGACGTCGCGGCCAAGCGTTTCGAGGAGAAGCTGTCCACCTCCAAGGTGCCGCGCATCGCCGCCCCGGCCTGACGAGTGGCCGTCCGTCCATCGGGACGCGCGGCCAACCCCGGCGGACGCCTACACCCCGACCGCGCTCAGGGTCTGGGATCTCGCCCGGTGCTGTCGCGCCATGTCGCGCCCGGTACTGCTTCCTCCACGGCAGCCGCAGTCCCTGCGCTCGGCCGTTCCACCATCCGGGGAGAGAGCGGCGCGATGCCAGCCGCCGCCCGATCCTCTGTGATGATGTGCATCACCGCGTTGATGAGCGCCAGGTGTGTGAAGGCCTGGGGGAAGTTGCCCAGGTGGCGCCCGCTCCCAGGGTCGATCTGCTCTCCGTAGAGGCCCAGCGGGCTGGCGTGCGCGATGAGCTTCTCGCACAGTCGTCTAGCGCGATCCAGGCGGCCGATCTCGACCAGCGCGGAGACTAGCCAGAAGGAGCAGATGGTGAAGGTGCCCTCCTCGCCGGACAGACCGTCGTCCGTCTCTTCGACGCGATAACGCAGCACAAGTCCGTCCTTGGTCAGCTCCTCCGAGATGGCATCTACGGTGCGGCGCACGCGTTCGTCGTCGGGCGGCAGGAAGCGGACCAGCGGCACCAGGAGCAGGGAGGCGTCCAGGGCGTCCGTGTCGTAGTGCTGCGTGAAGACGCCGCGCGCGTCCACGCCATTGGCACAGATGTCGGCGTGGATCTCGTCGGCGGCAGCTTGCCACTGCGCCGCCAGCTCAGCGTCACCGCGCAGGAGCGCCAGGCGAGTCCCCCGATCGACGGCCACCCAGCACATGACCTTGGACGAGGTGAAGTGCTTCGGCTCGCCGCGCACCTCCCAGATGCCGCGGTCGGGCTCGCGCCAATGCTTCAGGGCGGCTTCCACCTGCCGCACCAGGATGGGCCAGATGCGCTCATCGAGGTGGTCGCGTGAGCGGGTGTGCAGGTAGACGGAATCGAGCACGGCACCCCACACATCGTGCTGGCGCTGGTCGAAGGCAGCGTTGCCCACGCGCACCGGCCGCGCACCCTCGTAGCCGGCCAGGTGCTCCAGGATCCGCTCCTCCGGCACGGGACCGCCGTCGATGGCGTACATCACGCGCAGATCCTCATCGGCCTCGGCGGCATCGGCGATGAAATAGAGGTAGTCGTTGGCCTCCCAGTCGAAGCCCAGCGTATAGAGTCCCCACAGCGCGAAGGTCGAGTCGCGGATCCACGAGAAGCGGTAATCCCAGTTGCGCTCACCGCCGGGCGTCTCGGGCAGTGAGGTGGTGGCTGCCGCCACGACCGCACCGGAAGGGGCGTAGGTCAGGCCCTTGAGGGTCAGGGCCGAGCGCTCCAGATAGGAGCGCCAGGGATGGTCGGGGATCTGGCCCCTCGCCAGCCAGTGCTGCCAGTGGTGCGCCGTCCAGACCTGCTGCTGGTAGGCCTGCTCGTAGCTGCGAGGCGCCGCGCCGTCGCCCCAGGAGAGGGCGCAGAAGCGCGTCTCGCCCTCCTTGATGAGCGTCCGCCCCAGGGCGCGTGGCCCCTCGAAGCCGATGTTGATATCACTCGTGAGGGTGAGCTTGATGGCGTCCTCGCCGGGGGCACGGCAGAGGCCCTGGAGGTAGCCCTCCTCCGTGTGCTCCCACTGACCCAACCGCAGGCCATGATCAAAGACCGGTTCGCAGTCGAGGACCAGCTGCATCTCACCGTTCACGCAGCGGATGGTGCGCAGCAGGACGCGCGCGGCGTCATAGTCCGTGGGCGCGCGCCGATGTCGGGGATCTCGCTTGCGCTGATGGTCCCATGGTCCCATCAAGAGCACGTCGCGCACGATGACCCATCCGGTGCGACTGCCCCAGCTCGTCTCGAGCACCATCGTGCCCGGCAGGTAGCGACGGGCGGCTGGGACCATGATGTCGGCCGGTCCGAAGCGGAAGCCGCCAGCGTCCCGATCCAGCAACGCGCCGAAGATGCTGGGCGAGTCGAGTCGGGGCAGGCAGAGCCACTCGATGTTGCCGCTGGGCGCCACCAGTGCCGTCGTCTCGCAGTCGGATAAGAAGGCGTATTCCGCGATGGGTGGGAAGGCGGACGCACCCCCGTATCCCGCCGCCGTATCGGTGTCTTCCGGCTGGGCGTGCCGCTCGTTCACCGTATCTCCCTGTACTGCGAGGCGGGTCCAAGTCTCGCATCGCGGGCCGCCCCCCGCCCGCGCAGTCAGACACACGGTCAGTGGCGCAAAGTGAAGCGAGTATCAGCCGCGGGATCGTTCGGGACGGATCGCGCATCCGTCCCGAACGCCCAAGG
>JBBJNS010000131.1:0-5320 GCA_037720745.1 Candidatus Limnocylindrales bacterium
CAGCTACTGACCTACGACATCGTCGGTATGCAGATCGGCGTGCCGCGGCACGGCCGCGCAGCCCCTCATCGCCGACCGTGGCTACCGCCAGGTAACCCAGGATGGACGGCACCGAGACGGCCGCCGAGGCTCCTTCCAGCAGTCGCGTGCCACCCAGCACGGTGAGGTCCGTGGTGATCGCCGTGATGGCCACGGCCACCGCGCCGAAGAGCGGACCGACCTGCATCAGCCGGTGGTGGCCGAAGCGGTCGGAGAGGATGCCGAAGATGGGCGAGAGGAGCAGTTCTGCGGCGTAGAAGGCCGCCGTCAGGGCGCCCACGGTCAGAGCGCTCACCTCGGCTCCGCCATGACGGGGCAGGTCGGCAAGGTAGTAGACGAGCATCGCTGCGGTCAGGCCACTGGCCATGCGCAGCAGGAAGGTGCCGCCCAGTGCGGCCAGGAGTGAGGCTGTCACGGGATGGCACAGGGTACGGCGGCTATCCTGCCCACGTGAGCCCCGACCCGCCCGGCTCGATCCAGGACCTCGCCCGCCGGCGCGCCGATGCGCGAGGCCGGCGTGAGTGGACGGTAGCCGACCGGCTGCGCGCCGAGATCGAGGCGGCGGGCTGGAAGGTGATCGACCGGGGCCTCGACTTCCACCTGGAAGCTGCCCAGCCGCCGGATGTCGTTGAAAGCGGGCGGGTGCGCTACGGCTCGAGCATCGCTGTGCCGTCTCTGCTGGCCGAACCGGCCACGGAACCCGTCAGCGTGGTGCTGATCGCACCCGACCGGCGCGAGGCGCTGGAAGAGGTCCTGGCAAGCCTTCGGCAGGAGTCGCCGGCGGATACCCCGCTGGTCATCGTGGGCAATGCCCCCGAGGTCGACATGGACGAGGCACTGGCGAATGCAGAAGTGGCCGGCGCGACCGAGGTGCTGTGGCTGGGCCGACGGTCTTCCCCGGCGGCGGCTGCCAACGCCGGCCTGCGCCGCGCTTCAGGCTCCGTCGTGGTGCTGCTGGACGAGCGCGTGCGACCCACTGGCGACATCGTCACCCCACTTTCCGACGCGCTGCTGGACCCCTCGGTCGCCGTGGCCGGAGGGTTCGGGCTCGACTCGGTCGACATCCGGCGCTGGCGTCCCGCCGGCCCTGGTGCCGTGGACGCTCTGGCCTGGGGCGCGATCGCTTTCCGTCGAGACGACTTCCTGGCACGCGGCCCCCTGGAGGAACGCTTCCAGCTCGGCCGGTCACTGGGTCCCTGGTGGAGCTTCGTGCTTCGCGACGAGGGGCAGGACGCGCCGCCCCGCGGTGCCCTTGCCGTGCCCTTCCCCGTTGACATCCGGCCGCCCGAAGAGGCTGATGATGACCCGTCGCTGGCGCGCGCCGTCAAGCGCGACTTCTACCGGCTCATCGACCGGTTCGGGCATCGCTATGACCTGCTGAGCTCGCCTGCGCCACGGGACCGCGCCACGAGCGAGCCTCGATGAGCTGCTCATCGCCCATCCGGGACCGCGCCCTGGCCGAACCGGGGGCATGGATGCCCTCGCCACCTTGCCGCGTGTCGAACGCACTTCGCGGCCGGGGGTGCCGGCGTCGCGCGCTTCAGGACCCGTTCGAGTGACCGAGCGGGACCAGGCCACGGTCGATCGCCTCAAGCGAGAGGAGGTCCTGCTCCTCTACCGCATCCGCGACAAGGACGAGGCGGCCGTGGCGGAGTTGTACTCGCGCTACAGCGGACCGTTGTACTCGTTGGCTTACCAGGTCACGCGCGCGGAGCGGTTCGCTCAGGAGGTCGTGCAGGAGGTCTTCTTCGCCGTCTGGCGCGAAGCGTCGCGCTTCGATCCGCAGCGCGGCGCCGTCTCCAGCTGGCTCTTCACGCTGGCGCGCCACAAGGCCATCGACCTGGTGCGCAAGGAGGCCAATGTGGCACGTCGCCAGGCTCCCGAAGCTGTCCTCGAGACGCGCCAGTCGGAGCACGACGTCGATCACGAGGCATGGCTCAACATCCGGCGAGACCGCGTGCAGGAGGCTGTCAGCCAGTTGCCCGAGGCGCAGCGGACATGCGTCGAGCTGGCCTTCTTCCGCGGTCTGACACATGTCGAGGTGGCCGAGGAGCTGGCCATCCCGCTGGGCACCGCCAAGACACGTATCCGCACGGGACTGCTGCGCCTGCGCGACCTCCTGGGCGATTCGGTCTCCGAGGCCCAGCAGGGAAGCGAACGATGGATCACTCAGGCCTCCGAGAGCTGATCGCCGGTGGTGTGCTGGGCGGCCTCGACCGTTCGGAGCGCGTCACCGTCGATGAGCATCTATCCGCCTGCGGCGCCTGCCGCCGGCTGGAGGGACAGCTCTCGGGAGTGGCCATGGAGCTGTCTCTTTGCGTGGAGCCACGACACGCCCCCCCTGCCCTGCGAGGCTACGTGCTGGGGGCATTGCCGGAGGTGCCCCGCGGATCGGCGAGATGGTCCCTGCCGGCCCGGTCAGGCCGCGCATCGACGTGGCGTGGCTGGGCGCCGGCGGGGCTCTCCTTCGCGCTGGCAGCGGCACTTCTGGTAGCGGGCGCGGGGTGGCTGACGGCCCGCTCGGAGCTGGACGAGACACGCGCTCTGCTGGCAGCCGCGACCGCGGAACAGAGCACCCAGGTGGCGGCCATGCAGGTCGTCGCCGATCCGGCGCACGCCACCGCCTGGCTGGAGCCCAGCGGTGCCGGCTTCGAGAACGCCGTGCTGATGGTCTACCTGCCCGGTTCGGAGCAGGCCTACCTCGTCGCGTCGGGACTGCCCGCCACGCCCGAGGGACGTGTCTACCAGTTCTGGCACGCTGACGCGACGGGCGTCCATGCTGGCCTGACCTTCGCGGTGACGGACCCGGAAGTGGTGCTCATCGCCGTCGACCTTGACCTCGCTCGCGCACAGGCGGCGATGCTGACCTTGGAGCCGGTGGGCGGCGCCCAAGGCCAGCCGGGACCCGATGTCGTCTTCGGAGAGCTGCCTTCGAGCTAGTGCGGACGGTGGACGGCGGTGCCGATCCGCGCTAGACCGGTCGACCGAAGGCCACGGCTACGGCCACCACGGCCACCACCGCCAGCACTCCCGCCAACCTGAGCAGCCGGTCGCTGCCTCCACCTTGGCCTTGCGCCGGCTCGGAAGTCGGACTGGTCGGTCCGAGCGGTGTCGAAGGTGAGGCTGGCGGCGCGCCCGGTCGCTGCCAGAAGCTGGACAGTGTGGCGCCGCGCGGCACCAGGATGAGACCAAGCCACGCACCCGCCAGCAAGCCGCCGATGTGCGCCGCGTTGTCGATGTTGGGCAGCGAGAAGCCCAGGAACAGGTTGATGACGATGAGCATGCCGATCTGGCCGGTCAGGTTACGCGCGCCACGCGTCAGCGCCGGACGGTGCACGCGGTCGCTCACCAACAGCATCCCGAAGAGCCCGAAGACCGCGCCGCTCGCGCCCACGGAGATGGGGTTCGGTGAGAAGACGAAGCTGGCCGCAGAGCCGGCGGCAGCCGTAAGCACATAGGTGAGGGCGAAGCGCGGCGAACCGTACAGCCCCTCGACCAGCGGTCCCACTATGAAGAGGGCGTACATGTTGAAGCCGAGATGGATGATCCCGCCGTGGACCAGGGTCACCGTGACCAGCCGCCACAGCTCGCCATCGGCGACCAGCGGCTTGATGAGGCCCAGGATGGCGATCCACGGGTCCGTCCCGCCGAAACCGTATGGCAGTTGGGCGAGCCCGATGCCCACGGTCACGGCGAGGATCGCCCAAGTCGCCATGGGCCTGGGCAGCACGTCCGTCCGCGACCGACTGAAGTGGCGTTCCGAAGTGCGCCCCTCGCCCATCTCCTTCGAGAGCCAGCCCAGCCGCGAGGCGATCTCCGGCCGCTCCTCACTGGGCGCGCGGCGCTCAGCCTCGCGGTAGGCACGCGCGGCTGCCGGCACGTCGCCCTCTCGTACGCGGGCGGCGGCCAGCGCCTTCCAGGCTCGCCAGGTATTGCTGGTCTCCGGAGCTTGGGTCGCCACGATCCAGTCCTGAAGAGCACCGGCCTCATCGTCGAGGCGGTACCTGGCCTCGGCCGAGCCGAGGAGGGCTGCCACATGGACCTCCGGGTCCGCGTTGCCCACCAATCGTCCGTAGGCGGCAGCGGCCTGCTCGTACTCGGAGACCATAGCCAAGTCCCAAGCCTGCCCCAGCAGCGCGACGGCGGCGGGGCGGCTCAGCGGGCCGGAGATGTTTGGATCGCCGCCCGGGAGGTTGGCCGCAGGATCGCTCATGTGCAGTTCAGTCTAGGCGAGCATGGCGCGCCCGGAGGGATTCGAACCCCCGGCCTGATGGTCCGAAGCCATCCGCTCTATCCACTGAGCTACGGGCGCACGGGCGCCACTATCTCACGAGGCGGCACCTGGGACACAGGACGTCCGTGCTGCTACCCCGGCGGGACAGCGTCTGCCTACTCGTCTGGCGTGGCGGCAGGCCCCACGGCCCTGCCGATCTCGATGCCATCCTCATCCAGGGCGACGAAGAACCTCACCTCCGACCCCGCCGGCACAGCCACTGCGAATGCGCCGCTCGAGACACCGAGGCTCGCCAGCGACGACACGGCCACATCGACGTTGCCGGCGGTCGTCTCCAATCGGACCGAAGTGACTTCTCTACTCGTCACGCCGTGCGCCACGAGTGGCTCTCCCGACATGGCCGTGAACACGAACCCGGGCTCCGACCCCCGGGCCGGGCCGCAGGCGCCGTCTACCCCTGAGCCTTGACCCTGGGTGACGCGAGTCACCGTGCACAGACGTCCGACCTTCTCATAGGCCATGGCCTCCCACGCGACGCCGTCGATCACGCCGCTGCCGATGACCGGATCAGGCCTTAGCTGGATACGGAGGGAAGGCTCCACGGTCGAGCCGCCCAGATGCCAGTACACGTCTACCCCGCCGGTGGTCGGTGCGACCAGATGCATCCAGCCCTCGAGCGACTCGCCGGTCCGCATGGTGCGCCGGGTCTCCAGAGTGGGCTCGTGGCCCCCCTCGATGGTCCATGGCATCAGCTGCAGGAGATGTGCTCCGCCGGAGGCCGATGCGAACCATCCGAGGGATCCTGCGCCACCGTCCGTGAACTGGTTGGCTTCCTGACGCATGTGGACGGCCAGGAACGTGGTTCCCGGGTAGGGCACGGTCTGGCCATAGCCTGAGTCCTCGCGGATCTCCAGGACCGGGACCCGGATCTCCCCCGGCTCGGGGTTCTCGGGCACCACGTCCACGACCGCGCTGCCAGGCCCGTCCAGGGTCGCCTGCGGCGGCTGGACGGATGCTTCGAACTCTTCGATCTGCTCCAGCGAGAAG
>JBBJNS010000132.1:0-5282 GCA_037720745.1 Candidatus Limnocylindrales bacterium
CGAGCGCTTCGAGGCCTTCCGGCGAATGACGGCACTCGAGGGCGCCGCGGCGTAGTGATGCCCTCGACGGGCCGAGCATCGTGCTCGACCCGTAGGAGGCGACCGGGCTTGCGCCAGGCCCTGTTCACGCCGGGACGAGCCGGGTAGCCTAAGCCGATGGACGTCCCCATGTTCGTCTGGATGTTCGTGGTCCTCAAGGTTCCGCTCATCGCCGCCATCTGGCTGATCTGGTGGGCGGTCCGGGAGCCCGAGCCGGCAACCGACGAGGACCAGGACAGCGGCGGATCCGATCGCCGTCACCGTCCCGGCTCGCGTCATCCACGACCGCCGCGGCGCGGAGGGCCCCACGCATCCCCGGTGCCGGCGCCCGCCCGGGTGCGCACCGTGGTCAAGGGTCGTCGCACCAGCCGCTCCTAGCGCGCTAGGTTTTGCGCCCATGAACGCCTTCCACGTGCTCGGCGGAGCGCTGGCCCTGTGGGCCGTGCTGGTCACGGTCCTCGGCGTCACCCGCGAGAGCTTTCCCGCCACCAAGGCCAGCGAGCGGATCGTGACCGTCATCTCGGTGCTGCTGACCCTGGCCGCCATCTCCTCGGCGCTTGTCACCTCGGCCATCGAGGGCGAGGAGGAGAAGGGCGGCGACACGGCCTCGCTGACGGTACGCTGACCTCTTGGCCATCGACGACGGCGCCGCGCTCAACTACACCGCCCTGCAGACTGGGATCCCCGTATACGGATCCGACGAGGTGCAGGTGGGCACGCTGCGCAAGGTCCTGGACAACACACGCGAGAACATCTTCGACGGCATCGAGCTGGACCGCCGCGACGGCGTGCGGGTGTTCGTGGACGCGCCCGAGGTGGCCCGCACGGCCGAGCGGGCACTCACCCTGAACGTCCCGGCATCCGAGGTCGACGCGTACCCGGCCATGAAGGCCGGCGGTGTCCCGGACAAGGGCTCGAGCAGCTTTCTGGGCCGCCTGTTCGGCCGCTGAGGCACCAGCCAGCGAACGAGGAGACAGAATGGCCGAGGAGAGCACGCAGGAGAGCGAGGACGGGTCCGTAGCCGACGCCCAAGAGACGCTGACGGTGACCGACAATCGCACGGGCGAGACCTACGAGATGCCGATCTCCGACGGCACGGTCAAGGCGATGGACTTCCGCCAGATCAAGGTGTCCGAGGACGACTTCGGCCTGATGACCTACGACCCGGCCTTCACCAACACGGCCCACTGTCGCAGTGACATCACCTACATCGACGGGGCGGCGGGCATCCTCGAGCACCGCGGCTACCCGATCGAGCAGCTGTGCGAGCAGTCGAACTACCTCGAGGTGGCCCACCTGCTGGTGCAGGGCCGGCTGCCCACCCAGGACGAGTACGACTCCTGGCGGTACTCCATCACCCATCACACCTACGTCCACGAGAACATCAAGACGACCATGGAGGGCTTCCGCTACGACGCCCACCCGATGTCGATGCTGCTCTCCACCGTCGGCGCGCTGTCCTCCTTCTACCCCGGCGCCAGGCACCTCGACGACGAGGAGGAGCGCTGCATGGCGGCCATTCGGCTGATCGCCAAGATGCCGACGCTCGCGGCCTTCGCCTACCGCCACCAGCTCGGCCAGCCCTACGTCTATCCCGACAACGACCTGAGCTACCCCGGCAACTTCCTGTCGATGCTCTACAAGATGACCGAGGTCAAGTACGAGCCCGACCCGCGGCTCGAGCGCGCTCTGGACGTGCTCTGGATCCTGCACGCCGACCACGAGCAGAACTGCTCCACGGCGGCCGTGCGCGCGGTCGGCTCCTCCCACGTGGACCCCTACTCCGCCGTGGCCGCGGGCATCGCCGCCCTCTACGGACCGCTGCACGGCGGAGCCAACGAGGCCGCTCTGACCATGCTCGACCGGATCGGGACCGTGGAGAACATCCCCGACTTCCTGCAGGGCGTCAAGGAAGGCGAGGAGAAGCTGATGGGCTTCGGCCACCGGGTCTACAAGAACTACGACCCCCGCGCGCGGATCATCAAGAAGCACCTGGACGACGTCCTGGAGGCCACCGGTGGGCTGCACAACCCCAAGCTGGAGATCGCCAACGAGCTGGAGAAGCGCGCGCTGGACGACGACTACTTCACCGAACGCAAGCTCTACCCCAACGTGGACTTCTACTCGGGCCTGATCTACGAGGCGCTCCAGATCCCCACCGGGATGTTCACCGTGATGTTCGCCATCCCCCGGACCGCCGGCTGGCTGGCGCAGTGGCTGGAGATGCTCGGCGACGAGGAGACCAAGATCGCCCGGCCGCGGCAGATCTACACCGGCGGGCGCGAGCTGGAGTACCAGCCCATTTCACAGCGCTGAAGATGCCCTCGTAAACAGCGGTCGCAGCCACGTGGCTGCACGCCGTTAGCCCGTGAACGGGTCGCTCAAGCGGCGGCGCCGGTCGAGTACCAGACCACGTCGATGTTCCGTGCCGTCCAGTGCCGCGCCCCGGCGTAGCTCAGCCCCGCCTTCTCCATCACCCGCCGAGACGCCGCGTTGTCCGGGTGGGCGATCGAGATGACCTCGGGACGGCCGATCTCCTCCAGCATGAAGCGGACGGCGGCGCGAGCGCCCTCGGTGGCGTAGCCCCGGCCCCAGACCGTCTTGTCGTAGAGCCAGCCGACTTCCGTGTTCTCCGGGTCGAGCTCCCAATCCGGATGGCGCTTTACGCCGGTACGACCTACGAACCTGCCGCTCTGGCGCTCCTCTACCGCCCAGTGCCCGAAGCCCCAGCGCAGCCAGTGCTCGCGCATCAGCTCGACCCCGTAGGCAGCCTCCGCCGGTGTGGCCGGTCGCGCCGGCCACATGAAGCGCATGACCTCGGGATCGGCACAGATACGCGCGTAGGCGTCCACATCCCGGGGGCGCCACTCGCGCAGGATCAGGCGCTGCGTCTCGATCGTCGGAACCTTGTGACGTGAGTGCACGGGCCGTTTACGAAATCGACATGGATGTCGATTTCGTCGAGGGCATCCTATATCCGGAACACCGGCAGGAGCCGCTTCTCGTGCTCCGCGTCGATTCGGGCAACCACCTCGACGTGCTCCTCCAGCCCCGACCCGTGCAGCTTGGTGGCCAGCAGCTCGTCCACCTGGAAGATCCCCGATGAGTTGTTCATGGCGATCTCGATCGTCACCGCCTTCTCCTCGCCGGCGCGGATCTCCACGGAGTCGATCGCCACCGCCGACAGCGAGTGGATGTTGGGCCGGCCCTGCTCGAAGGGGACGCGCGAGCGGCCCTGAGCCAGGTCCAGTGCGTCGGCCACGCGCACGATCCCGGCTTCGGGCGTGAGGGGGTCGCCGCGGCGGCGGTGCCCGATCACGGCGTGCAGCGACTCCGCGGTGACCACCGTGCGGTCCGGCTCGTCGTAGATGCCCTCCAGCAGATCCGGCAGGCGCTCGGCGGCCAGGAACAGGCTGAAGGCCTCGTGGTCGCTGCGATGGATCGACATGCCCGTGTCGTGGAAGAGGCACCCGGCGGCGATCACCACCTCGGCGTCGTGCTCGCGCATCAGGTGGTCGCGAACCATGGCCGGCTGCACCCCGCGCTTGACCAGCAGCCGGAACAACCGAAGGGCGATGTTGAGCACGATCCGCACGTGCACCCACGAGTGGTCGGACATGCCCAGGCGGGTGGCGAACACCTGCTGCATGTGCCACCAGGCCCGCAGCCGCTCGTCGGCGTTGGCGGCGCCGATCAGCGCTTCGAGCTTGCGGTTGCCGCGAGTGGGCGCGGCCAGCGCGACAGCGGCAATTGCGTCGGACGGGGACATGGGTCCCGCGTGGGGCGTGGGAGTCGGCGCGTTTTCGGTCATCCCGCTACAGCGCCAGGGCCAGACGCAGGCCCGAGTCGATCCGCTCCACCAGCGCGGTGGGCAGCTCGCCCACCCTCTCGGTCAGGAAGCTGCTATCGATGGTCAGCACCTGCGAAACGTTGGCCACCGAGTCACCGGGCAGCCGGCTGTCCCGGCTGGCCAGCGGTACGTTCCCGGGTGCTTCCGTGAGCTTCGTGTTCGAGCTGATCACCACGACGGTCGCGGTGCCAAGGCGGCTGCGGTTGAATGAGTCGGCCTGCACCACCAGCACCGGCCGGCGGCCCCCCGGCCCTGATCCACGGGGCGGGGGCAGCGAGGCCCACCAGACCTCGCCACGGCTGATCACCAGTCCTCGGCCGGCAGTGACTCATCCTGCATGCGAGCAAGCTGTGGATCCACCCCTGACGCTTCGGGCTGCGCATAGACGCGGTCGAGCGCCTCGGTGATGCCCACGTCCGAGTGCTGTTCGACATATCTGCTGACGGCACGCGCGTAGAGCTCGCTCCGGGAGAGGTCGAGGCGCCGGGCAAGCTCGTCCGCGCTCTTGAAGACGGAGTCGGGAATTGAGATGGCCGTCTTGATGCCGTGAGTATAACCACGGTCATACCCATTGGAAGCTACGGCCCGGGTAACCTCGACCGTGTGCTGAGGGAGCCACTTGTAGACGGCCACGGCCGCCGGATCGCTGACCTGCGGGTCTCGGTCACCGACCGCTGCAACTTCCGCTGCCAGTACTGCATGCCGGCCGAGGGGCTGACCTGGCTGGATCGCGAGCAGGTGCTCACCTTCGAGGAGATCGAGCGGCTGGTGGCGCTCCTGGCCGAGATGGGGATCACCGACCTGCGGCTGACCGGGGGTGAGCCGCTGGTGCGCCGGGACTTCCCGAAGCTGGCCGGCATGCTGGCCGCGCTACCGGGCCTCAAGGACCTGTCGCTGACCACCAACGGCTACCTGCTGCGCCGCGACGCCGCCGCGCTTGCCGCGGCCGGGGTGCGCCGGATCAACGTCTCGATCGATTCCCTGCAGCGCGACCGCTTCTTCGAGATGACCCGTCGCGACTCGCTGCCCCAGGTGCTCGACGGGCTGGAGGCCGTGGCCGCGATCCCCGAGTTGCGCCCGATCAAGGTCAACGCCGTGGCGCTGCGCGGGTTCACCGAGCAGGAGGCGATCCCCTTTGCCCGCTTCGCGCGCGAGCGCGACTTCCAGGTCCGCTTCATCGAGTTCATGCCGCTCGACGGCGACCAGAGCTGGACGGCCGACCAGGTGCTGACCGGCGAGGAGCTGCGCCAGATCATCCACGCCGTCTACCCGCTGGAGGAGCTGCCGCGCGAGCCGTCCGCAACCGCGCGCATGTTCCGCTTCGCCGACGGGGAGGGAGAGATCGGCTTCATCAACCCGGTGTCCGAGCCGTTCTGCTCGGACTGCAACCGCA
>JBBJNS010000133.1:0-5274 GCA_037720745.1 Candidatus Limnocylindrales bacterium
CGGCGACGTGCGCGTCCGCGGCATGCGGCGCGGCGGGGGTCAGACCGGCGGCCGGCGTGCCCTTCTTCCCGAACTCATCCGGCGCGGGGGCTTCCGGCGTGTGACCCTCCGGCGTCCCGCCGGGCCCATGTCGCGTCCCTTCCGTGTCTGTCCCATCCGTCTCACGGGCCATCGAGCATCTCCTCCGTCACCAGCTCGTCGACCGTCACCGGCCGCGCCACCACAGTATCGGGCAGGGAGCTCATGAACTCGACCGAGCTGGTCCACGCCTCGCGGTCGATGGCCCCCAGGCCGTTGGCATCGGTGAAGTCGCTGGCCCAGGTCTCGATGGTGGCGTCCAGGATGGCCGCTTGCGCTTCGCGGTCCTCGCCGAGCTCAGGCACGCGCGCGATGGCAGCGTCCAGGCCGCGCTCCGGATCGGCGATGATCTCCTCCATGGCGCGCAGCGTGACGGCCACGAACGCGCGGATCGCTGCCGCTTTGGTCTCCAACGTCCCGGTACCCACCACCAGGCCAGGCCCGGGCAGCGGCGTGATGTCGTCGACCCGCAGGATCGACACCGCCTCGCCAGACAGCTCGAGCTGTACCGGCTCGTTGTTGGCGAAGCCGGTCGCCGCGTCGACCTGGTCCTGCTGCACCGCCACCGCCTGACCGAAGTCGGGGTAGAGCTCGACCTCCATGTCGTCGGGCGTCAGGTCGGCCGAGGCCAACAGCGCCTGGAGCATGATCCAGCCGGAACCGAATCGCCCGGGGATGCCCAGGCTGCGACCCTCCAGGTCGGCCGGTTCCGTGATGCCCGCTGACTCCTTGGCGAAGACCACGCTCGGGAAGCGGGCATAGATGGTGGCCACGTAGCGGACCGGGATGTCCTGGCTCACGGCCGCGATCACGCTCGTGCCGTCGCCCATCCCGATGTCGATGGCACCCTGGCCGAGCAGCGTGATGAGCTCGGGGTCGATGCGGTTCTGGAACGTCACGTCGAGGCCGGCCTCCTCGTAGTAGCCCTCTGCTTCAGCGAGGTAGAACTGGGCGAACTGGACGCTGGGGATGTAGCCCAGGCCCACCGTCAGCGCGGTCCGCGTGGTGGGGTCGGGCGAGCCGCTCGAGCCGCTCGTTTCGGTCGAGCCGGGGCCAGGCGATGTGCAGGCGGCAGCGCAGATGGCGACCACCAGGGACAGGACCAGGAGCAGACGGTGCACGGAGACCTCCAGTGACGGTTTCAGGCGCGCGCGCCGACCAAGCGCCGCTCGATGAGCAGGACGACGAGATACAAGGCGACGCCGATGAGTGCGATGGTCAGGAGCGTCGCGAACATGAGGGGGATGTCGAAGAGGCTGCCGCGGGCCAGGTTGATGAGCACGCCCAGGCCCTGATCGCCGCCGGCCCACTCGCCCACGATGGCGCCCACCACGGCGAGCGTAACACCCACACGCATGCCGCCCAGGATCTGCGGCAGCGCGGCCGGGACCTCCAGCTTGGTGACCACCTGCCAGCGCGTCGCCCGCAGGCTCCGACCGAGCTCCAGCAGGTTCCGGTCCACGGAACGGATGCCGACCATGGTCGAGACGGCCACGGGAAAGAAGACGATGAGCGCACAGATGAGCACCTTGCCCGTGAGCCCGCTGCCGAACCACAGGGCGATGAGAGGGGCGAGGGCCAGGATGGGCGTGGCCTGGGCGGCCACAAGGTATGGCGAGAGCAACCGCTCAGCCAGGCGGGAGCGAGCCAGCAGATAGCCGACCAGGAGCGCGATCGAGGCGCCGGCGCCGAAGCCGAGCAGGATCTCGGAGAGCGTGGTGAGGGCGTGAGGCGTCATGACGCCTGCGGTCCAGGCCCGGAGGAAGCGTTCCGCGACGACCTCCGGCGCGGGCAGGATAAAGGGCGGGTAATCGCCCACGATCACCACCAGCTTCCACAGGGCCAGGAAGACAGCCGCGGCTGCCACGATGGGGACGGCGCCACGGACCTTGCTCACGCCGCTGCCTCGGCCCCGGTCTCGAGGTGTGCCCGGATCGCTGATGCGGCTGCCGAAAGGGCCGCGGCGTCCATGCTGGAGCGGTCGCGCGGCCGTGGCAGGTCCACCGGTACATCCGCCACGACTCGCCCGGGTCGAGCGGACAGCACCAGCACACGATCGGCCAGGAAGACGGCTTCGGCGATGTCGTGGGTGACCAGCACGATGGTCGTACCGGTCCGCTCCCAGAGCCGCAGCAGTTCCAGGTCGAGGCGCTCTCGCGTGAGCGCGTCAAGGGCACTGAACGGCTCATCCAGCAGCAGGACGCCCGGTTCGCGAACGAGTGCCCGAGCCACGGCCGCCCGCTGCCGCATCCCTCCCGAGAGCTGGTGCGGTCGCGCGCCATCGAAGCCCGAGAGGCCCACCAGGTCGAGCAGCTCTCGGGCACGCTCCTCTCGAGCCGGTCGCGCCACGCCGGCCAGCTCCAGAGGCAGCGCCACGTTGCCCACGACGTCGCGCCAGGGCAGCAGTCGCGGCTCCTGGAAGACGATGCCCACGCGCGGGTCGGCGCCTTCCACGGCACGGTCGTCGATGCGGATCTCACCGCTGTCCGGAGCGAGCAGCCCGCCGATGAGGCGCAGCAGCGTGCTCTTGCCCGATCCGTTGGGGCCGACGATCGCCGCGATAGAGCCGGCGGTCACGTCGAAGCTGGCTCCCTCGACTGCCACCAGTGGCTGACGGTCGATGACGAAGCTGCGCGTGACGTCGTGGACCTGGATGGCGTTCAGAGCGCTCGAACCTCCGGCCATGTCCCGGAGCGATCGGGGAGCGGTGACGCGCAAGTACACGCTTCGGCAGCGCCCGGTACGCCGCGTCCGAAACGCGGAATAGACACCCGATGCCGATGCGACTGCGCCTCGCTTCTCCCATCCGGACTGTGACCGTCGGCTCCCTGCAAGGGGATCCACCGTCGCCGCTGAGCGGCGCCGGGTCGTGGGCTGGCGGTGCGCGACTGGCGCCGCGTCCGCCGACCACCGGTCGGGACTTTCACCCAACCCCGAAACGAAGGCGTATGCGTGATGTAGCCCGCATCATACGCCCATGCTCACCGTCGTCCTCACGCGCCACGGCGCCACGGATAGGTCCGATCCGGAGCAGTACCTGGGGCAGCGCATCGAAGCGCATCTGACGGAGTCGGGCCGGACGGCGGCGCGAGCGCTCGGCGAACGCCTCACCGGCGTCGACTTCCAACGGGTGATCTCCAGCCCGCTGGAGCGAGCGCTCGAGACGGCCCGCCTCATCCGTCCCACCGACCTCGTCGAGCCCGATGACCGGCTGGCCGAAGCCGACTACGGCCTCTGGGAGGGCCACACGGTCGGGGAGATCGAGGCTCGCTGGCCCGCCGAGCGTTCAGCATACGAGACGGACCCGGGCCGGAATGCCGCGTCAGGCGGGGAGAGCGGCCAGGACGTCGCGCAGCGGGTGGGCTCCCTCCTCGAGGACCTGGTGGAGTGGGCCGGGCCGCCGGCATCGCCGGGCGCGCAGGAGGTCGATCACCGCGTGCTCCTGGTGGGCCACTCGACGCTGAACCGCGTGCTGCTGGCCGTGGCGCTCGGCGTCCCGCTGTGTGATTACCGTCGACGCTTCCGTCAGGACTGGGTGAACCTCACCGTGCTGCGCTTCGGGAAGCGTTACGGCGGTGGCTGGCAACTGCTGCTCTGCAACGACATGGCGCATCTCCGTGGCACCAGCGGCGCGACCTGGGACTGAAGGACACGGTGACGACGGTCGGGGGGTAGACAGGGCGTCCTATGCTGTTGACTCGGCCGTGCCCCAGCCGGCCGCCTTTCCCTCGCTCACCGCACGATAGCGAACGCCCGCACGGGAAAGGTGCCCATCCCGGCGACCTTGACCGGCACCGCGAAGAAGTCGAAACCCGCCTGCGGCAAGGCCTCCAGGCCGGTGAGGTGCTCGACGATAGGGATGCCCGCAGCGAGCAGCGCCGTGTGCGCCGGACGCTCGCCGCCGCGCGTGTCGTCGATGTTGACGGAGTCGATGCCGACGATGGATGGCGCTGCGGAAACCAGCGCTTCCACACCGGCCGCGGTCAGGTGCGGGTGCTCGGGGTCTCCATAGCGGTCGGTACCCCAATGCTGATCCCAGCCGGTCCGCACGAGCACCGCGCGTCCGCGTGCCTCGATGCCGGCGAAGGGTTGGGCGCCGATAGCCGGTCCGGTGGCATCGATGACGATGCCGGGCACCCCGGCGACTTGCTCGAGCGGAAGGCCGGCCAGGTCCCAGCCGTCCGCGTACCGATGGTAGGGCGTATCGAGGTACGTGCCGGTGTTCCCCACCATGGAGATGCGCCCGATGTCGAATTCGGTTCCCGGTGCGTAGCGGCCCCGTGACGCCTCGCGGCTGAGGTGACTGCCGATCTCCGGCCCGGGCAAGCCGGGATAAGTGATCATCCCGTGGCTGATCACGTGGCTGAGGTCGACCAGGCGTCCGCCCATCGTCAGCGTCCTCCGAGCATCGTCGAGCAGATCCGTCCAGTGACTCGAGGATCACCCGGCCGCCGCTCTCGCGGACCGACCGAGCGTGTGCCCGCCGTCAGGCGAGCTGCCCCCCGTACGCGGGCTGGGACCACGACCCGGCCGCGCGCGTCTATCTGGGAACGTGCCACCACTTTGGCCATGACCTGGTGATCTTGCCATGCGTGCCAAGACCTGGCCCTTCCCAGAGTGGCAGAGTGGCGACGCCGGCGGCTATGCTCGCGGACGTGCCCGAGCCGCTTCGCCTAACCGGTCAGGACCTGACGCCGGAGGACGTCGAACGTGTCGCGCGCGAGCGCTCTACGAAGTCCTCCTTCCGATGCTCCAGCGCCAGCGATTCGTGAACCTGTATGCCGGCATCGCCCTGCCGAACCCGGCGAGCGTGGCGCTCCACGAGGCGATCGGGATGCGCCGCATCGGCGTCTACGAGGGCGTCGGGTCCAAGTTCGGCGCCTGGCACGACGTGGGCCTGGTACGGGCTGCGGATGGCCGAGCCCGGACTGCCTCTCGCCGAGCCCGGACTGCCTCTCGCTGAGCCAGTCCCGCTGCCCGAGCTTCTCTAGACCGCCGTCTGGGTCGCGGAACCGCCACATCATCACGTTGGCGGAGGGTCGGGCCTAGCTCATGCAAGCCCCGCGGCGCCATGGCGCCGGCGCACGAGGTGCAGCCCAAGTCCCATGACCATGGCGACCACCCCGAACCCGATCCAGATGGGCTCCGTGACGAGAAGCGCCAGCGCCCCGATCCCGAACAGCACGCGCTCGGGCC
>JBBJNS010000134.1:0-5250 GCA_037720745.1 Candidatus Limnocylindrales bacterium
CCACGCTGGAGCGCGACGCCACGCTGCGCTGGGCGATGGCCAACGTGGGCGGCGGATTCGTGCGCAGCCGCATCGACAACCAGCTGGTCGGGCGGGCGTCGTCCGTGCGGCAGGTGGAGATCGGTTTCGGCGGCGGCTCGCAGCTCTTCGACTTGACCAGCTACACGCGCCACATCGGCCAGGACACGACCGGCGACCTGCTCTCCAAGGGCGTCTTCCTCGATCGCGCGCGGGGCTACTTCAAGGGCCTCATCGACATCGAGCGATCGGCCAAGGGCACGGACTCCTTCCTGGGCGAGTTCGCCATGCTGCTCGCGCGCAAGGCACGGTCGGTCGCCATCCCGTCCCTGGAGATCGACCAGCCGGATGTCCGACGGGCCAGCCACGCCAGCTCCGTTGGGCCTATCGACGAGACCCAGATCTTCTACCTCATGAGCCGTGGCCTGAGCCGGGAAGAGGCGCGCAAGTCGATCGTGCTGGGCTTCCTGGAACCGGTCGTGGCGCGCATCCCGCTGGGCGACGCGCAGGACCGCCTGCGCCAGCTGCTCGAGGACAAGTGGCCGGCTGCCCAGCCGGTGGCCGCCTGACCGCCGCGCTCCGACGGGTCCCCGTCGGCCAGATCGCGCGACTCGACCCCGGAACCATGGAGATGGTCCAGGTCGACGGCACGGACATCCTGCTGGTCAACCTGGAGGGACGGATCCACGCCGTACAGGGCATCTGCTCGCACCAGTACTTCGAGCTGGACAAGGGCTTCCTGACCGGTGACTCGATCACCTGTGCTCTGCACCTGTCGCGCTTCGACCTGGAGACGGGCGAGGCACTGGATCCGCCCGCCGAGCTGCCGTTGGCGGTCTACCCCGTGACGGTCGAGGACGACGGAGCGATCGTGTTGGAGCTGCCTGAGGGCCCCATCCCCGTCAACGAGTGATCCGAGGGCGGACCTGCACCAAGATGGCCAACCCATGCGGCTGCCCGCGCGTGAGCGTCACGGACCAGAACGGTGAACCTCCCTGGTCCTCGTTGCGCGGCGACGGCGCGGAGGCCAACTCCACCGGGGTCCCCGGCTGTCCGCGAGGCCCCTTGGTGAGCTGTACTGTGGCCATGCTCACGGGCCGACCGTCGATGATGGAGTGGCCGTACAGGCCAAGCACGGGCGCCTTCACGTACCAGGACTCGGCGTACGGGAAGTACGCCTCGTAACTGCCGTCGGCGGCCTCGTCGAGGGCCTCCAGGGCGATGCTGTCGCCGTCAAGGCGGAGGTCCAACCAGTAGGTCGCCCCGTCCGGTGCCGCGGGCGCCGAGGTGGGAGTCGACGGTGCGTCCGGCGCGGTCGGCGCTGCGCTTCCAGGGGTCACCGCCCACGTCACGCCCTCCCTGGCCAGGAAGCGAAGACAACCGTCCAGGTTCGCTTCCGAGCGGCCGGTACGCGGGTCCAGCATGCGGGAGCAGCGCGATGAGTGGGTCAGTGCCTCCTGTACTTCGTAGCTGGCGAGCGCGCGGTCCCGTGCCTCGCCGGGGCTGGAGGACTCGCCGTACGTGGTGGTATAGGCCGTCAAGACCTCGGCGACCAGCCGCCCCGGACCCGGGCCGCCATGGCCCTGCTCCAGACGGATCTGATAGCGCAGGACGCTCGGGGTTCTCCCTGACCTTCGGTCGCCCGACCCCAGGGTGACCGCGTCGACGAGGCCGCTCCCCAGATCCAAGGGCAGATCCAGCGAACCGTCAGGCACGCGCGGTACGCGCACGTCCGCCAGCCGTACCGCCTCGTTCGTCCCGACCTTCCCAAAGAGCCTGGTTCGGACGTCATCACCCCAGGCTTCCCCGATAGAGACGGTCCCGTAGAAGCCGTCGGTCGATTCCAGCTCCAGGCGTGCCTGCCGCTGTCCATCGGACAGGACCACGAGCCAGAATCGGAGCTCGGGCAGCCACGGCTCCACGGGCAAGTACGCAGGTCCAGGCTTGGGCGTCGCGGGCGCGCGTTCAGGTGGCGAGAGCGGTTCGACGCCGGGTGGTGTCGGGCTATTCGTGGGAGGTGGCGCGGGAGAGGCATCGGTCGCGGCCATCGGCGGAACGGGGGTCGATGGCCGTTCGGTGCGACCGGACACACCAGCCGCGACCACTCCCACCAGCAGCGCGGCCACGATGAGCGCCGGGATCCGCGCCGAACGGCTGCTGCCGACCCGCGCGGGCCGCGCGACCGGATCAAGCTCTTCGATGGTGCCCGCATGGGAGTGCCCATCGTCCCGCCACTGCGTCATGCCGACAGGCTACACCTGCCGCTTGGTGGCGCTGCTAGAACAGCTCCCAGGTCCGGGCCATGTCGTCGCCGCCGGTGCGCGCTGCGCTGCCCGCCTGGCGCGTGCCCAGGCGAAAGCGTTCCTCGCCAGGACCGTCTTGGTCACCTTCCTGGGCTCCGTTCAGGCGAGCCAGCACGTACTGGCCGATGCGCGGTCCGTGCTTGTAGGCGTGCCCCGAGCCGCCGCCCACCAGCCACACGTTCTCCAGCTCGGGGTGACGAGCGATGATGAAGTTGGCGTCGACGGTGCTCTCGTACTGGCAGACGCGCGTCTCCACGACGGGTGCATGCTCGAGGTCGGGAAAGCGGCGGCGCAGGTAGGCGCGCGCCAGGCGCACCGAGTCGGGGTCGACCACGCGTTCGCCATTGCTGGGGTCGAAGATGGGGCCGTAGCGGTCGGGCGCCAGCTTGAAGCCGCGATCATCGATGCCGGGCACGCCGTAGTAGGCAGCGTCGTAGTCGGCCCAGGCGGGCATAGCGGCGGCTGAAAAGCGGTCGTCTCCCGCGCGCGGCCCCACGAACACCAGATCCTGCTTGGTGACGCGGATGACGTCGCCCAGCACTTCCGGAAAGGTGCGCGGCAGCCAGGGACCGCAGGCGAAGACGAACGACTCCGCCGACCAGCTCGCTCCTGAGTCATCCTCCACCGACAGAAGCCGCCCACCCTCCGCCCGGGCCGGCCGCACTGCCGCCAGGTCGAAGGCCCCGCCCGCCTCCCGGAAGGCACGTGTGATCTCCTGACAGCCGCGCCGCGCCATGAGCACACCGGCCTCCGGCTCGTAGAGCGCAGAGCGCAAGCCGTCGTCCGTGCCGATGGCCGGCCAGCGATGGCGCAGCTCGTCCGGCGCGAGCACTTCGAAGGGGATGCCCTCAGCCTCGAGGACGGTCGCAGAGGCGGCCTCGAAGCTGGACTCGTGATGCGCGAACCAGAGCACGCCGGTGGGCACGAAGAGTTCCACGCCATGCTCCTGCTCGAACTCCTTCCACTGCTTCAGGGCCAGCTGCGACCAGCGCGTGTAGAGCACCTCTGCGCCGTGCGCGGCGCGGGTGATGCGTGTCTCGTCGCCGCTCGTCGCGCGCAGGTGCCCCGGACCCCAGGCGTCGAGCAGGGTGACGCTGCGATCACTGGCGCGCTGCGCGTGATAGGCGGTCCAGGCGCCCATGACGCCGGCGCCGATGACCAGCAGGTCTGATCGGCGGACGCTCTTCGGCGCGCCGTCGGTCGCGGTCACGGCAGCTCGACGCCGATGCCATGCCGCTCGGCGGCCCGCAGCAGCGCGTCGGCGAAGACGATGTCCGCCAGCCCGACGCCCAGGTGTGAGACCAGGATGCGCCCAGGGAGGGCGTCAGTGCGCGAGTCGTCGGGGGCCGCCCCCGCCAGCGGCGTCAGCGGCGCTAGTGGATCGAGCCATTCCCCGATGATCCCGGCAGGATCGGGATAGCCCGCGAAGAGGCCAGCGTCGCGACTGGCCCGGAACTGACCGGCCTCATCGACCAGGAAGAGGGCCGCGTCGGAAGCCAGCGCTGCGGGCACGCTCATGTCGTAGTCGACCGCGATGATCAGCGCGTCGGGGCGGAACGCGTCCGCCGGCATGCTCTGTCGGTCAGGACCGAAGGAGACCAGCGGCAGGACGACGTCGGCGTCGCGGACGGCTTCGATGGCGGAGGCCGCCGTGTCAGTCCCGGCGAATGCGCCCGTGGCGGCGGCATCGGCGGCGATCGTTTCGGCACGCTCTGGGTGCCGGTCATGGATGATGAGCCTGGAACCGGGCAGCAGATGCGCCAACACCGGGAGGTGGCTGCGGGCCTGGACCCCCGCACCGAGCATGGCCACGCGAAGAGGTCGCCCTCCGTTGCGAGGTGCCCAGCGTGCGATGGCCACTCCGCTCACCGCCGCCGTGCGATGGGCGGTGATGGGCGCGGCATCGATCATGGCCAGCGGCACGCCCGTGGTCGGGTCGTTGAGCAAGACCGTGCCGTGGACCGCGGGCAGGCCGCGGCTCCCGTTATCCGGAAAGCCGACCACCCACTTCATGCCCACCAGGTCCGCGCTGCCCGACTCGTTGGCGCCGCGGAGCAGGGCCGGCATGGCATGGGCAAAGGCGCTGGGGCCGCGCGGGTGCACACCCAGCTTGGGCGGCAGCTCGGCGTCCGCGACCAGCGCCAGCATGGTCCGACGAGCCAGGGCGATGCGCTCCTCCACAGGAGGCATCAGCGCTTCGACGTCCGCCGCCGAGAGGTATCGCAGCGGCCTTGGCCCTTCGTTCATGCGCTTCGCATGGTATGGCGAGGGCGTCCGGGATGCTGGCCGCGTGGTCATGACCGAAGGCTCGGCTAGGATGCGGGCGTGACCCTTGACGCACCGCTGCTGGATTCTGCCGACCAGCGTCGCAGCCTGGACAACCTGAAGCTCGAGCGGGACGCCATCGTCCTGTACGAGAGCCTGTCGCGCATCGAGAAGGACGCGCGGCGGGCGGCTGCTTTCCGGGCCATCTCGGCCAACGAGAAGCGGCACGCCGATATCTGGGCCGAGCGTCTCCGTGCTGGCGGTGTCGACGTCCCCGCAGCAGGCCCCGCCAGCGCGCGGGTGCGTCTCATCGTGGGCCTGGCACGAGTCTTCGGGACGAACGCCGTGTCTGGTCTGGTGCGCGCCCTAGAGGGCGATGAGGAGGAGCTCTACGCCGAGCAGGATGGGCCGGACGTGGCGGCCATCGCGGCCGACGAGCGGGAGCACGCCGAGATCTGGAAGCGTCTCGACGCGGGCATGCCGGCGCTGGCCGAGGTGGCACTGCCGGGTCGCGCGGACGCGATCACCCCCGTCGCTTCAGGGCGTGGGGCCGCCGCCACGGCGGGTATCGCGGCCGCCGCGCGCATCGCCGACGCGGCGCCGGGGGACCTCGAGCAGGCAGGCCGTGCGCGGCCACGGGACCGCGCCGAATCGTGGCACCGGG
>JBBJNS010000135.1:0-5235 GCA_037720745.1 Candidatus Limnocylindrales bacterium
CGCTGTAGGTCTCGTTGATCATCCGCTGCGACTCCGCGGCGATCGTGCCGAACACGAGCGAGCTCTTGCCCGAGCCAGAGACGCCGGTGAACACCGTCAGCCGGCGCTTCGGGATCTCGATGGTGACGCCCTTGAGGTTGTTCTCGCGCGCGCCCTGCACACGGATCACATCGTGGCGGTCGGCGATGTGCAGCGCAGGCGACTCCGTTTCCGTCTTCGTGGCGATGCTCATCGTGCCTCCATCTGTTACGCGGGGGCTTGGTGCGCCTCGCTCCATCACCAGAGTGAAGGTTTTGACATCATCAGGAAGCCGATGATGCCGATGGCGGCGGCCATCAGGTAGCTCACGTAGCGCTGCCGGCGAGCCAGCGCGCGCCAGCGGTCTTGTTCCTCGGGGCTGGAACCGGACGGGAGGCGCAGCAACCTGCGCACGCCGGGGCGCTGGATGAAGAAGGCAGCGGCCAGATTCGCGGCGTAGATCGACAGCGCCACCAGCAGCCAGGGCTGGGAGAAGAGCTGCGTCCCGAGGACGGCCACCAGCCCCAGGCCCGTTACTGCGACGCCGGTGCCGATGATGACCGTTCCGTGACTCTGCAGCCATAGCAGCCCCCGAACCACGCGCCCCGGTCCCGTCTCGGGTGACTCGGCGTAGCCGTGACGGCGGAACCGGAATGTGAACGGCAGCAGGAAACTGGGCATGAAGAGCGAGATGGCCAAAAGGACGTGCGCCGTCAGCAGCCAGGGAAAGAGCGCGCCCAGGTCCATCGACCTCAGCCCACCGTCGACTCGACCGGTCGAACGACCTCCAAGCAGACCCAGTCGGTCTCCTCCGTACGCCCGACCACCGACAGCGCGACCGCATCGAAGGCCGACCGCACCTCGTCCTCCCGGTCCTTGAAGATGCCGCTCGCCAGCAGGCGACCGCCGGGCCGCAGGGACGCGGCGAGCTCGCCGGCCAAGTGCCCCAGCACGGACGCGATGAGGTTGGCGAGCACGACATCGAACGGGCTCTCAGGGACGGGCAATGTCCCCCGCCGTGCGCGCACCTTGCGCACCAGCCCATTGCGCCGCGCGTTGGCCAGCGTCGCCTCCGCCGCGATGGGGTCCGTGTCCACGCCTAGGACCTCGGCCGCGCCTAGCTTCGCCGCGGCGAGCGACAGGATGCCCGAGCCGCAGCCCACGTCCAAGACGCGTGCCCCGGCCAGGAGCCCCTCATCCGCCCACCGCTCGATGGCCGCCAGACAGAGCCGCGTGGTTGGGTGCAAGCCCGTGCCGAAGGCCATGCCGGGGTCCAACGCCAGGACCACGTCATCGCGGCCGGGTCGGTGTCGTCGCCAGGTCGGTCGGATCACCAGACGCCGACCGATGCGCAGAACCGGGAAGTGCCGCTTCCAGGCATCCGCCCAGTCCTCCTCGTGAACCGACCGGACCTGGAGTTCGCCGATGGGCCTCAGGCCGAACGCTTGCAGATGGCCGAGCGACCTTCTAGCCACGTCTACTGCGGTCGCGGCGGCCGACGCGTCGAGGGCTGGAACGTAGGCGCGCACCACAGCGGGACGACTCCCGTCGGCGCGCGCGCCGAGGCCCTCATCCACGAGCTCGAAGGGCAGCTCCACCGATACGCCGCCGGGAGCCACCCGCGAGAGGATCTCACTGACAGCCTCGACCGCCTCCTGGTCCGCGGTCACGGCCAGCTCCAGCCACGTCCCAGCCGCGGACATTCCCTCCTCGTCAGGAGGCTGCGCCACCCCATCGTCCACGACGGGTCGCGTCAGCTGATAGCGTCCTTGAGCCGGTCCCGGATGCCACTCTTGCGACGCCGGCCCGACCGCGGCGCCGGGCCGCTGCCATTGGTGGCTGATCCATCCGCGCCGTCGTCGCGATCCTCAGCCAGTTCGCCTGACTCGACCGCGAGCTCCTCGAGCAACTCTCGCTGACGGCTGCTCAATCGCGAAGGCACACGCACATCGACCAGCACGTGCAGGTCGCCACGCGCGCCGCTGCGCCGCAGGTGCGGGACGCCCTTGCCACGCAGGCGGATCTCCGTGCCGGGCTGCGTACCGGGGCGGACCTCGACCCACTCTTCCCCGTCAGGCGTGGGGACCGAGACGCGCGCACCCAGCGAGGCCTGGGTGATGGAGACGTCCAGCTCGAAGTAGAGCTCCGTTTCCTGGCGCTTCAGCTGCGGGTGAGGCTCCACATGCGTGACCACGTAGAGATTCCCGGGTGGCCCGCCGCGCGGCCCCGCCTCGCCCTCGCCGGAGAGGCGGATCTGATGCCCCTCATCGATACCTGCGGGGACGGCCACACGCAGCGTGCGCTTGCGCTCCACGCGCCCATCCCCCCGGCACGTCTTGCAGGGCGACTCGACGATGCGACCTAGTCCCCGGCAGCGTCCGCAGGCGGTCACGTTGACCATCTGGCCGAGCATCGTGCTGCGGACCTGCCGGACCTCGCCCGTGCCACTGCACTGCGGACATGTCACCGGCGTGGTGCCCGGTTCAGCGCCGCTGCCGGCGCATGTGTCGCAGCTGGCCATGGCGCTGAACTCGATCTCCTTGTCGGCCCCGGAGATGGCCTCCGCGAACGTCAACCGCAGGTCGTAGCGAAGGTCCGACCCGGCGGGAGGCCGTCCACGGCGTGTGCCCGTCCCGGCGCCAGCACCGAAGAACGCATCGAAGAGATCGCCGAAGCCCTGGAAACCGCCCGCGCCGAACGGGTCGCCGCCGGAGCCTGCGCCGCCGACGCCGGCCCGCCCGAACATGTCGTAGGCCTGGCGCCGCTGGGAATCAGACAGCACCTGGTAGGCCTCGTTGATCTCCTTGAAACGCAGGTCGGCGCCCGGTTCCGTACTGACATCGGGGTGCCACTGTTGGGCGAGCTTGCGGAAAGCGCGCTTGAGCTCTTCATCCGTCGCGCCGCGCTGGACGCCCAAGATGTCGTAGTAGTCGCGTTCGTTGGCCATGCGGCACCGAGTATAGGGAGGGCGGCCGGACCCTCTCCGAGTCCGGAGTCGTCAGTCGCTGACGGCGTCGGTCGCAAGACGTACGCCTCGGACCAGGACCAGCATCGGGATGCCGCGCGTCCGCCACTCCTCGACCGCGGTGCGCAGGATGTCGAGAGCGGTCTGCCATGCCTTCGGATCGGCCGATGCCAGCTCCCCGGCGCCCGTCACGATGACCACGTACCGCTCCGCCCGAGCCCAGCTCAGGTCGCGCATGACCTCATCCAGGGCGTCCCAGTTCCGACCGACCCAGTCGGGCGCGTCGACCGACTCGGCCCAGGCCTCCAGCAACGCCGCCTTGTCCGGCACGCCTCGCAGGTCCAGGACGAAGCAGCGCACGCCCTGCGCCTCGAGAGAGCGCCGCAACTCCTCCGACGAGACTCGCGAGCGTAACTCGCACAGCCCGGAAGGTGGTTCCAGCGAACGCAGGTCGGCTGCGGCTGCGTCGGCTGGGGCGGCCATCGCGTCGGGACCCTGGGTGGTGAAGTCGTCCATGTGATCGGAACCCTTGGTCGTGGAGTCGAACCGATCGCTCACTGGTCGTTGCCGGGAAGCCGGATGCGCTCGAACGACTCGTAGTGATCGGGCGTGAAGTAGCGCTCGCCCTCCTCGCCCGCCACGATGCGCCGAGGACCGCGGTGGGATAACCCGGGCGTGATGACCGTGAACTCGCGGTAATAGCCGCCGCGCTGATCGGGCAACAGCTCTTCGCGGTTCTGGAAGGTGATGCCGTCGCGGTCGAACGGGAACGGCCCGTCTTGGTCGATCAGCCCAAGCGTGTCGAGCGCCTCGGGCGGCAGGTCGGCCGGGTCGATGAAGGGGAGACCGGACACCGGGTCGGTGGTCGGAAGGCTTGGCGAGTCGGTCGAGGTGGGGGCCGGGTCGTCCGACGGGATCGGCTGGGCCGACGCGAGGGACGTGGCGGGTGTCGCTGACCGGGTCTCCTGGGTCGGGCTGGCCGGCACTGCCGCCTGGGGTCCGCAGTCGCCCAGGACGACTGCCAGACACGCGGCCAGGACGAGCAACACGGCGATCCGGGAGTCCCGACGCCACGGCTGAGTCACGCCGCTGACCATACCTGTCAACGCTCGTCACGTACGTGGCATACAGTCGGGCAGTGACGGTCACACGCTCGCCAGCCAGATCGCGCGCTGCCACGGCGGCCGCAGACCGCCCGGTCCGTGAGGTCAGCGCCGAAGCCGCGCGGCGGTTCTTCGTCACCCGCCACTTGCTAGCGGCGCCCCGCTCGCAACAAGCCGGCCTGGACGGCGTCCGTGCTGTCTTCCGCCGGCTGGGATCGATCCAGTTCGATCCGCTGGGCGTGGCGGGCCGCAACCACGACCTGGTGCTCCACGCTCGGGTCCGCGACTACGACCCAGCCTGGACCGAAGACCTTCTCTACGGGCTCGATGGCCGCCGCGAGCTGTTCGAGGCGTACAACAAGGGACTCAGCCTGCTGCCCGCCTCGGAGCTGCCCTGGTTCCGTCATACGTGGGACCGGCACGCCGCCATCTACGAGAACGGCGTGTTCGTCCGCCATGCCGAGGCGGTCGATCGCGTCATGGGTCGGATCCGCGCGGAGGGGCCACTGAGCACGCTGGACTTCGAGAGACGTCCCCACGTCGACTGGGCCTGGGGGCCGACCAGCGAGATCCGGGCGGTGATGGAGGCACTGGCCGAGTCCGGGGTCTTGGGCCTCGCCCGTCGCGACGGCAACCGCCGCTACTACGACCTCATCGAGCGGCTCTTCCCAGCCGAGCTGTTGGCGCACCGGCCCACTGTCCGCGAACAGGTCAAGCATCGCCTTCTCTCCCGGTACCGCGGCCACGGGTTGCTGGGGGCCAGCGGCCAGGCGGAACTATTCCTGGCCACAGGTCCTGCGAGGCCGGATCCGGCGCAGCCGGACCGCCCCAGCCGCACGGAGATGCACGAGCAGCTCGTTGCCGACGGCGACCTGGTCGGCGTCATGGTGGAGGGCGCACGTCGCCCGCGTTACGTCCTGGCTTCGGAGCTGTCCATGCTTGATGAGGCCGTGGAGGCGACGGCTAAGAGCAGGCCGCCCGCCTCCCCGCCGGCCGTCACCTTCCTGGCGCCGCTCGACCAGTTCGTCTGGGATCGTCCCTTCCTGCGCTCCCTCTTCGACTTCGACTACGTATGGGAGGTCTACGTCCCGGAGTCGAAGCGCCGCTGGGGCTACTACGTGCTGCCCATCCTCTTCGGCGACCGCCTGG
>JBBJNS010000028.1:0-18276 GCA_037720745.1 Candidatus Limnocylindrales bacterium
GCAGGACCCGAGCCTGGCGTCACAGAGTCAGTAGCCAGGCACGCCTCAAGCCGCGATGCGCCCTCACCGGCACGGTCAAGGATCGTGCCGGGTCAGGGGGTGTCGTCGATCTCCAGGACGGGCAGGCTGAAGCCGAACTCGGATCCGCCACCTTCGCGCGGTGCTGCCCACATGCGACCGCCCATGGCCGTCACCAGGGCACGACATACGAAGAGGCCGATGCCCGCCCCACTGGCCGTGGCGGCCGTGGTGGCTCCCCGATAGAAAAGGTCGAAGAGGTGGTCGGCCTCTTCCGCGCTGATACCAGGCCCCCGGTCGAGGACTCGCACCGCCACCTGGGCGCCCATGTCTTCTGCTACCAGATCGACCGGACGGCCCAGGCCGCCGTATTTGGCGGCGTTGCCCAGCAGGTTGCGGATGACCTGCTCGACGTAGGTCAGGTCGCCGCGTACGGCGGGCAGCAGGTTGGAGATGGAGACATCGACTCGAAGCCCGGGCCAGCGCGACTCTTCGGTGCGCACCACCGGATCCATGATGCGCTGGAGCAGGAGCGGTTCGTCCCCGATCTCCACGCCGCCGCGCTCGACGCGTGTCATGACCAGCAGATCCTCCACCAGCCGATAGAGCCGCTCCGCCTCGGCCCGCACATCGCGCACGACCTCGATGCGCTGCTCCTCAGCGATCTCACGCTCGAGCAGCCGCGTCCCCCCGTAGATGGTCGTGATGGGCGTGCGCAACTCGTGCGACAGGAGGCCCATGAACGCCTCTCTGGCGGCGCGAGCTGCCCGCGGCGCCGTGACGTCGCGTACCACCAGGATGGTCGAGCCGGCCCGCGAACGTTCCCCTTCCGTCTCGGCGTCCTTGCTTCCCGCCCGCGCGCGATACGCCGAGACCTCGAGCCAGCGCCCGTCCCGGCCGCGCAGCTCGAGCGGTCGCTCGACGGCCGCATCGGGCCAGCTGAGGGTGGCCTGTCCATCGCCATCCAGGATGGCCCTCAGCTCCGCAAGCGTGCGCGGAGGTTCGTCCGCAAGCAGGTCGTCGGCAGCTGGATTGTGGAGCAACAGCCGCCCCTCCGCGTCGAAGACCAAGACGGCCTCGCCCATCGCGGAGAGCGTGGCCGTCAGCTCCGCGCGCCGCTCATCCGCATCGCGGTAAAGACGTGAGTTCTCCAGCGCCACCCCGGCTCGTTCGCCCAGCTCCGAGGCGACCGCGAGGTGGCGCGCATCGAAGCGGCGTCCGGATCCAGCCGTGGCCATGGTCACCGCCCCGATGGCTTGGCCGCGCGACATAAGGGGCACGCAGATCATCGAGCGCAAGCCCAAAGTCAGTAGCTCTCGCCCCATCTCGTGACCCCCGACCGACTTCTGGAGCGCCTCCACGTCGATCTCCGAGACCAGCTCCGGGATCCCGGTGCGGATGACCCTTGCCGGTGCGCTCTCCCCGGCGATGTCGAAGGGCGTGACCTGGCGCCAGCGCCTGGCCAGACGCTGGCGCGCGTCGTCCTGGTGGGCGATGGCTGTCTGCACGCCGACTCCGTCGCCATGCAGCAAGTCGACCACGCACCAGTCCGCCAGTCGCTCGATGGCAAGGCCGGCCAGCCGCTCGATGGTGGCGGTGTCGTCCAAGGTGGCGGCCAGCACTGCGGTGGCATCGGCCAGGAAACGATCGGCCTCTTCGCGGCGCCGGCTCTGGGTCACGTCGCGGAAGATGTTGACGGCGAAACGGACGTGCCCCTTGTCATCAAGGACCGGTGCAGCCTGCGCCAGCGCCCATCGCTCCTCATCCGTGTCTATCACCGTGAATCGGATGAGCCGTTCTGCACCACGTTCCCCGCGCAGGGCCTGCCAGGACGGCAACGCGTCGAGTGGCAGTGGCGATCCGCCCTCGTCCATGATCTGGAGACGTGTCATGACCTCGGGCAGGTCCGCGGCCAGAAGCTCCTCCGTGGAGGCGAAGCCGATGAGCGTGGCCGCTTCCTGGTTGGCGTAGATGAGCTGGCCATCAGCGTCCTGAACGGTGATGCCATCGGTGACGCTGCCCAGGACGGCCTCTAGCTCGTCGCGCGAGCGGACGAGATCGCCCTCTACCGCGGCACGGCTGTCGGCCGCCGCCAGGACATTGCCTACCGACTGGAGGAAGTTCGCCTCGTCAGTCGTGAAGCGGCGCGCATCACGGCTCCATGCGCCGAGCACGCCGTACGGACGCGCTGAACCGCCCATGCGCACGGCGATGCCACTGCGCGGCGCCATGCGACGCAGCGGCTCGGACAGCTCGAAGCGCTCCTCATGCCGGAAGTCGGCGACGATGACCGGTCCGTCGTGCGACAGGGTGTACCCGGCATGTGATCGTGCACCCACGCGGATGGTCGACGTCCCGACCGCTCCTTCGGGCCAACCCACGCCGGCCGCCAGGCGCAGCTGCTCCTGGTCCCCGTCGAGTTCGCTGATGGCCACGATCGGCGTGCGCAAGGTCTCGGCCACGAGCGTCGCTGCCTCGCTCAGCAACTGCCGCGTGGGCGACCCGGACAAAGCCCGTTCGCCGATGGTGGCCACTGCGTCGCCCTGCCGCGCCAGTTCCTCCGTGTCACGGAGTGCGTCGCGCAGCCGCCCCGAGAGTCCTCCGATGATGGCGCCCGCCAAGAGGAAGACCGCGAGCCGCAGCTGATCGGAGAGCGTGATCACGTCGAGAGATCGGGCCGGCGCCACGAAGACCCACAGGTTGAGGAGCGCTGCCACGAGAGTGGCCAGGAGGCCTGCTCGGAAGCCGCCCAACCAGGCGCTCAGAGCGATGGCCGGCACGAAGGCGATATAGCCCGAGTCGGTGGCCAGCAGCTGTGCCAGTGCGCCTTTGAGCAGGACAGAGCCACCGGCCAGGACCGCGGCCAAGCCGTAGGCCCGCCACCCGCGCAGGCTCACGACGCCCAGTGACGTCCTTACGCTTCTGTCTCGCACCGCTCCGGAGGACCTCCCACCGTGTTTCTCGCGGCCTCTGACCATGCAAGTGCCGCGACGTCTGTCACCCCTGCTCATGTCGATAGGGGCTGTTCATCCCGGTTGGTCAGGCTCGCAGCATAATGGGGGGCGCACGGCCGACCCGACGTGTGCAGGCGAGGGTCGCAATGGACCCGAGGGAGGTGGCAACAGGTGAACGACATCGGTCAGACGCTCAGCACGAGCTTCAACCAGGTCATCAATGATCTGCTGACGGCGCTGCCGGACATCATCGGGGCGCTGCTCATCCTGCTCGTGGGCTACATCGTGGCCAGGGTGCTGCGCGGCATCGTGAGCGTGCTGCTCGAGCGGGTCGGCGCCGACCGCGCCTTCGCGCGTCACGGGGGCGATGTGTATGGCAGCGCCTCGAGCGCGGTCGTGCCCAGCAACATAGGCGGCCTGGTCGTCTTCTGGGTGGTGCTGCTGATCTTCTTCATCGCGGCGGCGAACTTCCTGGGCTGGCCGCAGGTCAGCAACCTCCTGAACGGCTTCGTCGGCTGGCTGCCCAACCTCATCGTGGCCGTCATCATCGTGGTCGCCGCGCCCATCGTGGGACGGCTGTTGCGCGGCGCCATCGAGACCGGCGCGGCCCAGACCGGCTTCGGCAACGGCGCGCTGCTCGGTCGCGTGGCCGAGATGGCGGTCATCGCCTTCGCCATCGTGGTCGCTTTGAACCAGGTGGGTATCGCCTCTGATCTGGTGAACATCCTGTTCATCGGCGTGGTCGCCGCGCTGGCCCTCGGCTTCGGTCTCGCCTTCGGCCTGGGTGGACGGAGCGTTGCCGAGCGCCTCACGCAGGACTGGTATGAGAAGTCACGCGAGGTCGCGGCTCGCGCCCAGGACAGCGCCGAGCCGCCCCCATCCGCGGCCATACGCACCACTGACCCGCGCTCAGAGGCTGGGTAGCTCCTGCGCCAGGTCCAGGACGCCGCGGAATAGGTCGCCGCGCTCCTGAAGCCGGTCCCCGATGGTCCTGATGTCCCAGCCATCGGGGCGCAGATCCGGATCATCGAGTTCCTGCCAGGTGATGGGCGCAGAGACCGATGCGCCCGCCAGCGGGCGCACAGCGTAGGGCGCCACAAGGGTCTTGTTGACCGCGTTCTGCGTGTAGTCGAGGCGTGCCCGGCCGCCGCGCGAACCCTTCTCCCACTCCCAGCTGACGAGGTCGGGCACGGTGCCGCCCACGGCTCTAGACAGCTCCCCGACCCAATCGCGCGTTTGGTCGAAGGTGTAGCCGTCCCGCACCGGCACCCAGATCTGGATGCCCCGCTTGCCCGTCAGCTTGGGGAAGCCGGTCACGCCTAGATGCCCCAGCGCCGTTGCGTACAGCCGCGCGAAGGTCACCACCTGTTGGAACGTGGTGCGCTCGCCGGGATCGATGTCGATGAGCGCGTACGTCGGGTTGCGATAGCTCTCGCAGCGCGACGTCCAAGGGTGTAGGTCGATGACCGCCTGGTTGGCCAGCCAGGCCATGGTCGCCACGCGATCGGCCACGATGTAGGTGTGCGACTCGGTCGAGCCCGCTTCGGGATAGTCCCAGCGAGCGATCCAGTCGGGCGCGTGTCTGGGGATCTGCTTCTGCCAGAAGTGCTTGCCGGTCACGCCGTCCGGCCAGCGGTCCGTGTTGAGCGGACGGCCCCGCAGATAGGGGAGGAGCACCGGCGCCATCGTCACGTAGTAGCGGATGAGGTCGCGTTTGGTGGCGCCGATGCTTGGGAAGAGCACCTTATCCAGGTTGCTGAGTTCGACTCGATGTCCGCCCACCTGCCACGACCCGGCCTTGCCCATGACGTCCAGCTGGGCCAGTTCCTGAGCGCTCGCGGCCTGCGCTGGACTGTCATGCTCACCCAGGTGCGCACGTTGTGGGATGGCTTCCTCCTCGGCGGCCTGCACGAGAGGCATCACTGGAACGGGTCGCTCGCGGACCACGCTACGGGGATCACGATCGATGGCCTCGCCCTTGTAGGCGGCCTGTCGCAGCAGACCGTCGCGCGTCCACTCTGCGAAGGCGGCCCGGATGACGATGCTCGGCTCAGTCCACCGTGCGGCGCGGATGGGCGGCGGGTCAGCGAAGGGTGGTGCCGTCACCCGTAGCGCATCCAGCCGCTGGACCAGGCTTCGCCGCGTGCGGGCATCCATGCCGCTGCCCACATGACCTGAAAAGATCAGCGCATTACCGTCGTAGACGCCCACGATGAGCGAGCCCAGGTCAGCGTGCGTGCCCTGCCCGCGCTCGTAGCCTCCTACGACCAACTCCTGTTCCTGTCGGATCTTGATCTTGAGCCAGGCATCGGAGCGGCGATCGGGTTCATAGCGGCCGCGACGCAGCTTGGCCACGATGCCCTCCAGCCCGCGCTCCTGCGCCGCCCGGAAGAACGACTCCCCGTCCGTCTCGATATGCGCCGCATAGCGCACGTTGGGATGCTCACGCAGGACACTCTTCAGGATGCGTTTTCGATCCACGAGGGGCACTTCCAGCAGTGACCGCCCATCCAGGTAGAGGAGGTCGAAGACGAAGTACACCAGCGGCGCGACCGCTTCGTCGCTCTCGCTGGCCCTCCCCCTGGCGCGCCGCTCGCCGCGCTTGGAGGCGATACCACGCAGTCCGGTACGGTCCTGGAGACGGCTGAAGTCCGAGCGACCCTCCTCGTCCAGAGCGACGACCTCTCCGTCCACGATGGCCGTCTGAGCAGCGATCCATTCTGGCCGGGCCTCAGCAAGGTCCGGGAAGTAGCGTGCCGCGTCCTGCCTGTTGCGGGTCCACAGCCGCACACGCCCGTCGGCCACGACCGCCTCCACGCGATACCCGTCGAGCTTCAGCTCGAAGAGCCAGTCGGCGTCCGTGAAGACATGGTCCACGGCGGTGGCGTTCATGGGCGGGATGAAGGCCGGCAGGGGCGCCTTCGTGCCGTAAGCCTCGATATCAACGGCCAGCCCGGTGTCCGTCGGGGCGCCTGATGCCGCAGGCGGCGTGGCGGTCGTGACGGCGGGTCTGCCAGCTGCCACGTCCTCGTTGGTGCGCCCGGTCTTGACCGAGCGGGGGTGATCGGCCGCGTCCCAGCCACTTACGGCGTCCTCGTCTCGTTTGTGGATGAGCAGCCAGCTGTCTTCCTCGGCGTCCTTCGCGCGGATCCGAACGAGCGTGTAGCGACCGCGCAGCTTCTGCCCGAGCAAGCGGAACTTGAGCTCGCCAGAGCGGATGGCAGCGCCTGGATCGCTGGTCTCCTCTGGCCGGTACGTGCCCCAGTCCCAGACGATCACGTCTCCTGCACCGTACTTCCGCTTCGGGATGACGCCTTCGAAGTCGAAGTACTCCAGTGGGTGATCTTCTACGTGGACCGCCATCCGCCGCTGATCGGGATCGAGCGTGGGGCCCTTGGGCACCGCCCAGCTCACCAGGACGCCGTTTATCTCCAGGCGCAGGTCGTAATGGAGGCGGCTGGCCCGGTGACGCTGGACGACGAATCGACGGCTGGAGCTCGAAGGCGCCGCCATGGCCGCCGTGCCCTTGACGATGTCGGGATCCAGCGCGCCGGCCGGCTCAGGGGTGGCCGCGAAGTCCCGCTTGCGGCGGTAGCGGTCTAGCGACATCGTGCCGTCAAAGGAAAAGCCGGCCCCGGAAGCGGAAGCACACACCCCCCGGCGAGTGCTTCCGTCCCCCCAGGGAACCGGCTTCGCTCACGATATGACCTCCACCCGCCATTCGCCACCCCCTCCAGGGAGGGCAGGGTTGCAGCGGGCTTTCACCTGCTGCCGGGCCGCCGGCATGAGCCCGCAGCGAGGTCGACGACCATCGCCCACCCGAGGCGTCATCCTAGGCTCACGCGCGGGTGCCTCGCGACCCGTCCTCCGGTCGCGCATTACAGGCGTATTCCAGATGCCGCGCGAGTGTCCTCGCAGTGTCCGGCACGCGCTAGAGTGGGCTCCCGCCGCGGGGCGCGGCCGGCCTCGGCCGCGGGGTGCGGCACGACCGTGCGACCTGCCACGAGCCGTCAGCCGCATCGTCGCCCTACCGCCTCGCCGACGCTCTTCGAGGAGGAAGCGTGAAGACACAACCCCTTGTCCTCGTGGCCGATGATGAGCCGCGCATCACCAAGCTCGTAGCGCTGACCCTCCAGGAGGAGGGCTTTCGTGTGGTCACGGCGAGCGGTGGAGAGGAAGCTCTCAAGAAGGCGGAAGAGGTGCGGCCGGACATCGTCCTGCTGGACATCGTCATGCCGGACCTCGACGGGATCGAAGTCATGCGCCAGCTGCGCGAATGGCGACCGGTGCCGGTCATCCTGCTCACGGCCAAGGGTGCCACCAGCGACAAGGCCAAAGGCCTCGACCTGGGGGCAGACGACTACATCGCCAAGCCCTTCCATCCCGACGAACTAGCTGCCCGGGTGCGCGCGGTCCTGCGGCGCGCCAGCGGTGTCTCACCCGGCGCGGGCATCGTGGCCTTTGGCGACATCGAGATCGACCTGGAACGCCGGCTGCTGCGCAGGGGTGGGGAACTCGTTCCCCTGAGCCGCACGGAGTGGCTGTTGCTCCAACATCTTGCTGCCCACGCCGGCAAGGTGGTACTGCACAGCGAATTGCTGACCAAGGTCTGGGGTCCCGAGTACCGCGACGACCTGCAGTACCTGCGCGTCTGGATCAGTCGCGTGCGGCGCAAGCTAGGTGCGCTGCCCGGCGAGCCTGGTCCCATCAGGACCTTCCAGGGCATCGGTTACGTGCTGGATACGGAAGGAGAACTGGGGACCGATACGCCGCCGCGGGAGACATCGCTCAGTGAGGCGCACGTGGCTGCCGCCGCCCCGTCCGCGACCGATCAGGGAGCCGGCAGCAAGCCCGACTGACGAACGAGTCGCTGGCCTACCGTAAGGAGGCGCCGTCGACCGATAGCGGGTCGTCCGTTGAGTCTTCGTCGATCGGTGCGCCGATCAATTCGAAATACTCGATCTCATCATCGAGGATGAGATCAGCCTCGCCGTCGAAGATCAGCCGACTGTGCTCGTCCTGTCCCGAGTACTCCCGCACGGATTCGAGATCGCGCCAGATGGTGACGTTGATAAAGCGATGTTCCGTGCCATGGAGGCGGCGGCCGAAGGCGCTGTAGTCGATGCCCTCGATCTCCGCCACCATGGGGATGGCACTCTTGCGAATGCCCTGATTGAACTCCCATTCGCGCCCAGGCACGACACGACATCGGTGCACGCGGATCAGCATGTCATCCCGGAACCAGTGGCGTGGGTCAGGCGCCCGCGCCGGGACCCTTCGACTGCCCCAGGGCCGATGCCGCCGACTCATCTGATCCGCGGTTGACCAGCGTGACTGCCATGGCCGCCGCGGGAGCCAGAGCCAGGAGCACGAACAGGCGGTTCATCCCGGACATGAAGAGTCCGATGCCCAACCCGAGGGAGAAGCTGGTGCCCACGACGAGGGCCTGATCGGGCAACTCATCCAATGTGCGCGATGTCTGACCAGCCACATCCTGAGCAGTGGTCATGGCCGCCGGCAGCCGTTCGGCTGCGGTACCTGCCACGTTGCGCACGACGCCGACCGTGGCCTGGGCCGCGTCTTGAGCCTGGCTCATGACGCCCACGAGCGGGTTCGTGCCCTCGTCGCTATCGCTGCTGCTGCCGTTGGTCCGCTCGTTGGTGGTCATGTTCTCGGTCGCCATCGGGGTCGCCTCCAGGGTTAGGGCGCGTCACAGCGCCGTGTTCGAGATCCTCTTGTGAGCTTCTGATGGTGCGCGGCTGCCGCTGCCACCCGTGGGTGCCGTCCCGAGGCACCGCTTGCAACCGTGTTACAGGTGGGCGACTCGGCGCCGGCGCGCCATCCGACGCAGGCGATCGGCCTGCGCGGGCAAGGCCGCTGGGTGGTGTCGGTCCCGGTAGATGGCGGCCTCGCCGGAGGTTCCAGCGTCGGAGTCCGGCGGGGGAGTGGGCTGCTGCTCGCCGCCACCATCCTCGCCGGGCGGGTCGTCACCACCGCCGGGAGTGGGTTCGGGCGTGGGCGTTGGCTCGGCGGGCGGGGTTTCGGGTGGTGTCTCGGGCGGGGGAGTCGGCCGACAACCTGGCGGGTTGCCATTTGGACGACACGTCGGCCTCGGCGTCGGGTCGGGTCGCGGCGTAGGCTCCCGCGTGGGTCGCGGCGTAGGCGTAGGCTCCCGCGTGGGTCGCGGCGTAGGCGTCGGGTCCGGCCGCGGCGTAGGCGTCGGGTCCGGCCGCGGCGTGCGCGTCGGATCCGGTCGCGGCGTCCGCTCCGGCTCTTCCGTCGGATCGGGCTCGGGCGTGGGCAGGCCACTCGACGGGAAAGGCCCGAATGACGGCGAGGGCGGTGCGCAACCCACGGGGTCGGCTGGGATGATGGGTCCGCCCCAGTCGCTGGCGCCCCACATGTAGGTCGTCAGCGTGCCGTATTCGGGATGCCTGATGCCGGTGCCACGACGCGCACGCTCCATCCATGAGCGCACGTCCGTGCGCCACTGATCGGGAGCGTCGTCCCGCTCAGCCTGGAGGGGATCGACGAACCATTGGCCACCGCAGGCCTGGCGGTAGAGGAGGCCCGGCTCATCGATCGCGTTGCGGCTGCCCGGCTCGGTGCCGGTGATGAACCACTCGCGCTCGGTGGCGCGAGTCCACTCGCCCGGAGTGCCCCCCGACCAGGCATCGATGGTGGACTCGACGAGGCCCTTGTCCGGCCGCTCGAAATCGGCCACCGGCTTGCCATCCATGTACTCCCGCAGGAAGGCCCTCCAGACCTGGCCCGGTCCCTGGGTACCGAAGATCTCCGCGTCGCCCACCGTAGGCGGCTCGTGGTCGCTATTGCCCAGCCAGACGCCGATGGCCAGAGCCGGCTCCGCCGGATCGTTCGGTAGCGGCAGGAGCCCGTACGTCGTCAGGTCGCGGATGTCGTTGGTCGTGCCGGTCTTCACGGCAGCCGGCCGGTAAGCGCCGTCAGGTCCGTTGTTAAGCTCGAAGTTGGGCCCCCAGATGAAGTTCTCGGCGGGGTCCGTGTTGTCCTTCAGGATGTCCGCCGTGAGCCAGGCCGCCTGAGGGCTCCAGACGCGGTTGGTGACCGGCTCGCTGGCCTGGAAGATGGTCGCGCCGTTCTCGTCCTGGACCTCCAGGATGGTGCGTGGCGCGGTCACCACGCCGCTGTTGCCGAACGCGCCGTACGCAGCCGTCAGTTCCACCAGGCGCACCTCCACGGTGCCGATGGCCGAGGCCAGGCCCCCCTCCGCGATGTGGTTGGGGCCGCGCAGGAAGTTCATGCCCGCTCTGGCCGAGGCCTGACCGACCGCTTCGGGACCGACCCGGTCGATGGCCCGGATGGCGGGGATATTGAGCGAATACTTGAGCGCCTCACGCACGCGCACCGGTCCGCGCTCCTCGAGATCGGCGTTCTTGGGCTGCCATTCCTCCGCGAACGAGGTGGTGACATCCAGGAGGAGGCTCCCCGGCGTGAGAGCACGCTCGTCGAAGGCAGTGGCATAAAGGACCGGCTTGAAGGCCGAGCCGGGCTGACGGAAGCCGGCGGCGACATCGAACTTGGGATCGAACTTCTCCGAGGCGATGTCCTCGCGGTAATAGCCGGCACTGCCCACGTAGGCCAGGATGTCGCCGGTCTTGTAGTCCAGGGCAGACATCGCGCCGTTGTGGATGCCCTTGCCGCGCAGCGGGTCGATCCACTCGCGATCCTGGCCAAGGTTCCGTGCTTCGATAGCCTGGTCATAGTCGACCGCGTCCATCTGGGGCAGGATGGTGGCCGCCTCGATGAACTTCTCGCCCAGGCTCTGGGCTTCCATGTCCAGCGTGGTGATGATGCGATAGCCACCGGTCTCGGCCGGCTCGCGGTCGCTCAGCAGGAGGTCCAGGTCCGCCTTCATGGCCCATACGAAATGCGGCGCCTTGAAGACGATGGGCTGCTCCCCGATGAGGACCACCGGCTCGTCCAGGGCAGCTTCGAGCTGCGCATCGGTCAGGGTCGTCCAGCGCCCGAAGCCGTCAGCCAGCGAGCGCAGGATGAAGTCGCGCCGGACGATGGGTGGCACGTTCTCGCAGCCGGGTTCCGGATCCGAACCACAGGTGGGCACGATCAACCGTCCCGACTCGTCCTCTTCGGCGAAGCGGTACGGATCGAGCGTGGAAGGGGACTGCGGCAGGCCGGCCAGCAGCGCTGCCTCGGCGGACGTCAGCTCGGCCATCTCCTTGCCGAAGTAGACGTCGGCCGCGGCCGCGATCCCGTACGCGCTGTGTCCGTAGAAGATCTGGTTGAGGTAGGCCGTGACGATGCGTTCCTTGCCCTCCTCGGGGCCATAGGTTTCGGTCACGAACTCGGTCAGATTGGCCGCCTGGATGATCTCCTTGCCCTTGCGCAACAACGTGTCCGAGCCCGGCGTCAGGACATGGTCCGGCAGCAGACCCACCTGCGGCGAGCGTACGAACTGCTGGGTGATGGTCGACCCGCCGCCGCGATCGCCGCCGCCGCTGACCAGATCGGCCACGGCCGAGGCGATGGCATTGGGGTCGTAGCCCTCGTTCGACCAGAACGAGCGGTCCTCCACGGCGATGGTCGCGTCGAGGACCAGTTCGGGGACCTCCTCGAAGGTCACCACATCGCGCCGCTCGGCCTGGAAGCGCGCCAGCTCGACCGTGCCGGTGCGGTCGTAGACGACGGTGGGCTGAGCGAAACGCAGCTGCTCGAACCGGCTCACCTCGGGCAGATCGGCGGCCAGCGCCGCGAGCGTGGCAGAAGCCGTGCCGCCAGCCACTACGCCACCACCAGCGAAGACGACGGCGATGCCCAGGACCACCATGCCCAGGAAGAGGGGCACCATGCCGCCGGTACGCTTGGGCGCAGGCCGGCTCAGGGCGCGCGCGAGCGCCACGCGAGATGCCAGCGAATCGGAACCTGTGCGGCCCCTCGTGGGACGGATGCGTCGGGGTTGTGCTCTATATGCCACGGACTCGACCGATGACGGAGAACGATCCGGGATGCTCCCGGACCTCATAGCCTACTACGCCTCCCGGGGCGGGCCGGATGACCCGACGAGTCATCCCGGATGGAGGCGGTCCAGCAGCCGGCGTAATCCGGCACGAGCCCGCCCACACCGGTCCCGCCCGCCCAGGCGAGCGCCTTGGCCGGCAAGGTCAGCGCACGCGGCGCTGCGCGGGTGGCGGTATCGAGGCCCGCCGCGCTCAGCGCGTCGTGGAGCGCCGCGGCCACGGTCTCATAGCCCGACGGCTTGACGATGAGCGGCACATGCGCCGTCTCCCAGTGTTTGATCAGTGCGCGGAGTCGCCGCAGGGGAGCCTCCAGGAAGAGGAAGGCCAGCACGCCGGCCAGTACCGGCGTGTAGAGGTACCCGCGCAGGACCTGCTTGACGAGTGCCACGCCCGTGGGACGGCCGTCCGGGTCCTGGATGAGCAGCCCACCGACGCCGATGACCAGCGGCAGCACGACGGCTGCCGCGACCATGCCCAGACGGATCCACTGCTCGAAGCCCTCGGGCGCCGGTACCGCAGCCACCAGGAAGGCGCCCACGTCGGGCACCAGCACGCCCACCAGCACCGCCACCCAGACCATCGAGCCGAGCGTGATGAGGGAGAGCAGCAGCCGCCGCGACTCCGGCACCTGGCCGAAAAGCAGGATCGTCGCCCAGCCCAGGGCCGTGTTGAGGAAGCGGCCCAGGAATCGACCCGCGGCCGCGAAGATGGAGGCGAAGATGGCCATGAGGCGTGAGGCTAGGCGCCGGCATCGCCCTTCCGTGGCGCCTCGCAGCGCCGCGCCATCTCAGCTCCGTTGCGGACGAGGCAGAGTCCAAGACCGGGGTGGTGCCAGGCCCAAGGAGGACAGGCGGTGTCCCGTAAGGTCAGGTCGCCGTCGTGCCGCCTCGTTCGGCCGCCGCCAGCCGATCGCGGAGCAGCCGCAGGACCTCCCGTTCCTCCGCTGTCGTCCCATGGTCGGCCACGGACTCGGCGCGTCCCTTGGCGGACTCGGTGCGGGCCGTGGCGGAGGTCGACCCAAGGCGCTCATCCGCCCGCTTGCGGGCGGTCCGGACGATGGCTCCGTCAAGGTACGCCTCGATGATGGCCGGATGGACGTAGCACTGGCGGCACACCGTGGGCGTATTGCCCAGGCTCTGCGCCACCTGTTCCACCGCGCGCACCACGTTGGAGCGCAGCTCCCGCTCCGTGCCTGGGACGCTGCCGTCCAGAGCGCGCAGTGCCTGGGCTGCTAGCACGGTACCCGCCCAGGTGCGGAAGTCCTTGGCCGTGAAGGTCTGCCCCGTGACCTGACGCAGGTACTCGTTCACGTCCGTCGAGCTGACGTCCTGCACCTGCCCCTCCTCGTCGATGTACTGGAAGAGCTCCTGGCCCGGCAATTCCTGGCAGCGTCGCACGATGGTGGCCAGCCGCCGGTCGCGGATATCCACCTTGTGGTCGCGGCCTGACTTGCCTCGGAACTTGAAGGTCACCTCTGAGCCTTCGATGACAGCGTGCTTGTCGCGCAGTGTGGTCAATCCGTAAGAGCGGTTGTCGCGTGCGTACTCGGCGTTGCCGACCCGGATGAAGGTGACTTCCAGCAGCCGGACGATGGCGGCCAGGACCTTGTCCCGCGGCAGCCCACGCAGCCCCAGGTCCGCCTCGACACGAACGCGGATGGCGGGCAGTGCCTCAGCGAAGGCGATGGTGCGGTCGTACTTGGCCTCGTCCCGGGTAGCACGCCAGCGCGCGTGATAGCGGTACTGCTTGCGACCACGGGCATCACGCCCAGTGGCCTGGACGTGGCCGGACACGCGCGGCGAGATCCAGACATCCGACCAGGCGGGCGGGATGGCCAAGCCACGGATGCGCGCCAGCGTCTTCCCATCGCGTAGCAGCGTGCCATCAGGTGCCCGATAGCTCCAGCCTCGACCCGCCCTGCGCCGACTGATGCCGGGGCGGGCATCGGTGACGTAAAGGAGGCCCGCCTCTCGGGCGACTTCCTCGGCCTCCGGGCCGGCCGTGGCGGAGGGCTCGGGTGAGCTGGCCCGGGGGATGGGCTTGGACGTTCGACGTCTGGGCGGGCTGGCGTTCGGCATGTCGCTGAAAGGAGCGTAGCCCTCGGCACGAGCGGGACAGGCCCAGCTGAAGGCGGCAGTCTTGCAGGCATGTCGCAAGGTTGACGAAAGACCAGCCGAGGAACAGGCGATCGGCACGAGGCGCTCAGGCTCCGGCCGGGGTATGCTTCGGCCGTTGGTCGCGGCGACTGACAGGTAAGACATGACCCCATACGACGCCCGGCGGGCCCCAGCCTGTCGCTAACTCCGTGGACGCCCCCGAGTCCACCGGGCCGCACCAGCTTCGCGGTGCCGCCCACGTCACCATCGCACCGTCCCTCCGCCCCAGCGTGGGGACCGGCCACTATTGGATGCGCCCCAGCGTATCCGGCTGTTAGTCCTCCCTCGGGTATGGGAGAGCTATCCGCGGGTCGCCGCTACTCGCCGGGCATGAGTCACCCCGTCACCACGTGCCCGCGCGGTGTCTGGCAGATAGGAGGCACGTTCGTTGCCCGTTCAGAACAAGGGCGCCCAGAGGGCGTCTCGTCGCTTGTCCTTCGGCCCCATCTTCGTGGCCGTCATGGCGACGATCCTGGCCGTCGGTGGCGTGATCACCGACGCACGGCCCACGGAGGCCTCTAGCCGCAAGGTGGTCATCGTGGTAGGCCCCACGCACGGCTCGACCAGCTCGTTCCGCAACACCGCGCGCGACGTCGCTCGTACGGCTCGCTCCTACGGCGCCAGGGTCGTCGAGGTCTACAGCCCCTACGCGACGTGGTCGCGGGTGAAGGAGGCGGCCAAAGGCGCCAACGTGTTCGTCTACCTCGGCCATGGCAACGGCTGGCCCAGCCCGTACGCACCGAACCAGCCCTATACCAAGAATGGCATGGGCCTGAACAGTTCATCCGGCAGAGGCGACTACAACACCAAGTATTACGGTGAGCACTACATCAAGAGTGGCCTGAAGCTGGCCGAGGGCGCCGTCGTGATCCTGATGCGCACCTGCTACGCCGCCGGAAACTCCGAGGGCAACACGCCCAACTACTCCAAGTCCACTGCCCGTCAGCGAGTCGACAACTTCGGCGCAGGGTTCCTGCGGACGGGAGCCAGTGTCGTCATCGCCGACATCATGGGCAACGTGGACTACGTCTTCCGGGGCCTGTTCCGCACGAACAAGACCATGAAGCAGATCTTCTGGAGTTCGCCGCGCACGACCAAGCACTGGAAGGTAAGAGTCAGAGGCAACGAGTCACCCTCCTGGGCTCGGGGGATCCTGGATCCATACCGGCCGTACCAGTACCACCGATCGATCATGGGAGATCTGGACTTCCGCGCCTCCGCCTGGCGCTGACGCCCGCCGTTTCCCCGCCGCTCCATCCGACCCGGGTCACGTACCCGGGTCGGATGCGTTGCGCCTGCGATGCGGTTGAAGCGCGGCCCTCCCCCCGACCCGTCCTGCCGCAAGCCGGCGGCGCTGACCATCGGTCGAGCCCATCGATGAGGACAGGCTGACTCAGCTACGAGGGACGCATGCAGGCGGGAGATGCCCACGGGCAGGAACCTGGGGTTCCGGGCGCCCCGCCGCCCAACGGCGCACTGCCGGCCGCGCTTCCTCAGGCTGGCGCGCCGCGTCGGGAAGCTGGCAGGCGGCCACCTCCCGGCGCGCCGCTCGCCCCCTCAGGAGCACCCATTCCCCCGCCCGGCGCGCCGCTTGCTCCCCAGCCATCGACCGCCGCGCCAGTTCCCGTGTCGGCGCCTCAGCCGCCGCCCGACGCGCCGGTCGTCATGTTGGGAGTCAGCGTCAGGTTCGGTGACGTCCAGGCCATGGATTCCATCTCCATGGTCGTGCCCAGGGCGACCATCCTGGGAGTCATCGGGCCTAGCGGCGCGGGCAAGACGACGACCATCCGTGTCCTGACCGGAGCGGTCCACCCGACGGTCGGTGAAGTGCGCGTATTGGGCGACGACCCGCGGCGCTTCCATCGCGCGACTCGTGAGCAGATCGGCTATATGCCGCAGCTTTTCGTGCTCTACCCTGATCTCACCGCGCGCGAGAATGTGGACGTCATCGGCTCCCTGTTCGGGCTGCTCTGGCGACGCCGCCGCCAGCGCACGCGGGAGGTGCTGGAACTGGTCGACCTGTGGGACGCCCGCGACCGACGTGCCTCGCAGCTCTCGGGTGGCATGCAGCGGCGGCTGGAGTTGGCCTGCGCCCTGGTACACGACCCGCAGCTGCTCTTCCTGGATGAACCGACCGCCGGTCTGGACCCGCTACTGCGACAGTCCGTGTGGAACGAGCTGCGGCGCCTGCGCGACGATGGTCGCACCCTCTTCGTCACCACGCAGCACGTCGGCGAGGCCGAGTATTGCGATGCCGTGGCACTCATCTCGGAGGGCCGGCTGGTGGCGCTCGCCCCTCCGGAGGAGCTGCGACGGCAGGCCCTGGGGGGCGACGTCATCGAGGTCGAGACGAAAGCGCCCCTGGACCTGCGCCGCCTGCCGCCCATCCCGGGCGTCCTCTCCGTGCGACACCGCGGGGCGCGGGAGCTGCTCTTCGTGGCAGCCGAAGCCGGAGCCGCTACGCCGGACATCATCGGGGCCATCGAGACGGCCGGTGGTCAGGTGACCGCGAGCCGCGAGTACCGGCCGTCTTTCGACGAGGTCTTCACGCTGCTCGTGGAGCGGCACCGACAGGTCCTCGGCGTCGGGTCGAACGGCTCATGAGCGTCTTCTTGGGAATGGCCAAGAGCGTCACCCGCATCTTTTCCCAGACGCGCAAGGAACTCATCCAGATCATCCGCCGACCGGCAGCGTTCCTCAGCCTGGTGCTGGGACCGTTCCTGCTGATGGCGCTTTTCGGGGCCGGCTTCACGGGCGTGCGCTCGCCACTCGAGACCATCCTGGTGATCCCGAGCGAGGTCTCGCTTCCGCGCGATATCTCCTTCTACCAGGGGCTGACCGGCCCAGCCATGAACATCCGCTCCGTCATCGAGGGTCGCGACGAAGCCGCTCGCGCGCTGGACGCGCGAGAGGTCGACATCATCGTGGTGGCGCCGGCTGACGCCATCAGCGCCTTCCGCGATGGCCGCCAAGCCGACATCGAAGTGGCCTATAACGAGATCGATCCTGCCTTGGATGCATACGCGCGCGTGCTGGCTTACAACCTCTCTCAGGAAGTGAACAAGGAGATCCTGCGCCGTGCCGTCGAGGAAGGAGAGGCGTACGCGCTCACCCGGCTCGAGCTGGACGGGACGCTCACGGAGATCCCGCCGGAGGTCATCGCCGCGCCGACTCGCGCGACGGCCGTGAACGTGGCGCCCACCACGCCCACCATCGTGCAGTTCTTCGCGCCGGCCGTGCTGGCTCTCGTGCTGCAGCACATGGCTGTCACGCTGAGTGCGCTGTCGCTCGTCCGCGAGCGCCTGTCGGGGACCATGGAGATCTTCCGCGTCTCACCCATCAACTCCGTGGAATTGCTGCTGGGCAAGTACCTGGGCTTCGGCATCATGAGCGCTCTGATGGCGGCGGCCGTGGTCCTGCTCGTGGTGTACGGCTTGGGCACCCCCTTGCTCGGCTCGCCGCTGGTGCTGGCCGGCATCGTGGCGCTGGTCGTCTTCGCCTCCCTCGGGCTGGGGCTGCTCATCTCCGTCGTCGCCGACTCGGAGCGGCAGTCCGTCCAGCTATCCCTCCTGGTCCTGCTCGCATCGGTCTTCTTCAGCGGCATCGTGCTGCCCGTGGAGGACTTCCGCCCGGAGGTGCAGGCGCTGGCCTACGGCCTGCCCGTGACCCACGGCATCACGCTGCTCCAGCAGGTGATGTTGCGCGGAGCCATCGCGACCGAATGGCAGGTAGCCGTGCTGGCGGCCAGTGGCGTGCTGCTGCTGCTCCTCACCGCGTTCCTGCTGCGCCGCCAGTTGACGCGGACGGTGCGGGGCTAGAGCTCAGGAGGCGTCGGCCTTGTCGGCCCCATCATGGCCGGCCACGTCTTTGCCCGCCTCATCGTCGCTGCCGTAGGTGAGGAAGCGGAGCGCGAGGAACATCAGGATGCCGGCGCCGATGCCCAGGATGTAGAGACCGGACCCGATGGCCATGCCGACCGCGGCCACGGCCCAGATGCCCGCCGCGGTGGTCAGGCCGACCACCCCCGACTTGACCTGGATGATGGTGCCCGCGCCCAGGAAGCCGATGCCCGTGACGATCTGGGCGGCCACCCGCGAGCCTGGATCGCCAGGCCCGAAGGCGTAGATGCCCACC
>JBBJNS010000136.1:0-5095 GCA_037720745.1 Candidatus Limnocylindrales bacterium
GCGCGCACGCGATGCAGGAAGTTCGACACACCCGTAGGCAGCGAGCGACGGGCTCCGGTCACACCGACCAGGGAGACGGCGTACAGGAAGCCGCGGCTCCGAGCCGCGATGCGACCGATACGCTCCGAGGCTGTGGTCGGCGCTACCAGGTAGACCAGGTCCAGCCCGCAAGCCACGGCCATCTCCTCCACCTCCGGGCCATCGTCCGGCGTCAGGTCGGCGATGATCAGGCCATCCGCGCCGGCGTCGGCCATCAGCCCGAGCGACTTCCCGTCCCGACCACGAAGGAACTGGTTGACGTAGCCCATGACCACGAGCGGCGTGGCCGGCCGAGCGGCGCGGACCGCGGCGACGAGCTCCAGCGCGTTCTCCAGGTTCGCGCCGCTGGCCAACGCGACGCGAGAGGCGCGCTGAAGCGTGGGGCCATCCGCCAGGGGGTCGGAGTAGGGCAGGCCGATCTCCAGGACATCCCCTCCCCCATCGATGGCCGCCAGTGCCGCGGCAAGTGCCCCCTCCGCGTCCGGGTAGCAAGCCAAGACGTAGGGGATCAGCGCCGCTCGACCGCCATCGGAAGCTGCGGCGAAGGCAGCGTCGATGCGGCCTCGGCCTTCGACGGGGTCAGTCGGCATCGGCGATCGCGGCCAGATCCTTGTCGCCGCGGCCGGAGAGGCCGAGCAGGATGAGGGGCTCGGGCGGCAGCGGTCCGCCGGGTGCATCGCCGCGCAGGAGGGTCGGCAGCGAGGCCACCGCGTGGGCGGGTTCCAGAGCGGGCAAGATGCCCTCTGTGCGGGCCACGAGACGCAGTCCGGTCACGGCCTCTCGATCCGTCGCCGCGAGCACCTCCATGCGCCCCGCCTCGAAGAGTGCCGCCAGCTGGGGCCCGATGCCCGGGTAGTCCAGGCCGGCGGAGATGGAATGCGCCTCGGTGACCTGCCCCTCGGCATCCTGGAGCAGGTACGAGCGCGCGCCGTGGAGGACGCCCTCCGAGCCACCGGCCAGCGCTGCCGCGTGGCGCCCGGCCAACCCCTCACCGCCGGCCTCCACGCCGACCAGCCGCACATCGGGCTCACCGATGAACCGCGCGAAGAGGCCGATGCCGTTGGAGCCGCCGCCCAGGCAGGCAACGGCTGCGTCGGGCAGCCGTCCCTCGACGGCGAGGAGCTGCGCGGCGGCCTCATCGCCGATGCCGCGCTGGAGGTCACGGACCAGTGCCGGGAACGGGTGCGGACCGACCGCCGAGCCCAGCACGTAGTGCGTCGTGGCGACCGTCGTGACCCAGTCGCGCAGCGTCTCGTTGACGGCGTCCTTGAGGGTCGCGGCACCAGAGGTCACGGGCCGCACCTCCGCGCCGAGCGCGTGCATGCGCTGCACGTTCGGTCGCTGGCGCTCGATGTCCTCGGCGCCCATGTAGACGACGCATTCGAGGTCCAGCAGCGCGCAGGCCGTGGCCGTCGCTACGCCGTGCTGGCCGGCCCCGGTCTCGGCCACGACGCGAGGCTTGCCCAGCCGCTTGGCGATGAGCGCCTGGCCGAGGGCGTTGTTGATCTTGTGCGCTCCCGTGTGCGCCAGGTCCTCGCGCTTGAGATAGAGCCGCAGCCCGATATCGGGCGTGCCAGCGATCTGCGAGACTGCAGCCGCCAGCCGATCGGCGCGATACAGCGGCGTGGGACGTCCGACATACCGGTGCGAGCGCTCGCGCAGCTCAGCCCAGAAGACCCTGTCCAGGCGGATGGCCCGCCACACCTCGTCCAGCTCGCCGAGCGCCGCCATCAGCGTCTCGGGCACGAACCGCCCCCCGAATCGACGCTCGCGGCCCCAGCGACCACGCTCGTCCGGCTCCAGCAGGCCCGCAGCGGCCACTTCCGGCCGTGATGGGAGAGCCGGCAGATCGACGCGAGCGGCGCGGGCACGTTTGATGAAGAGCGCGACGAGGAAGGGATCCTTGGCTGGGCGGGCGGGCGGGTCGGACACCGTCTCTACGCCACTTGCCACGTCGACGCCCACCGCTGGGATCTCGCGCAGCGCCTGGGCGATGTTGGCCGCGGTCAGTCCCCCGGCCAGGATGACCGGCAGCGACCGTGCCACCGCCGCAGCAGTCGCCGTCGCCGATCGCCGGCCCGTGCCGCCGGCCAGGTCCGCATGAGCCGTGTCCACCAGGAAGCCGGCCAGGTTGGGTCGGCCCTCGAACCTGGCCGCCCTCTCGAGCAACGCAGAGACCGCCGGGGCGTCGTCCGCGGCGCCATCGGCCGGGAGATGCAGGACCTTGCGGACCGGCAGCGCGATCGAGTCGAGCGACTGCGGCTCCTCGCGACCGTGCAACTGGATCTCATCCAGGTCGAGCCGCGCGGCGATGGCCTGGATCTCCGCCGCATCCTGGTCGGCGAAGACGCCGACGAGGCGCGGGCCATACCCCGCCCGCGCGAGGCCCCTGGCCTCCGTCACGAGTTCGGCCGCCTCCCCTACCGTCAAGACGCGTCGTGTACCGGGCACGAAGTTGAAGCCGATAGCGTCAGCACCGGCCGCCAGGGCGGCGCGCACTCCGGCCACGTCCGTGATACCGCAGATCTTGACCGACGCTCGGCGTGCCTCGGCGGCCGGGTCCTGGTCCGCACCCGGCACCTGCCCCGCCGCGACGAAGGCAGCCGTCCGCGCGCGAACCGCCGGCGCGCTCGTCCCGGAGCGCATCAGGGCCTCGCCCACCAGGGCCGCGTCGAAACCCAGCGCGCGCCAGCTGCGCAGGAGGTCCGGATCCGTGACTCCTGACTCGGCCACCACCAATCGATCGTCCGGCACCAGGCTGCGCAGCCGCTCGGCCACGGAAACGTCTACGCGCAAGGTGCGCAGATCGCGGTTGTTGAGGCCGATGAGCCGGGCCCCCGACGCCACCGCCGCCTGCACCTCGCGCCGGTCGTGCGCCTCTACCAGGGGCTCCAGCCCAAGGTCCCGAGCCTGCTGCACCAGCCGGGCCAGTCGACGTGCCGGATGAAGTCGAGCCAGGAGCAGCACGAGGTCCGCGCCCGCGGCGCGCAGCATGGGGAGTTGCCGAGCGTCGACCACGAAGTCCTTGGCCAGTATCGGCAGCGACGTCGCCTGGCGCACCGCCCGAAGGTCAGCGACCGAGCCCCCGAAGCGGTGGGCTTCCACGAGCACGGAGGCGATGGAAGCGCCACCGGCCTGGTAGGCGCGAGCACGCGCCGCGATGTCGAGTGAGCCGCCGGGCAGATCCCCCGCCGACGGCGAGCGTCGCTTGATCTCGGCGATGAGATGCAGACCGGGGCGGAGGAGCGGCCCAACGGCGTCACGCGGCGCGGGCGCCGCCGCTGCGTCGCGGCGGAGCTGCGCGGGAGAGAGGTCGGACAGGTCGCGCTCGATGTCGATGCGCCGCTGGCTGGCGATCTCATCCAGGACCGAGGCGTCGTGGTGCGCGGCGTGCGCCGCAGGCGCCGAACGCGAGCGCGCGGGGGCCGTCACGTGACCCGAGCCTCTACCACGCCGCCTGCGCGCGCCCGTAGTCGCTCCAGCCGCTCCCGCGCAGCGCCGCTGGCGATGGCTTCCAGCGCCATGCCCACGCCCTCGCGCAGGTCGCGGGCCCGACCGGCCACTTCCAACGCTGCTCCCGCGTTGAGCGCCACGGCATCGCGCTGCGGACCGGTGCCGTGGCCCGAGAACACGTCCCGGATGATGGCCGCGTTGCGCTGCGGGTCACCGCCGAGCAGCGCCTCGGTCCCCGACAGCGGCAGCCCGGACTCGGTCGGCCCCACGGAGCGCCGCTCGATGCCGCTCGGGGAGACGTCCAGGATGACGCCGCTGCCGTCCAGCGGCAGCTCGTCGATACGATCGCCGTAGACCACGAAGGATCGCTCCGTGCCCAGCGCGCGCAAGACCTCGGCCACGGTGCGCGCCGCGTCCGGATGGGCCACGCCCAGCAGTTGGCGGCGTACGCCGGCCGGGTTGACCATCGGCCCCACCAGGTTGAACGCGGTGCGCACGCCCAACTCACGGCGTGTGGGACCGGCGTGGCGCATGCCGGGGTGGAAACTCGGGGCATGCAGAAAGGCGAAGCCAGCTTCGACCAGTGCGCGCGCGGCCTGATCAGGGTCGAGTTCGACGGACAGGCCCAGGGCATCGATGACATCCGAGCTGCCCGACGCCGACGTGACCGCACGATTGCCGTGCTTGGCCACTGGGACGCCGCAGGCGGCCACGACCAGAGCAGCGGCCGTGGAGACGTTGAACGTGTGCTGGCCGTCGCCGCCCGTGCCGCATGTGTCGATGGCGCCCGCAGGAGCAACCACGGGCACCACCCGGCAGCGCATCGCCTGCACGAAGCCGGTCAGCTCGTCGACGGTCTCGGCGCGCATGCGCAGCGCGACGAGGAGGGCGGCGAGCGGCGCCGGCGTGACCTCTCCGTCCATGACGGCACCCATCACCGTCGCCGCCTCGGGGCGAGACAGACTGCCGCCACCGATGACGGTAACCAGGGCGGCACGAACGATGTCACTCACGTGGGTAGCTCCAGAATCAGCGAACCGACCATTCCGTCCCGGGACGAAAGGTCGGTCCTTCCGCGGTGCCACCCGTCTTCGGCGGCCACATCGGGTCGCCACGCTCATCGTCTCTGGGCTCACGGGTCCATTCATCGCCGTCTCCCGCACCGGCTTGCAGCACTGCCGGCTCTCTGTAGCGGGGTCCGCGCGACCGTTTCGGCCGGCGCGGCGACTACTCATCCCGATCCTCGCCCGTATTCTGTTGGGACGCTCAGTCTAGGGAGCGCATCGGAGGCCGTCAACGGCGCAGGCCGCGCCCTCGTGACGCCAGGATCGGAGGCGGACCACGCCCTGCCTGCTATCGTCAGCGGATGGTCATACGCGCGCCCAGCGACCGATCCATCGATGGTCCCGAGAAGACTGCGGGAGACACCACGGACAGCGCCGGCGGGCGGATCGCCGGACGGCAGGCGGGCAGAGGCGACGAGGGGGAGGCGCCCGGCGTCGGAGGCCAGGAGAGCGCCGAGCGCATCCGTCGCTCTTTCGCCGAGAACTGGGGCGAGATGGGCGCGGCCTGGGGCGTCCAGCCGTCCGTGGCACGCGTCCAC
>JBBJNS010000029.1:0-17923 GCA_037720745.1 Candidatus Limnocylindrales bacterium
CGCTATCCCACCGTGCTCGAAGACATCGGCATCGGCTCCGGTGGCGTCGACGGTGCGCGAGGCCTCCTGGAGACGGCCGCTGGCTCGTTGATCACCGTGGCGGGCGTTTCCTTCTCCATCGCCATCGTGCTCATGAGCCTCGCCTCATCGCAGTTCGGACCGCGGCTTTTGCGCACCTTCATGCGCGACACCGGCAATCAGCTGGTACTGGGCGTGTTCGTCTCCACGTTCCTCTACTGCCTCTTGGTGCTGCGCACCATCCGCGGCGAGGATGCGGGTGGACTCTTCGTGCCGCACCTATCGGTAAGCATCAGCGTCGTGCTGACCGTGGCCAGCCTGGCCGTATTCATCTACTTCATCCATCACGCCGCTCAGCTCATCCAGGTCTCCCACATCATCGCGTCGGTCGGCCGCGATCTGGAGGAGGTCATCGACCGAGTCGTCCCAGCCGATGGCGGGAGACGGGAGGACGACCCCATCGCGTCGAACGTGCCCACGAGCCGAGGACGGCCGATCCGCGCTGACTCAGCCGGGTACGTGCAGCTCATCGACCACGAGGGCTTGCTGGAGGCTGCCGTCGAGCGTGACCTCCTGGTGCGCCTGACGGTACGTGCCGGAAGCCATGTCGTGCCGGGCACGGTGTTGGCCGAGGCATGGCCAGCCCATCAGGTCGATGACGCCGCCGCCGACGCGATGCGCGCGGCCATCGTGTCAGGCAACCAGCGCACGGAGCAGCAGGACATCGACTTCGGCTTCCAGCAGTTGGGGCAGATCGCGCTGCGTGCCTTGTCGCCGGCCATCAACGACCCCTTCACGGCGGGCATCTGCGTGGATCGCCTGGGGGGCGTCCTGTGCCGGCTCGCCGAGCGCCCACGCCCCCTACTGATCACCGCCGACGAAGGTGGTCAGCCGCGCGTGATCGCCCAGGAGCTGGCGTTCACGACGCTGCTCGACAGCGCCTTCGACGAGATCCGTCGCGCCGGACGAGACATCATCTACATCCTCGACCGCCTGCTGGGCACACTGGCGCGGATCGCCGAGCGCGCGGACCGGCGAACCGACCTGGAGGCGCTGCGCGCGCAGGCGGAACTGGTGCTGATCGCGGCCCAGCACGGCTCGCATCCCGACGAGGAGCTGGTCGCGCTCGAAGCGGCGCAGCGCGCGGCCCTGGAGGTCATCGATGGCCGACTCAGCGAGACCTCGCGTCGTGAACCGTAACGCCAGCGCTACTGCGCCGCGCCTTCCGTCAGGACTTGGGCGGCCGCTTCTGATCTTCGACGAGCTCCTCGATGCGCGAACGCAGGGCGGCCACCTCCGCGACCAGCGCCGCGACGGACGCATCCCCGCGCGCCACGGCTCCCCGGTCGCTCTCGATGAAGTGGCTGGCGATGGCGGCCGTGATGTAGCCGAAGATGGCCACGCCATAGACGGCCAGGAGCCAGGCCAGGACGCGGCCCTCCAACGTCACCGGCCAGTACTCGGAACCGATGGTCGTCAGCAGCATGGCCGTCCACCACAGTGCTTCGCCGTACGACGACAGTCCGACGCCCGACTGCCCGGCCTCCTGAAGCGCCACGGGACTCTCAAGGAAGGCCATCCCGGCTGCGCCCACCATCACCACCGCCGCCGAGAGCGCCACCACGAAACCGAGGTTGCGTCGACCGAAGGTTCGAGCCAGAGCCGCCATGCCGCGGTTCAGTGAGGTCAGGACACGCAGCAGACCGATGGAGCGGATGAACCTGGCAGCCCGCAGCACGCGCAGCGCCCGCAGGGCGCGGAAGACGCGCAGCGCCGGCAGCAGCAGTGACAGGAGCGTGAGCCAGTTGCGGCGGAGGTAGCCCAGGCGGTCTGGGGCGATGACGAGGTCGAGCACGACATCAGCGATGAAGATCGCCCAGATACCGTAGATCACGCGCTCCAGTCGGGCGTCGACGCCGCCGGCCAGCTCGATGACGAGCAGGAGGAGCCACACGAAGGCCAGGATGTCGAGCGGACGGGCCAGCAGCCGGTCGATGGTACGCAGGAAGCGCCACCGCTCGGTGCGCAGGACGGCTATGAGCGCTGAGGCCCCGACCTCGAGCCGAGGTCACGTGGCCCCGACGGGCCGAACCGACGGCGGAGGATGAGTCGCAAGAGCCCGATGCGCACGCGCCGGTAGGCAGCCCGCAGTTGCTCCAGCATGGCCGAGTCGGGTGGCCGCTGCGCATACGTCGTCTCGACCTTGGCTCGGGCCACCACGGTCAGCTCGTTGCGCACGCCCGGCAGCAGCTCGCTCAAGCTACCGGCGTACTCGTAGGCGGTCTGCGTGGGAGTCGGACCGTACCCGAAGCGTCCCGCCAGGCGGGCCATGCCGCGGTAGGCCAGATCCGGCTCCGGTGCCGGCATGCGACGGATGCGGGCTACGAGAGCGAGTGCACCGACCACGAGCAGGATGGCCGCCACGGCCAGCGCTGCGATGGGCCCGGGGTCAGCGGCCGGGCGCGCCTGTGGTAGCCCTCCCTCGCCAGCCGGGTCATCGGGAGTCGTGGGGCCGCCCAGGTTGCCGTCGTCACGTGGGTCCAGCACATCGAAGCGCGGCGTGGGGCGCGGTCCTTCGGGCTCGCTGCTGGCTCGCGGCGTGGGGTCTCCGTCCGGGAGCCGGGTGGGCTCCTGACCGTTCTCGGCATTGCCCGGAGTCGGATCGAAGCGGATCCATCCGTAGCTCGGGAAATAGACCTCCACCCAGGCGTGCGCGGCGCTGCGATCGACCTCCCAGGATCCGTCCGCCAGCTCTCGGCCGGGCAGATAGCCCATGGCCATGCGCGCCGGGATCTGCTGGGTGCGCAGGAGCATGGCCATGGCCGTCGCGAAGTACTCGCAGTAGCCGCGCCGGGTCGTCAGGAAGCAATCGACGACCTTTTCTCTTCCGCACAAGCCGCGCACGTCGGTGCGGTACTGGAAGCCGCCGTCACGGTAGAGGAACTGCTGGATGGCCTCGGCCACGTGATACGGGTCGCGGCGATCGGGTGACAGCTGCGACACGATGCGCTCGGCCGTCTGGTAGGTAAGGTCGCCGATGGAGTCTGGACGGATCTCCACGAAGCGGCGCGTCCAGGCGGGATACTCCACACCCGCCGCAGCCAGATCGGCCGCCGTGATCACCTCCGCATCGTCGGCGTCGGGGTCGGGCACCAAGGCCGTCACGGCGTAGCTCTCGCCCGGGTCGACCGCATCCCGCAGGTCGATGGCGATGAGCGGCCCGCCCGGCTCATTGGTCAGGACCTCCGCGTCCCGATCGACAGCCAGGGGCGTCTCCGGGGAGATGACCGTGCCGCCCGCCAGGTCGACCGAGGTCACCGTCAGGGTGATCCGCTTGCGACCCTCCTCTTCCAGGACCGAGTCGTAGCTCTCCGCCAGCAGCTCGGCCCCGGCCGGCACGTCTAGCCGCGCGCGACCCAGCTGCTGCCACGTGAAGCCGTCGAAGTCGTCATACACAGCGCCACGCCAGTAGTGGCCCTCCTCGTCCGTGGAGGTGGCCCGGAAGACGACCTCAGTGGAGGATTCCCAGATGCCGCGGATGGTCTGGCTGGAGCTGAACAGGCCGCTGGGGCCGCGCGAGGCGCCGGTCACGCCGCCCACCCAGCGGTTGACCTCCGTGCCGATGGAGAGGAGGTGATCATCGGCGTTGCGCCAGGCATTGGCCAGCGGCGCAGAGCTGGCCGTGGCGGCGAGGACGATCGAGCCGGACAACGTAAGCAGCACGAAGACAAGACCCACGCGCATGAACAGCCCTGACACGTAGCCAGCATCGCCGATCCGGCGCCTCCGCCAACCCTCTCGCTGCGTGAGCAGGTTCATGCGCACCAGCAACAGCATGGCCGCCGCGCTGAAGATGATCAGGTGGGCGTATTGGAACCGGATGGTGATGGACATGTTGATGAGTAGAGCCAGCCCCGCCGCCACCACGGCCGGCATGGCACGTCCACGGCGGAAGATGTTGAAGGCCGCGAACTGACCGACGGCCCAGATGAGGGTTCCCAGGAGCAGCAGGAACACCGAAGTCTCCGCCGAGCGGATGCCCAGAAGGACCAGGTCGGTATAGAAGACGACCGTGGACTCGGCCAAGGCTCGCAGGCGGTCGTGCAGGCCGGGTGCAGCGGAGACCGAGTCGCTCACTGCGGCCAACAGGAACGCGGAGCCCAGCAGCGCACCGAGCGCGTGCGCGAGCACCGCTCGCAGGCGTGACTTGGCCAGGAGGAAGCCGATCAGAGCAGCGACCACGACCGCCAACGGAAGGAAGCCGGTCTGACGTCCGTCGCTCGGTCCGAAGCCGGCCCAGTTGGCATCGTCGATGGCGACTGCCAGCGTCACCAGCATGACCATCAGCAGAGCCAAAGAGGTCCACCCCTCGCGGGGCGATCGCACGCTGTCGGGCTCGTCGATGTCGTGTGCGCTGAGGCGCGGTTCGAAGGGGGTCAGGGGGCCGCTCATGGACTGTTCCGCCCGGCAGCGCCCCGCTGTGCCGAGATGATCTGGGCCCCGAGGGGCTCCTCCGGGGCGATGACATAGGCCGGCAGCTCATGTTCGGCCAGCGCATGACGCAAAGCCCGCGCCTCTCGCTCGTGTACCTCGCGCTCCTCCGGCGTCACGCCGGCGACACTATGTAGCCGCCGCGTGTGCGCCTCGTGGGCGAGCGGATCGATCACGAAGACCGCGGCACTGATGCCTCGCCGGCGCAGCGTGGTAAGGGGTCTGACCCATTCGCGATCGAGCGACGGCGTGATGATCACTGCGGTCATGCCGCGGCGCAAGCGGGTCAGGCCCTCCATCAGCAGTTCGCGCAGTGACATGGATCCGTCACCATCGACGGCGGCCAGCAACTGGAGCAACTTTTGTTGCTGACGCGGGCCGCGGTCGCCCGGCAGAACGGCGCGCCGTACACCAGCTGCCGTGAAGCCCAGCGCACGGTTCTCCGAGAGTGCACGCGTGCCGATGGAAGCCGCCACGCGGACCGCCGACTCGATGGTGGCGGCCTCTCCCAAGCCGGTGTGATGGACCACGTCAAGATCCAGGAACAGCCACACGTCGGCGGTCTGCTCCAGGTCGAACTCCTTGACCTGAAGCTCCTGCTGGCGGGCGCTGCTCTTCCAGTGGATCCGATTGAACGAGTCGCCAGGCGCGTAGGGACGGACCGAGGTGACCATGGCGGTGGTCTGCAGCGTCCGCTCCGGGCTGGCCTGGCTGCCCTCCAGCGTGGACGGTGGTAGCCGCCAGCGAGGCAGCGTCTCCACCCTTGGATAGACGATGACCGTGGCCGGCGATCCGACCGACGCGAACGACTCGAAGAGCCCGAACGGGTCGCCCGTGCGGATGATCATGGGCTCGATGCGGAAGTGGCCGCGGCGCGTGAGCGGCACGCGTGCCACCCAGGACCGCTCGGAGCGCGAGCCCAGGGCCAGAGCGCGGCCAGGCAACGGCACGGGCAGCGCCGTCGGGTTATGGACCTCCAGCCAGGGCTTAGGCAACCGGCTGGTATTGCGCACCGTGTAGGTCGCGCGGAGCGTGTCACCCACTTGGGCATGCGGCCGGTCCAGGGTGTAGCCCGCCTCCAGATCGGCCATGCCGAAGCGGGTCAGCACGTAGGCACCACCCACCACGAGGATACCCAGGTAGACCAGGAAGAACAGGAAATCGGCGCCCGTGGAGAAGGCCGCCACGACCAGGAAGACCGCGAGACCGGCGAATCGGAGTCGGCGAAGCATGGCCATCGATCCTCCTCAGGGACGGCGTTCGTGCTCAGACCGAGCGGGCGACGCGGGCCCCACCGGCCGGCACGCGCGATTCGATGGGGATGCTGCCCAGTAGCTCACGCACCAGCGCACCCGGATCGACGTCCCTGATGGAGGCCGACGTCTTGATGATCAGCCGGTGCGCCAGAGCGGGCTCGGCCAGCGCCTTGATGTCATCGGGGATGACGTAGTCACGGCCGCTCAGCGCGGCCAGCGCCTGGCCCGCCCGATAGAGCGCCAGCGATCCGCGCGGTGAAGCGCCCAGGTAGATGTCGGGATGCGAGCGAGTGGCGCCCACCAGGCGGACGATGTAGTCGCTGATGGTGGGGTCCACGTAGACCTGGCGGATGCCCGTCTGCATCTCGCGCAGCTCATCCGCGCTGGCCACCTCGCCCACATCCTCCAGGGGATGCTCGCGCTTCTGCTCATCGAGGATGACGATCTCTTCCAGCGGCTGGGGATAGCCCAGCCGGATGCGCAGCATGAAGCGATCGAGCTGGGCCTCGGGCAGCGCGAAGGTGCCCTCGTACTCGATGGGATTCTGGGTGGCGATGACCATGAACGGCTCGGGCATGGGGTAGGTCACGCCGTCCACCGTCATGTGCCGCTCCTCCATCGACTCCAGGAGGGCTGACTGGGTCTTGGGCGTGGCCCGGTTGATCTCGTCGGCCAGCACGATCTGAGCCATGATGGGACCCGGCCGGAACTCGAACTCCTGGGTCTTCTGACTGAAGATGGAGAGGCCGGTCACGTCCGTGGGCAGCAGGTCCGGCGTGAACTGGATGCGCCGGAAGCTGCAGCCGAGGCTGCGCGCGATGGCCTTGGCCAGCACCGTCTTACCCGTGCCGGGCACGTCCTCGATGAGCAGATGACCCTGGCAGAGCAGGGCCACCAGCGCCAACCGCACCTCGTGGTGCTTGCCCACGATGACGCGCTCCACGTTGGCGGCGACCTTCTCGCCGGACTCCTGGATCTTGGACACGGTGGTGGTTCCTCGCTGCCGTACCTGAGCGTTGATCGCTGGGTCGTCTGGGCTCTTGACGCAGCGCCGGTCGGAGGATGGTACGTCGGGAGTCTGGATCCGGTTGTCAGAAGTGTCTAGGGACGGTGGGCCCTGGCCGATGCGGCCAGCCAGCCCCAGATCATTCGGCGCTGTCCAGATAAAGAGACATCAGGTCGCCCGCCATGGGCACCGCGACCTCCGAGCCGAACCCGGCGCGCTCCACGATGACCGCGATGGCGATACGCGGCTCCTCGGCGGGCGCGAAGCCGATGAACCAGGAGTGCGGCCGTCCCGTCTCGCCCACTTGGGCGCTGCCGCTCTTGCCGGCCGTGGTCGCGTCTTGCACCTTGGCGCTACCGGCAAACACCTGGCCGAACTCGCCCTCCACGGCCAGGACCATGGCCTGCGTGATGTCCTCGGCGTCAGGCGCGCCCATGACCGTGCGAAGTTCGGACGAGCCGACTGTCTGCACCCGCCCATCTTCCGACTCCAGCCGATCCACCAGGTGCGGCCGCATCATCACGCCGTCGTTGGCCACGCAGGCCGCCACCAGCGCCATCTGGAGCGGCGTGACCAGCGTCTCACCCTGTCCGTAGGCGGCATTGGCCAGCTCCACACGATCGGTGAAGCCCGACAGCGGTCCGTCGCCACCGGTGACCTGGCTGGCGGCCGTGGGCAGGTCGAAGTCGAGGGCCGCTCCGAAGCCGAAGCGTTCCGACCAGGCCAGCAGCTCGTCCGCACCCGTGTCCAGGGCGGCATGTGCGAACCAGATGTTGCTGGAGACCTCGGTGGCCTCGAAGAAGTCGAGGGGTCGGTCTCGCTGGAACGAGCGGGGCGAGTCCCTGATGGTGAAGCCCTCCACCAGGAATCCCGTCTCATACTCCTCGTCCGTGGGATAGGTCATCGCGGGATCGATCGCCCCGGAGCCCAGGGCCGCGGTGGCGGTCACGATCTTGAAGACGGAGCCGGGCACGAAGAGCCCCTGGGTGGCCCGGTTGAGCAGTGGCGTAGAGCGCTCGCCGCGCAGCGACTCCAAGTAAGCCTGGCCGCCGGCCGGATCGACCAGGCGGTTGGCGTCGAAGGTCGGGTTGGAGACGAGCGCCAGCACCCGCCCCGTGGCGGGCTCGATGGCCACCACGGAGCCTCGATCCCCGCCAAGCGCCGCCGCGGCGGCGGCTTGAAGCCGAACGTCGATCGAGAGATAGAGGTCGCTGGGATCGTAGGGATCGGTCAGGAACTTGCGCATCATGTCGCGGCCCGGGCCTAGCGGCTTGAGTCCCGTGAGCTCGGCGTCGAAGGCGCGCTCCAGGCCCGACGTTCCGAAGCGCAGGCTCTGATAGCCGAGCACGGGGGTCATGGCCGGGTACGGGTAACGGCGCAGCCGCTCGCCGTTTCCGCCGCGTTCGTTGAACGCCACGACCTCCCCGCTCGCGTCAAGGATGCGGCCTCGCGGAGCGTTGCGGACCGCCGCCTGGACCAGTGGGTTGCCTGGATCGCTCGAGAGTTCCTGTGCTTGGACGACCTGCCAGTACCCGAGGCCGGCGCCGAGGCCCCCGAAGATCAGGGCCAGGGCCAGTCCCACCCGCAGCAACGCTGAACCGATGCTGGGGGCGACACCCCCCTCGCCCGCACCCTCGCCGCCGACGATGCCCCCTCCGCTCGTCATGCCGTGGACCGGAGCGGAAGGTGGAAGCGTCGAGGTCCAGAGGGCGGCGGCGGCGGCTCCACCCCCCGGTCACTCAGGGCAAGCAGCAGCCCGATGACGATGGCATTGGCCAGCAGCGAGGAACCACCGTAGGAGATGAAGGGCAGGGTGATGCCCGTCAGCGGAACCAGCTTGAGGTTGCCGCCGATGATCAGTGCCGCTTGGATCACGATGACCAACGTCAGCCCCGTGGCGAGCAGGGCCCGGAAGTCGTCCGCGGCACGTGCCGCGATGCGCAGCCCGCGCTCGGCGATGATGGCGTAGAGCGCCACGATGGCCAGCGCACCGAGCATGCCCAGCTCCTCTCCCAGTGCGGCGTAGACGAAGTCGGTGTGGATAGCCGGGAGGTCGCCCGGCGTGTCGCCCACCGCCGGCAGCCCCGCGCCCATGCCCGTGCCCAGGATCCCCCCGCGACCGAAGGCGTACAGCGCGTGGATGATCTGGAAGCCGGTGTCCAGCGGGTCGGACCACGGGTCGAGCCATACGTCGACCCGGATCCGTACGAGGGGAAAGAGCTGATAGAGGACGGCGGCCCCGGCAAGGAACATGGCCATGCCCAGCACCACGTAGGCGAAACGCCTGGTGGCCGCGTAGAGCAGCGTCAGGAAGACCGTGAAGAAGAGCAGCGCCGCGCCCAGGTCGCGCTGCACGATGACCACGGCCAGCGCCACGCCCCACATGGCCAGCATGGGCAGGAGGTAGGGCACGGGCGGCAGTGAGATGGGACCGAGCCTGGTACTGGTGCGGGCGAGCAACGTGCGGTTCTCCGCCAGGTAGCCCGCCAGGAAAACGACCAGGATGACCTTCAACAGTTCCGATGGTTGCCCGGTGATGGGTCCGATCCGGAGCGACAGCCGCGGCGCATCGATCCGCTCGGCGCCGGTCGGGGGCAACACGAACACGAGCAGCAGCAGGCCGATCCCTACCGCGGCCCAGGTGTACTTGTACTCGCGCAACCAGCTGTCGTTCCGGACCGCGATCGCCAAGATCGCCAGGACGGCGAGCGCAAGCGAGAGCCACAGCAACTGGAGCGGCGCCAACCCCAGATCGAGGCCGCCCAGCGACAGTCCGGCCAGACCCTGAGGCAACCGTGCCATGAGGAGCAGGGAGAGAGAGCCGAGCATGCCCGTGACCGGTAGCAGCACCTGGTCCATGCGACGGCCGGTCAGCACGAACGCGAGGTGGATGGCGAACAGGATGCCCACGTAGATGACCGGGATGGCCGGGTCACCGATGGTCATCCGCCCAGCCTGCTGCGAGGCGAGACTTACCCAGCCCGCGGAGAGGGCCACGCCCATCAGCGCCAGCAGCATCGTCTCCTGGTATCGAAGACGCGGACGTATACCCGCTCGATAGAGGGTCGCCATCATGCCGGGACGCGCTCCAATCGCAACCGTACCTGGCCGAACTGCAACTCATCGCCGTAGCCCAGTGGAACGACGCCTGCCACGCGCTGCCCGTTGACATACGTGCCGTTGGTGCTGCCGCGATCCTCCAGGTACCAGGCACGCCCGCGGAAGGTGAGCACGGCATGCTCAGCGGACACGAAGGAGTCCTCGATCGTGATCGAGTTGTTGACGTCCCGGCCCAGCGAGGTGATGGCATCCAGGGGGATGGACGCGCCGGCCGGCGGTCTGCCCTCCGGCGAGGTCACCACGACCAGGCGACCCAGGGAACGGCCCGCCGTCGCCACCGTCGTGCGCAGGTCTCGCCAGAGGGCGCGCAACAGCGCGGCGAAGAACAGGTAGAGCAGGATCACGAAGGTGATGCGCACGATCCACAGCGTCAGAGTGAAGGCGTCCATGAGCCGTCCCCAGCGCTAGCGGTCGGGATGGATCGAGAGGGTCGTGCTGCCCAGCCGGACGACGTCACCGCTGCCCAGCGCGATCTCGCTGACCAGTGACCCGTTGACGAAGGATCCGTTGGTACTGCCTCCGTCCGTGTAGATGAGCGCCCCCTGGCGCGTCGTGAACGAGCCGTGCCGCCGCGAGACGCGCTCGTCGGCCAGCACGATGTCGTTCTCCGAGCCGCGCCCCACTCGCAGCGTTCCGCCGCGAAAGGCGACCCTCTGCGGCGCCATGCCAGGCCCCGCGATCTCGATGATGGCGGCTGGCGCGGCGTTGGCCGGCACCTGGTAGGCCAGCGTGGCGTTCGACTCGAAGGGACGGCCCGACGGAGGCGCCGCACGCGTTGGTGGTTGGGGCGGTTCAGGCGAGCGAGGCGGGCGCGGACCATCCCCTTCGACCCGGCGGAGCCCGGAGGCAGCCGCCGTCAGCGCGGCCGGGTCGAGGACATCGGCCAGCACGGTGATGTCGCCCGCGCGCACCTCGTCGGTAGGTTCGAGCCAGATCCGTGGACGCGCCAGAAGCGTGTATCCCCGCTGGCGCGCGCGCTTCAGGAGCGCCTCGGACAGGTCTGATTCGAGCGTCGACCGATAACCCTCGAAGTGGCCGAAGTCGCGTGGATTGAGTGCGATCCGGTAGCGATCGGGCACGTAGGTGCGGTCGTGGCTGATGCGCCGCTCGGACTCCATGGCGCGCTCCAAGCGGCGCTGAAGCTGGACCGGCTGCAGGCGAGGATTGAAGAGGCGCGTCGCCGGCCGTTCGAAGAGCCGTTCGAAGAACCGCTCGATCGCCACGAGGGGACGGGTCATCGTGCGCCGGACTGTAGCAGAGGTTCAGCGGTACTCCGGCGCCGGCTCCTTGTGACCCGTCCTAGGGACCATGGTCCCTAGGTAGCAGTACGGTTCTCCCGCGTGACGCGGCGGTGGTTCACGCCTAGCCTCTGCTCTACGCGCCGGTCTGGCGCGGTCGGAGGTGGTTCGCGGCACATGATCGAGTCGGTGACCAAGTCGTTCTGCGAACGATGCGGGACGCGCTACGATCTCGAGGGGGCATCGCGGCCGGCGTGCCGGCAACCACGTCAAGCGTTCGTCCGTGCGGCAGCTGTGGCCTGCCACTGTCTGCCCAAGCGCGGTTCTGTCGAAGATGCGGTACCGCCCAGGACTGACGTCCGTCGGTCGTCAGTCGGGATCGAGGGTCGGCATCGTTACCTTGCGCCGCGCTCTATCTCTCCGGATGCGCGCCCAGCCGGCCCCATAGATGAGCATCTCGAACACCAGACGCAGCCACACGAGGGCGCCGAAGACCGTGGCCAAGAGGCCCAATCCGGAAAGCCGCCCCACTAGGAACGGTGCCAGCACACTGAATAGGGCGGTGGTCAGTCCGATGCCCGTTCCGGCCAGCAGCGCGGGAAGCAGCGCCGACCGGAACGGGGGGCCCGAGGTCGGCACCACCAGGTACGTGAAGAGCACGACCAGGATAAAGACGCCGATCATGAGAAGGGTGCTGATCAAGCGCACGGACTCGATGCCCTCAGGAAGGACCAGCACCGCGTCGAGCAGCGAGACCACGCTGGTGGCCGTGACTGCTGCCAGCGCGGCACCGACGAGACCGAAGACGGCCACCACGCCCCGGATCCGCTGCTCGACGATGCTGCGCGGCGCCCCGCCCGGGAAGAGGCGGCGCATGGCCTCGTCCAGAGAGCCGTAGAACCCGCTAGCACCCCAGGCCACGCCGATGATGCCCACGACGGAGAACGCGCCGCGGCCGGCCACCAACTGATCGAGGATCGCATCGGCGAAGTCGGCCACCGCCGGCACGCGGTCCACCAGAGACTCGACGATCTCCTGCGCGCGCGCCGGATCGCCCATGAGGAAGCCGAGCAGGCCGATCATGAAGAGGAGCGCCGGGATGATCGCGAACAGCGCATTGAAGGCGAGTCCGGCGGCAAGCAGCCCGCCGCTTGCTTCGCCCACGGCCGTCATGACGGCCTGGATCTCGGCCACGCGGCGATCCCGCAGCACGCGCCGCTTGACGACCCCCAGCCGATCCATGACGCTGAGCGGCGGTGGCTCTGCCGGTTTCCCGCGCAGGGAGGGGTCACTCATCCGGCCGGTCCACGATGCGCATGGTCAGTCCTCCGAGCCGGCGTTGGGCGATCCCTTCTGGTTCGACCGCTTCGCCGGCGCGCTCCCGCTCGAAGCGCCACTGTCCGGCTTGGCGGGCTTCTGGGAAGAGGCCTTGCCGTCGGCGGTCGAGCGACCCTCTCCTGACCCTCCGGGAGCCTCCGCACCATTGGGCCCGTCCTTGGCAGCGCCCGGCTCGGCTTCCTTCTTGCCATCAGCGTCCGTTGCTGCCCCGTCCGTCTTAGCCTCGCCCGAGGCGGGTCGTGCAGCGGCCCGCGCGGCATCCTTCTTGGCCCAACCCGAGCCCTTGAAGACCACAGCCGCTGCGGATATCGCCTTGCGCAACGTACCGCCACAGACCTGACAGGTGGTGGGTCCCGGGACGTGGATCCCGTGCAGGACATCGAGGCGGCGAGCGCAGGAAAGGCAGACGTACTCGTACGTGGGCACGGCCGCCGATCAGCCCCGCACCATGCGCATACCGCAGCGAGGACAGTAGAAGGCGCGCTCGTGAGCCGATGCGAAGCCACAGTGCGCGCAGACGAGACCGCCCGAACCGCCGCTCGGCACCGGCCGCTCGACGGGAGTGAAGCCCACGGCGTGTCGTGAGGCAAGCACGTTGGCCAGGAGACCCGCCAGGATCCTCTGAGCCGCGCGATCGGTGCCGCCGCGGACCCCCCGTCCGCCCCAGCCCACTACGCCACGCACGACCATGTCGCCCGACCGCTCGTCCCAGTGAGCGGCCACACCACCGACGACGGCGTCGTACTCGGGATAGCCGCTGGTGTCGACCTCACCACTTAGCAGCGTGAGGGCCACCGTCTCGAAAGCTGGATCCACGGCGTCTACGGACTCCAGGACGACCAGTGCATGACGGACTACGGGGCTGCGATCGTGATTGGCGTTGATCCATTGCATCGCCTGGTGGGGCTTCTGGATGGCCGGTGCCGCCTCGGCGAACTCAAGCGCCAGCGGTTCGACCACTTCGATGGCTGAATGGGTCAGGCCCAGCAGTATGTTGGGAAGCTCCTGCAGGGCGTTGGGCCCGGCCGCCATGCGCACGCCCTGACTGGTCTTGGCCCGGTACGTGAGCTTGAGTTCGTGCTCCTCCGCCTCGAGATCCTCGGGCAAGGGGGCGGGCGCCACAGCGGCATCGGAGGGAGACTTGTCGCCTCGGCGTTTGAGGAAATCGAGGGGCACCGGCCTCACCTATATGGTCAGTCGCGCGGGGAACGGCACCCGCCCGGGGAATCCTACCCTGTCATCACCAGTGATCAGGCACTCAGGCGGGCGCGCAGTCGCTCGACGCGCGCCTCGAGTTCGATGAGCCGGTCACGAGCGGCCTGCACGATGGGGCCCGGCGCTCGCTTGACGAAGCTCTCGTTGGCCAGGCGCGCCTCCGTCTCAGCCAGCATCCGCTCGGCTTCAGCCAGTTCCTTCGACAATCGCTCGCGTTCCAGCGTCGGGTCGGAACCTCCTCGCGCAAGGCGAGCCTCGCCGCCGCGGATGAGCACGGTCAGCGCCCCCTCCCCCACCTCCAGATCGACCTGGTCGGTGACCAGTCGCGGCCGGATGCGCGCCAAACGCTCCACGGCCGCGGCCGATCGATGGTAGGCGGACGCTGTATCGACGTCCGTGATGTGCAGCGCTGCCGGCAGCCAGGCTGCGGGATCGATCCTCGCCTCAGCACGAGCGTTGCGGATGCCGCTCACCAGCTCGATGAGTCCGTCCACGCCGCGCGCTTGCGCCTGGTCGGCGAGCGCCTTCTCGCGGGCCGCGTCCGGCCAGGCCGCCACGATGAGCAGCTCCCCCTCATGCGGGAATGACGGCAGGCGGCCCCAGATCTCCTCTGTCAGGTGAGGCATGATGGGATGAAGGAGACGGAGATAGCGGTCCAGGACCCAGGTCAGGACCGCCCAGGTCGCTGCCTGTCGCGGAGGGTCCTCGGCAGCGAGCCGCACCTTGGCGAACTCCAGGTACCAGTCGCAGTAATCGTTCCAGATGGCATCGTGCAGCAGCCGTGCCGCCTCCCCGAAGGCGAAGGTGGTGTAGGCCTGCTCGACCTCCTCCACCGTTCGAGCGCAACGCGCCAGGATCCAGTGCTCAGCGGGCCCGAGATAGCCACCGACGGGCAGGTCGAGGGGCCCGTCGGGGACTCCCTCCGGACGCGAGCCGAGCACGAAGCGAGCCGCGTTCCAGAGCTTGTTGCCGAAGTTCCGTGCACCCTCCAGCTGGCTCCGACCGAGCCGCTGGTCTGAACCCGGAGCGCTGCCGTGCACCAGGGCGAAACGGAGGGCGTCGGCTCCCAGCTCATCGATGACACCCAGCGGGTCGATGACGTTGCCCCTCGTCTTGGACATCTTCTTGCCATACGGATCGCGCAGCAGACCGGATAGCAGGACCGTCTCGAACGGCTTGCGAGCGGTCAGCCACTCGCCCAGCATCATCATCCGGGCGACCCAGAAGAAGAGGATGTCGTAGCCCGTCTCCATGACCGTGCCCGGGTAGTAGCGGCGCATATCTTCGGTGGCTTCGGGCCAGCCCAGTGTCGAGAAGGGCCACAACCCACTGCTGTACCACGTGTCGAAGATGTCCTCGTCCTGACGCAGCTCACCGGCCGGCCGCTGGCACGTGCCGCACGAGTCCGGGCCTGCCGGCTTGTCGCTCACCGTGACGTGATGGTCGGGGCAGTACCAGGCCGGGATGCGGTGGCCCCACCAGAGCTGGCGGCTGACGTTCCAGTCGCGGATGTTCTCTAGCCAGTCGAAGAAGACCTTCTCGTAGCGCTTGGGCACGATGCGCGTCCGCCCGCTGCGCACCGCGGCCATGGCGCGCGCGGCCATGGGCTTCATGTCCAGGAACCATTGGACCTTGATGCGCGGCTCGACGATGTCGTCCGAGCGCTGGCAGCGTCCGATGACCATCTCGTGCGGCGTCGTCGCAACGAGGTCGCCACTCGCCTCCAGCTGAGCCACCATGCGCTGGCGGGCGTCCGTCCCGGAGAGTCCTGCGAACGGGCCGCCCAGCGCGTTGATCGACCCGTCGTCATCCATCACGTCCAGGACAGACAGGTCGTGCCGCTGGGCGGTCTCGAAGTCGGCTTGGTCGTGCCCTGGGGTGATCTTGACGGCGCCAGTACCGAAGGCGCGGTCGACCATCTCGTCGGCGACGATGGGCACGATGCGATCCACGAAGGGGATGCGCACGCGCCGGCCGACGAGCGATCGATATCGTTCATCGTCGGGGTGCACCGCGACCGCGGTATCGCCCAGGATCGTCTCGGGGCGTGTGGTCGCCACGGTGATCGTCTCGGGCGGGCCGGGCTCATCGTCGGCCACCGTCGTTGCGTCTTCCCGCGCCACGAGGTGGTAGCGCACCGACCAGAGCGTGCCGCTCTCCGGCGTCGCGATGACTTCCAGGTCGGAGAGACTGGTACGGCAGCCGGGACACCAGTTGATGAGCTTCTCGCCGCGATAGGCCAGGCCGTCGTCGTGCAGCTGCTTGAAGCTGGTGCGCACCGCCTGCGCCGACTCCTCGTCCATGGTGAACCGCTCGCGCGACCAGTCTGCCGAGAGACCCAGGCGCCGTTGCTGGTCGCGGATGACGCTGCGCGTCTCCTCCATGAAGCGCCACATGCGCTCCAGGTAGCGCTCCCGGCCCAGTGAGTGGCGGCTCTCGCCCTCCGCGGCGAGCACGCCATCGAGCACGAATTGAGCGGCGATGGAGGCATGGTCCACGCCCGGCAGCCAGAGTGTGGGACGGCACTGCATGCGCGCGCGCCGGACCATCAGGTCCTCGACCGTGCCCCGTGCCGCGTGGCCCAGGTGAAGGGCGCCGGTCACATTGGGCGGTGGCTGGATGATGACGAAGGGCTGTTTGGCCTGATCGGCCCGCGATCCGACACCGTCCGGAGCGAAGACGTCAGCCGCCAGCCAGCGTGCCTGGACGCGCGGCTCGATGTCAGCCGGCCGGTAGGTCTTGGCCATCTCGGCCGCAGAGTCGTCTGTGATGGGTCGCTGATCGGTCATGGTATCGGGCCCCTGAAACGAAAACGCCCGCTCGTCCAGCGGACGAACGGGGTCGTGGTACCACCTGCTGGTTCGGCTCCCGCTGGCGGCCGCACATCACGGTCACCGTCGGCGCGGGGGCCCTCACGGCGCGCTATCGGACGCCGGGACCGCCACGGCTCACGAGCGACCTTCACTCCCGTCGTGCCCACGCAGGTTCGCAGCCAGGACCCGCGCTCTCTTGCGGCCGGTGGGGACGCTACTCTTCTCGGTCATCGCCGTAGGCGGCGCAGTCTATCGCAGAATGGACGCCCCGCGGAACCCCTGCACGGAGCTGCGCCCATGTGTTTCGCCTATGACTCGCGTCCACCGATCGCGCCCGTCGCCGGCGCAGCCGTTGATGGAGGCGACCTTGGGCTGGTCGCCGCCGATGGGTCCCCCTTCGCGGCGTATCACGCGACGGCCTCGGCGCCCAGCGGTCACGGCGTGCTGATCCTGCCCGATGTCCGCGGCTTGAGTCCCTTCTACGAGGAGCTGGCGCTTCGTTTCGCGGAGAGCAGCATCGACGCTCTGGCCATCGACTACTTCGGGCGGACCGCCGGCGTCGGCAAGCGCGAGGAAGGCTTCGAGCATGCCGCCCATGTAGCGCAGACGACCTGGGACGGGTTGCGGGCCGACACGCTGGAAGGCGCAGCCTGGTTGCGGAGCGAGCGGAAGGTGCGGACGCTCTTCGTGCTGGGCTTCTGCTTCGGTGGGCGGCTGGCGTTCCTCTCCGGTGCCGAAGCGCACCTGGCGGCGACCGGCGTCATCGGCTTCTACGGAGTTCCCGTGGGACCGCCACGCAACGACATCCCGGCTCCCATCGAGGTCGTTCACCAGATGCGCAGCCCGGTGCTGGGGCTCTTCGGTGGCGCCGATCCGGCCATACCAGCCGAGGCCGTGGCGCGCTTCGGGGAGGCGCTCGCCGGAGCAGGCGCCGACCATGAGCTGGTGACGTATCCCGACGCCCCACACTCCTTCTTCGACCGCAAGCAGGCAGAGTACGCCGAGGAGTCGGGCGACGCCTGGCGCCGCGTGCTTGAGTTCATCCGAGTTCGATCGACGGAATCGCTCTGACCGACCCGCGTCCACGGGTGGCGCTGGCTTAGCCCGCGCGGAGCCTCGCGCTCGGCCGTGGATCCCGGCCGCTGGCAAGGGACTCGGCCGCTGGCCGAGCACCGCTCGCGAGCGGCCTTCAGCCCTCACCGGCAAGATCGGCTCCGGACACCAACCATATGCCGCCCGGAGCGGACCATCCGGTCGGCGAAGCCAAGCGCGAACCTCCCGGCTCCGGGCGGGGTAGATGCTGCCGAACGTGGCGTTGTGTCGGGTCACGATCCGCCTGACGGTGCGGTCATCAGGCAGCACCAGTAGCCTCGAGACAGTCCTCGGTCGCCAGCCGAATCGAGCCATCCCGGGGCCGGGCGCAAGGCG
>JBBJNS010000030.1:0-17836 GCA_037720745.1 Candidatus Limnocylindrales bacterium
TGGCCGCACCGTGGGTGCCGGCGCCATCACCCAGATCCTGGCCTAGCACGATGGCCAAGACAGAGAACAGGCCGGTCATCCAGCTGGCCTGCACCGAATGCCGCGAGCGGACCTACTCCACTCGCAAGAACAAGAAGAACGATCCCAACCGGATCGAGCTTCAAAAGTACTGCCCGCGCTGCCGCCAGCACAAGCTCCATCGCGAGGCGAAATAGAGGCAAAGCGAGCACACTACGCACCGTAGGCGCGTAGCTCAATTGGTAGAGCTCTGGTCTCCAAAACCAGTGGTTGTCGGTTCGAGTCCGGCCGCGCCTGCCACCCCCTCCACAGCGAAGGACATCGCCCACAGTGTTTCGCCGGATCCGCCGCTTCGTCGGTGAGTCGTACTCAGAACTCAAGAAGGTCACCTGGCCCACGCGCGAGCACACGCGCAACCTGACCGTCCTGGTCTTCGTCATCAGCGCCATCGTGGGGGCCTACATCGGCTTCTTCGACCTGCTCTTCGGCGAAGTGCTGGAGTTCGTCGCGGATGCCACGTGATGACTGAGTTCCTCGACCACATCACGCAGAAGGCGCCCGACAAGCGCTGGTACGTGATCCACACGTACTCGGGCTACGAGAAGAAGGTCAAGACCAACCTCGAGCATCGCATCGAGTCGATGGGCATGGAGGACAAGATCTACCAGGTCCTGGTGCCAGAAGAGGATGAGATCGAGATCCGCGCCGGCCAGCGCGTGACCGTGCAGAAGAAGGTCTATCCGGGCTACGTGCTGGTGGAGATGATCCTGGACCCCGACTCTTGGTTCGTGGTGCGCAACACGCCCGGCGTGACCAGCTTCGTGGGCGGCGGCAACATCCCCGGCAGCCGCAACGAACCCGTGCCCCTCGAGGAGCATGAGGTCAAGCAGATCCTTCGACAGATGGGCGTGGAGACGCCCAAGTACCGAGTGGCCTTCCAGAAGGGCCAGAGCGTCCGTGTCACGGACGGGCCCTTCGCGGAGTTCATCGGCACCGTCGACGAAGTGAATCCCGAGCGCAACAAACTCAAGGTGCTGGTCAGCATCTTCGGGCGTGAGACGCCCGTCGAGCTCGACTTCCTCCAAGTGGAGAAGCTGTGATGACCGAGCCCCGCCGAGCCAAGAGGAACTGACCCGTGGCCAAGAAGATCCGTATCGTGCTTACCCTCCAGCTGCCTGCCGGCAAGGCCACGCCCGCCCCGCCGGTGGGCACCGCGTTGGGTCCGCACGGCATCAACATCGTGGAGTTCTGCAAGGGCTACAACGAGAAGACAGCGGCGCAGAGCGGCCAGGTCATCCCTGCCCAGATCACGGTCTTCGAGGATCGCAGCTTCACCTTCGTGCTCAAGACGCCGCCCGCGGCAGACATGCTGCGCAAGGCGGCTGGCGTGGAGAAGGGCTCCGCGACGTCCGGGCGTGACCGCGCGGGCAGCGTCACGCGGGCCCAGGTGCGCGAGATCGCCCAGACGAAGATGGTCGACCTCAACGCCGCGGACATGGATGCCGCCAGCCGCATAATCGAGGGCACCGCGCGCTCGATGGGTATCGAGGTGACCGGCTAGGCAGCGGTCCGCCGGAAGCGTCCCGGCACGCCCACCCCGCGTCGAAGGGGGAGGCCCACCAGGGCCGTCAAAAGGAGTCGAGATCATGGCCCAACGTGGCAAGCGCTATCAGGAAGTCGTCAAGCTGGTCGAGCGGGGCAGCCCCTACCAGCCCATGGAGGCCGTAGGACTGCTCAAGGAGACGAGCAACGTCAAGTTCGACGCCTCCGTCGAGGCGCATGTCCGACTGGGCGTCGATCCCCGTCATGCGGACCAGATGGTGCGCGGCACCGTGGTCTTGCCACACGGCGTGGGCAAGCCGGTACGCGTCATCGTGTTCGCACAAGCGGACAAGGCACAGGAAGCCCTCAAGGCGGGAGCCGATGAGGTCGGCGGCGACGACCTGGTCAAGCGCATCGAAGCCGGCTGGCTCGAGTTCGACGTGGCCCTGGCCACGCCCGACATGATGGGCATGGTGGGCAAGCTGGGACGCATCCTGGGCCGGCGTGGCCTGATGCCCAATCCGAAGTCGGGCACCATCACCTTCGACCTCGACCGTGCCGTGCGGGAGGTCAAGGGCGGCCGCATCGAGTTCAAGGTCGACAAGGGCGCTATCATCCACGTCCCCTTCGGCAAGGTGAGCTTCGAAGCCGAGCAGCTTGCCGACAACCTGGCAGCACTCGTGGACGCCATCAATCGCGCCCGCCCCAGTGCCACCAAAGGGCAGTTCTTCAAGAGCCTGACGGTGGCCTCCACGATGGGCCCCGGCATCCGCGTGGATGTCCCGGGTCTCCTCGCCAGGGCCGCCGCCTAGGCAACGACAGTCTGGGGTGAGAGCCCCGACGGCGCCGGGATCGTCCGGCTGCCGCATCCAGATCGTTCCGCCACAGACAGCGCTGCGTCCGAAGCACCAAAGGACTGGTGCCCGCCGCGGCGACGGGCCGCTCCTCGCGAGCGATCCGCGCCACGGACCGGACCGAAATCGTCGACCGGACCCGGCTCACTGCCGGGGCACGCCGACGGGCACGCCGAGGCAAGGGTCATGGGTCTCCACCCAGGTCGCGCTGCGCCGCAGCCGAGGCCGACCCCTGCGCGGAACGCCGCAGGGGTCGTCTGGCCGTCAGGCGCCCACCAGAGGAAAGGAGGCGACATGCCCACAGAGGCAAAGCGCGCCGCGGTCGCCGAGCTGGTCGAGGCGTTCTCGAACAGTGACCGGGCCATCGTGTCCGACTATCGAGGCCTCACCGTCTCGGACTTGAGTGCCGTGCGCCGCGGGCTGCGGGAGCAGGGCATCACCTATCGCGTGGTCAAGAATCGCCTCGCCCGGATCGCTGCCCAGGAGGCCGGTCGCGGCGAGCTCTCATCGCTGCTAGATGGCCCTTCGGCCGTGGCTCTCGGCGGGCAGGATGAGGCGGCACTTGCCAAGGGACTGCTCGACGCTCTGCGGCCATACCGCAACGTCGTCGTTCGTGGCGGCGTGATCGGCAACACGCAGATCGACGGTGCCGCCATCACTCGCCTGGCCACGTTGCCCAGCCGGGAGCAGCTACTCAGTCAGTTGGCGGGTGGCATCGCCTCACCACTGAGCACGATGGCCTCGTTGCTCAGCGCCCCGCTGCGCAACCTGGGCTACGGGCTCACTCAGCTGCGCGACCAGCGCGAGACGGCAGGCCCCGCTTGATCCAAGCCGTGACACCGCGCATCACAGCAGTACCCATCCCAGCCACCGACCCCACCATCGAAACGACCATCAAGGAGACGACCCCATGGCGACACTGACCCAGGACCAGCTGCTCGAGGCCATCGACGGCATGACCGTCCTCGAGCTATCCGACTTCATCAAGAAGTTCGAGGAGCGCTACGGCGTCACGGCCGCTGCTCCGGCCGCCGCTGCGGCTGCCCCCGCGGCGGGTCCCGCCGCCGCCGCGGTCGAGGAGCAGACCGAGTTCACGGCCGTGCTGACCGAGATCGGGCCCAACAAGATCCCCGTCATCAAAGTCGTTCGCGAGCTCACCGGTCTTGGCCTCAAGGAGGCCAAGGACCTGGTCGATGCGTCGCCCAAGCCGGTCAAGGAAGGCATCGCGCGCGACGAGGCGGACAAGATCAAGGCTGCCCTGGAAGAGCAGGGCGCCAAGGTCGAGATCAAGTAACCGCGGTCGCGCGACCACGCCGGTCGAGCCGGATCAGCGAAGGCCCGTCCCGCATCTCCGCGGGGCGGGCCTTGCTCATGCATGAGGATCGAGCCGTGGGCTGGGGGCGGCCGCCCGGGCACGCGAGGGCAAGCCGGGTTTGACACTTCCGGCCGCCATGGTAATATCTCCTTTCCGTGAGCGCGGCCCCCATCGTTTCTGACCCTGCCCGGCGTATGCCCATGCCCCGATCCCCGTTCCCGATCTTCCCCGCCTAGGAGCGCTGATGCTGTCCGTTTCCCCTGTCCGGCATGACTCTCTGACCGCACCCGAGCGCAAGCGTTACGCGCGGATCCCCGAAGTCCTGCCCATCCCCGACCTGATCGAGCTCCAGCTCCAGTCGTTCCGCTGGTTCATCGACAACGGTCTGCGCGAGCTGCTCGATGAGATCAGCCCCATCCAGGACTTCACCGGCAAGGTCATGGAGCTGCGCTTCAAGCAGTACGAGTTTGGCGAGCCCAAGTACTCCGAGCTGGAGTGCCGCACGCGGGATCTGACCTTCTCCAAGCCGCTCTACGTGGACGTCGAGCTGCTCATCAAGGAGACGGGCGAGATCCAGAGCCAGCGGGTCTACATGGGTGACTTCCCGACCATGACCGGCCAGGGCACCTTCATCATCAACGGCGCTGAGCGCGTGGTGGTCAGCCAGCTGGTCCGCTCGCCGGGCGTCTACTACACCGCCACCGAGGACGCGGCCACGGGCCGGCAGCTCTTCAGCGCCAAGGTCATCCCCAATCGCGGCGCCTGGCTGGAGTTCGAGACGGCGGCCCGCAACCAGCTTTACGTGAAGGTCGATCGCAAGCGCAAGCTGGAGGCCTCCAAGCTGCTGCGCGCCGTGGGCTGGGACTACCCCGAAGGCGGCGACCGCAGCGACCCCAACGCCTACATGCTGCGCACCTTCGAGCGCATCGACACCGACCCCGACGCCCGCTACCTTCAGGTGACCCTGGAGAAGGACGCCACGACGACGCGCCAGGAAGCGCTCATCGAGGTCTATAAGAAGCTGCGCCCGGGCGACCCGCCCACCGGCGACAACGCTGAGAAGCTGGTGGAAAGCCTCTTCTTCAACTTCCGCCGCTACGACCTTGGTCGGGTCGGTCGCTACAAGTTCAACAAGAAGCTGGACCCTGTCGCGGAGAAGATGGGCATCAACCTGCCGCGCGATGAGCGAACCATCACGCGCGAGGATATCGCGGCCATCGTCGGTCACCTCATCGACCTCAACAACGGTCACGGGCAGGCCGACGACATCGACCACCTGGGCAACCGACGTATCCGGGCCAATGGTGAGCTGATCCAGAACGCCTTCCGAGTGGGGCTGCTGCGCATGGAGCGCGTGGTCAAGGAGCGCATGACGATCCAGGAGATCGACAAGGCGACGCCCAACGCGCTCATCAATATCCGTCCCGTAGTGGCCGCCATGAAGGAGTTCTTCGGCGGCAGCCAGCTCTCCCAGTTCATGGATCAGACCAACCCCTTGGCCGAGCTGACCTCCAAGCGCCGCCTCTCAGCACTGGGACCGGGTGGTCTCTCGCGCGAGCGCGCCGGCTTCGATGTCCGCGACGTGCACCACAGCCACTACGGCCGCATCTGCCCCATCGAGACGCCCGAGGGTCCCAACATCGGCCTCATCGGCTCGCTCGCGACCTACGGCCGCATCAACGAGTACGGCTTCATCGAGACGCCTTACCGCAAGGTCAAGCGCAGCGTCTCCTGGGACGAGCCGGAGATCGGCCGTGAGTCGGCCGATGCCGACGTGGCCACCAAGAGCGGCACCGTCGTGCTCAAGAAGGGCGAGCTCTTCACCAAGGAAGCGGTCGCAGAGCTGAAGAAGCAGAAGGCCGGCGCCTTCCCCATCCGGCCGCGCGTGACCGAGGAGATCGTCTATCTGGCGGCCTACGACGAGGAGGAGCGCTACGTGGCGCAGGCCAACGCCTCCCTTGACGAGGAGGGCCACTTCGCGGACGAGCGTGTGCCGGCTCGCCACCGCGATCAGTTCCCGGAGGCTCGGCCCCAGCAGATCGAGTTCATGGATGTGAGCCCCAAGCAGGTCGTCTCCGTGGCCACCGCGCTCATCCCGTTCCTGGAGCATGACGACGCCAACCGCGCCCTGATGGGCTCCAACATGCAGCGCCAGGCGGTGCCGCTGCTCAAGACCGACGCGCCGGTCGTCGGCACGGGCATGGAGCGCCGCGCCGCGCTGGACACGGGCGACGTCCTGCTGGCCCGGAACGCCGGCACGGTCGAGTTCGTCGACGCGACGCGGATCGTCATCGAGGGCTCGGAGGGCCGCGATGAGTACGAGCTGCAGAAGTTCATGCGCTCAAACCAGGGCACGATCATCCACCACAAGCCGCTGGTCGCCACGGGCGATGCGGTCAAGGCCGGCGGGGTGCTGGCCGACGGCTCGGCGACCGACAAGGGCGAGATGGCGCTGGGCAAGAACCTGCGCGTCGCCTTCATGTCCTGGGAGGGGTACAACTTCGAGGACTCGATCATCCTCTCCAAGCGCCTGGTCAAGGACGACGAGCTCACCTCGATCCACATCGAGGAGTACGAGATCGACGCCCGCACGACGAAGCTCGGCGACGAGGAGATCACCCGCGACATCCCGAACCGCTCGGAGGAGTCGCTGCGCAACCTCGACGACCGCGGCATCGTCCGCGTCGGCGCCGAGGTCGGCTCGGGCGACCTGCTCGTCGGCAAGGTCACGCCGAAGGGCGAGACCGAGCTGACGGCCGAGGAGAAGCTGATCCGCGCGATCTTCAAGGAGAAGGCGCGCGAGGTCCGCGACACCTCGCTCAAGGTTCCCCACGGCGAGGAGGGCGTCGTCATCGACGTCAAGACCTTCTCGCGCGACGACGAGGACGATCTCGCCCCCGGCGTCAACGACCTCGTGCGCGTGTACGTGGCCAAGAAGCGCAAGATCGCCGAGGGCGACAAGCTCGCGGGGCGCCACGGCAACAAGGGCGTGATCTCGAAGATCGTGCCCGAGGCCGACATGCCCCACCTCGACGACGGCACCCCCGTCGACGTGATCCTCAACCCCCTCGGTGTGCCGAGCCGCATGAACATCGGCCAGATCCTCGAGACCCACCTCGGGTGGGCCGCCGCGGAGGGCTGGTACGACGACGCGACGGACGCGTTCAAGGAGCGCGCCGCCGACAACGGCAAGGTCTACGTCTCGACGCCCGTCTTCGACGGCGCGACGATCATGGACGTCGACAACGCGCTCGTGCAGTGGCAGAAGGAGCACAAGGGCCCGATCAAGATGGAGGTCGACGAGTCGCGCCGGCCGGGTGAGAAGGCCACCGGCAAGATGACGCTCTACAACGGGCGCTCCGGCGAACCGTTCGAGCAGCAGGTCACGGTCGGCTACATGTACATCCTGAAGCTGCTGCACCTCGTGGACGACAAGATCCACGCGCGCAGCACGGGCCCCTACTCGCTCGTCACCCAGCAGCCGCTGGGCGGCAAGGCGCAGTTCGGCGGCCAGCGGTTCGGCGAGATGGAGGTCTGGGCGCTCGAGGCCTACGGGGCCGCGAACATCCTGCAGGAGCTCCTTACCGTCAAGTCCGACGACGTCATGGGCCGGGTCCAGACGTACGAGGCCATCGTCAAGGGAGAGGACATCCAGCCGCCCGGCGTGCCGGAGTCCTTCAAGGTGCTCATCAAGGAACTCCAGAGTCTGGGCCTCAACGTGGAGATCCTCAACGAGAACGAAGAAGAGATCCATTTCGCCGAGGACGCCTCGGCCTACCCGCTGCCCGATCTTGGTGGGATCAATCTCGCCGGGTTCGAGGACTGACAGACAACCCGATCGACACGGACCGCTCGCGGCCGGGGGTGCGGGCCCCTGACCAGGTGGACCGTCGGTTCGGCTGGGGCACGTCGCTCCGCTCCAGCCTGCTCATCTCGCGCCCTCGCCAGGCGTGACGAAGGAGAACGATGCTCGAAGTCAATAACTTCAATGCGATCCGCATCTCGCTTGCCTCCCCGGATCAGATCCGGGACTGGTCGAAGGGTGAGGTCACCAAGCCGGAAACCATCAACTACCGGACGCTGCGCCCGGAGAAGGATGGGCTCTTCGACGAGCGCATCTTCGGTCCCTCCCGAGACTGGGAGTGCTACTGCGGCAAGTACAAGCGGATCCGCTACAAGGGCATCATCTGCGACAAATGCGGCGTGGAGGTCACCCGCGCCAAGGTCCGCCGTGAGCGGATGGGCCACATCCAGCTGGCCAGTCCCGTCTCGCACATCTGGTATTTCAAGGGCACGCCCAGCCGGCTCGGCATCCTGCTCGACATCAGCCCCCGCAACCTCGAGCGCATCCTATATTTCGCGCTGTACATCGTCACCTGGGTCGATGAGGACGCACGCGCCCGCATGCTCCAGCAGTTGGAGGACGAGGCGGAGGGTCGTGGCGGCAAGGGCGGCAAGCTCCTCGCTGAGCGCGAGGATGAGCTGCGCTCGGAGGTCCATCGCCAGTCGGACGAGCTCCACACGGCGCTGGCGCAGTTCAAGAAGGAGCGCGAGGAGGAGCGCACCAACCGCACCTCTGAGCTGGTCGAGGCGCAGCAGGCCACGCAGGCGGCGATGGTCGCCCTGGGCAGCGCTGCCACCGTGGAGCCGATCGTCTTCCAGCACACGGGCGAGGCCATCGTGTCGGCCGGAGACAAGGCCGACAAGGCCGCCCAGACGCGCCTGAAGAAGGCCGCCGGTGACGAGGTCGAGCGCGTCAATACGGAGATCCAGGAGCGGGAAGCGGCCGAGGAGGCCAACGTCCGCCAGCACATCGACGACCTCAAGCTCCAGATGGACGCCACGCTCGAGATGGAGCGTGAGCGTCTCAAGGTCGAGGCTGAGGGACTGAAAGAGGAGATCCGCAAGGCGCGCGATGAGATCACGCGCATCCAGCCCGGTCAGATGCTGCCCGAGTCGGCTCTCGACGGCTACAGCTTCCGCGAGCTCGACCGCAAGTACGGCAGCGGCGTGCGCGGCGGCTCGCGCCTCTTCGGTGCGGGCATGGGCGCGGAGGCCGTACGCGAGCTCATCACGCGCATGGACCTCGAGACGCTGGGCGCGCGGCTGCACTCCGAGGTGCGCACCAGCTCCGGCATGCGCCGCAAGAAGGCCATCAAACGGCTGCGCCTCATCGAGGCCTTCCGCCGCTCCGGCACGCGACCCGAGTGGATGATCCTCTCGGTCCTGCCGGTCATCCCGCCGGACCTGCGGCCCATGGTCCAGCTCGACGGCGGCCGCTTCGCCACGTCCGATCTCAATGACCTGTACCGGCGCGTCATCAACCGCAACAATCGCCTCAAGCGACTGCTCGAGCTGGGCGCCCCGGAGATCATCATCCGCAACGAGAAGCGCATGCTCCAGGAGGCATGCGACGCGCTCATCGACAACGGCCGGCGCGGCCGCGCCATCGCGGGCACCGGCAACCACCGTCTGAAGAGCCTCTCCGACATGCTCAAGGGCAAGCAGGGCCGCTTCCGCCAGAACCTGCTGGGCAAGCGTGTCGACTATTCGGGCCGCTCGGTCATCGTGGTCGGCCCGGAGCTCAAGCTGCACCAGTGCGGCCTGCCCAAGAAGATGGCCCTCGAGCTGTTCAAGCCGTTCGTCATGCGCCAGCTCGTGGAGAAGGGCTTCGCCCACAACATCAAGAGCGCCAAGCGCATCGTCGAGCGCGTGCGGCCCGAGGTCTGGGACGTCCTGGAGGATGTGATCAAGGACCACCCGGTGCTGCTCAACCGCGCTCCCACGCTGCACCGACTGGGCATCCAGGCCTTCATGCCCGTGCTCGTCGAGGGTTCGGCCATCCAGATCCACCCGCTCGTCTGCTTCGCCTTCAACGCCGACTTCGACGGCGACCAGATGGCCGTTCACGTGCCGCTCAGTCGGGCTGCTCAGGACGAGGCGCGCCGGATGATGCTGTCTACCGCGAACCTGCTCTCGCCGTCCGATGGCGCGCCGGTGGTGGCCCCTACCCAGGACATGATCCTGGGCTGCTACTACCTGACCCTTGAACGCGAGGATCTGGCCATCGACAAGCCGGTGCAGACCTTCTCCGATGAGCGTGAGGCACTGCTGGCCTACGACATCGGCCTCATCGACACGCGGCCGGGCGTGGACTCCATGCCCAACCATCGCGTCTCCAAGCTGGAGCTCCACTCGCCCATCGAGCTGGTCACGCGGACCTGGGACGCGGCATCAGAGGCCATGGTCGACGAGACCGTGCGCACCACCGTCGGCCGGGTGATCTTCAATCAGATCCTGCCCGATCGGCTGCGTTTCCTGAACCGGACCATGAATCGTGCCGCACTGCGCGAGCTGGTCAGCGACTGCTACCGGGTGCTGGGCTCGGATGAGACCGCGCATCTGGTCGACGGCATCAAGACCGTGGGCTTCCACTACGCCACCCGCGGCGGCGTGACCATCGCCGTCGACGACATCACCGTGCCTCCCCAGAAGCGCCAGCTGCTGGCCGACGCCGACGGCCTGGTGGAGAAGATCGACGGCCAGTTCCAGCGTGGCCTCATCACCGACGATGAGCGCTACGAGCGCGTCGTCCAGATCTGGAAGGACACCACCCAGCAGGTCAGCGACCGGATGATGGAGGGCCTCGACAAGTACGGCGCGGTCAACCTCATGACCAACTCCGGCGCTCGCGGCAACAAGGGCAACATCGGCCAGCTGGGCGGCATGCGCGGCCTGATGGCCGATCCCACCGGGCGCATCATCGACGTGCCCGTGCGCTCCAACTTCCGCGAGGGCATGACCGTCCTCGAGTACTTCATCTCCACCCACGGCGCCCGCAAGGGACTGGCTGACACCGCCTTGCGTACCGCCGACTCGGGTTATCTGACCCGGCGCCTGGTGGACGTGGCACAGGACGTCATCACTCGCGACGACGACTGCGGCACGGAGGAGGGCACCTGGATCACCCGCGCCGAGACCGAGGAGTTCGCGGGCACCGAGCCAGAGGCCTTCCGGCGCCGGCTGGTCGGTCGCTTCGCGGCCGGCCCGGTGGCGGCACCGGGCGCCAAGAAGAAGGATGCCCCCATCGTGGAGCGCAACGTCGAGATCGACGAGGCGCTGGCGCTGGCCATCGACGACGCCGGCGTGGCCGAGGTCCTGGTCCGTTCACCGCTCACCTGCCAGTCGCGCTACGGCGTGTGCCGTTCCTGCTACGGACGCAACCTGGCGACCGGGCACCTCATCGGCATCGGCGAGGCCGTAGGCATCATCGCTGCGCAGTCCATCGGCGAGCCCGGCACGCAGCTCACCATGCGCACGTTCCACACCGGCGGCGTGGCCGGCCTCGACATCACGGCCGGTCTGCCACGCGTCGAGGAGCTCTTCGAGGCGCGCATGCCCAAGGGCAAGGCCGAGATCAGCCACATCGACGGCGTGGTCGAGATCATCCAGGGTGAGAATGGCGCGCGCCGCGTCAAGGTCACCAGCCGTGAGGCCTTCGAGACGCCACTGCGCATCTCGGCGGGGCACGAGGTGCTGGTCGCGGAAGGCGACGTGGTGGAGGCCAACCAGGTGGTCGCCCGTCTGGAGGACGGCGATCTGATCGATGAGGTCAGGGCACCCGACTCGGGGCTCATGATCCGTGCGGAGGACGGCCTGATGGTCCGTTCCGAGGACGTGGTCGAACGTGAGTACGCCATCCCGCACAACGCCAAGCTGCTGGTCGAGAACGGCCAGCTCATCCGGGCCGGCGATCCCATCACCGACGGGCCGATCAACCCGCAGGAATACCTCGAGACCCGCGGTCGGGATGCGGTCCAGCGCTACCTCGTCAAGGAGGTCCAGCGCGTGTATCGCAGCCAGGGTGTGACCATCAACGACAAGCACATCGAGATCATCGTCCGGCAGATGCTGCGCAAGGTGCGCATCGACCAGCCGGGCGACTCGGAGCAGCTGCCCTTCGAGCTGGTCGACAAGTTCGAGTTCGAGGAGATCAACAACAACGTCCTGGCCGAGGGTGGCGAGCCAGCCACTGCCGAAACGGTGCTACTCGGTGTCACCAAGGCATCGCTCAACACCAGCAGCTTCCTTGCCGCGGCCTCCTTCCAGGAGACCACCCGAGTGCTGACCGAGGCTGCCATCAACGGCGCCAAGGATCGACTCATCGGGCTCAAGGAGAACGTCATCATCGGCAAGCTCATCCCGGCAGGATCGGGGGCGCCGGCCAATATCGCGGTCCGCCGTGAGGCCGAGCGTCGAGCGGCTGCCGAGGCTCTGGCCGGTGGCGAGCTGCCCGAGGGCTTCGACCAGGACTACAACGTCTTCCTGGCCGAGTCCGGTGGGCAGCCGCCGGTCGACGGCGAGGATGGCTACAACCCGCTGCTCGCGGAACGGGCAGACGCCCGGACCGAGAGCGCATCCTCCGACCCGGTGGCCGACCTGGAAGGGAACCCCTTCCTGGAGGCGGACGGCGACGACGAGGACGAAGAGACCCTGCCCTCGCTGGAAGAGGAAAGCGCTGCGGTCAGCGAGGAAGAGGCGTCGGAGCCGGCCAAGGCCGGCTGACCGACGGGAAGGTCGCCGGCTTGCCGGCGGCCGCCCGACCATGATCATCAATCACCGCTATCGGTTCATCTTCGTGAAGACGCGGAAGGCGGCTGGCACGAGCATCGAGATCGCGCTGTCGGGCTTCTGCGGGGAGGACGATGTCATCTCGCCCCTGGCGGCGGATGACGAAGCGCTGCGCACGGAGCTGGGCCTCCCCGGGCCCATGAACCACCTTGCTCCGGACGGGCAGTTGCGGTTCCGGAACCACATGCCCGCCGAGGAGATCCGCGACGCCGTAGGCGCGGACCTGTGGGCTGCCTATCACACGTTCTCCATCGAGCGGAACCCCTGGGACAAGGCCATCTCCATGTACTACTGGAAAAGCCGCGATGGCCGCAAGCGACGCGTGGCCGATTTCCGGAGGAAGTCGTTGCCCGACTTCCTGGCTGTTCGGGAACGCCAGATCCTGGCCGGCACTCGACCCAACCAGTTCTCCAACTTTCCCATCTACAGCATCGCGGGGACGCCGGCCCTTGATCACATCGGGCGCTACGAGGACCTTTCAGGGGAGCTGTCAAGGATCACCGAGACCCTGGGTCTCCCGAGCCCCATCACCCTCCAAGCGGCGAAGAGCGGCTATCGGACCGATCGGCGACCCTACCAGGAGGTCATGGGTCGAGCTGAGCGCGCCGTGATCGACCGGCTGTGCGCGCGAGAGATCGACCACTTCGGCTACCGCTTCGAGGACACGTAGTCGACGGTCCGGATAGCTGTCCGCGTCGCGCTGTGATCGTCCTCCAACGCTGTATCGCCCGGTTCGAAGCGCGCCTCCTCCGCCTGGGTCTCGACCCAGCTGCCGCCGCGGCTTACGGACAGCCCGCGCAGCTCGTCGAGGGTCCGGGCCGTCTTTGCATAGTACGAGCTGGGACACCGGCCAGAATGCCGGCTCCCTAACGTCCACGGTGTGCTGGTGATCAAGACACCTCCAGCTTCGGGTCGGGCTCACCTCGTACCCAGCCGCGAACACCCAGCACGCGCAGGAATAGTGCGCCCAGGATGATGCCGATGACACCACCCGCAACGTTGATGAGGACATCGTCCAGTGCCGCCACGCGCTGGAAGGCTGCCCACTGCACGGTTTCGACAGCGACCGACAGCCCGAGGCAGACACCGAAGGCGACCTTCAGTCCCGAGCGCCAGCCCACGAGGACCAGCAAGCCGAGCGGCACATACAGCACCACGTTGAGGCTGATCAGCAATGCCTCCCATGAGAACGGATCGTCGAGTAGGATCTGCCAGTTCGAGAGGCCCGCCGCACCCAAGTGGAGCACCAGATCGCCGAAGCCGTAGCGCCGGACCGGTCCCGGCGGCAGCGCGGTGGCCGCAAGGATGACGAGTGCCGACCCAAGCGCCAGTATTTGGGCCGTCGGCTCGAGGATGGGTCGTCCGGAGGTATGGCGCCGCAGTGCCACCACGGCTGCTGCCACTAGCGCGATGCCGAACGCGAACGCCACGAACGGTTCTGCCCGAATTGGCTGAAGAGCGCTACCACGGCTTCCCCTTCACGCGGGAATCCGATCCGGACCGACGCCGTGGCGATCGCAGGCGAGCGGCGTGCGTCGCCTGGCCCGCGCCTCGTGCCGGACCGTGGACGAACTCATGTGGCGGCATCGCCCGGGCGGCCCCCGACGCCCCGCCCGATGCGAGAAAAGCCGCGGGGCGTGACTCGGGTCGTGCCATCGCGCCGGCCGGTCTTTTAAGAACCCGTCCTCGCGCCCTCCCGATGGCGGTCGCGCCCTGCGACTCATTGGCCGGGCACGCAGGGATCCCGCGGGAGGTTCGAAGTCGGAGCATCGCGATGTCAGCCAGTCTGATGGCGGCACGGAGCGATTCCGCGCGACGGGGTGACAGCATCACCGGCTTGCCCGTCCACCGGCGACAGCGCGCCCACTACGCGTCGAGTCGAGCCGCGCTTTAGCGTCGCCAGCCCCTACATCCTGCCAATGACCTCCGCCGACACTGCCGACCGGCGTCTCAGAGGTCGCGCGTACCGCCCGCTCCAGGCGAGCCGATGCCGACGCCGTCGGGGTGCAGCTCCACGATGAACCACACGGGATGGCGATAGTCCATGGAGAGAGCCCCTCTCCGCGTGCTGGGTGATCAAGGCCCCTCCAGCCTACGGATCGCGTTCATCTCCCACTCGGCCGACAGCACCGCGGTTTGGACGCTTATGGTCGGCCGAACCTTGATTGACGCTGGAAAGCGGCATACGCTAGACTGCGCGTTCGCGGCTGGGAGGCCGCACTTGCCCGTGCCGGTCGATGACCTGGCGCCGTGGATCACGATCGATCCGCTGCGCAGCTGCGACCGGGCCACCATCCGCAGACATCGTCCGAATCTCGCCCACGGGTGCGTCCCGGAGTCCGCTCCGGCACCTCGCCTGGCGTCGCCCACGACCTCGACCGAAACAAGGAGTCCCACTTCGTGCCCACGATCAGTCAGCTCGTGCGCAAGGGCCGCAAGCCGAAGATCTCGAAGATCAAGGCACCGGCCATGCGCCGGAACTGGAACAGCCTGCGTCAGCGGCAGGAGTCGATCCCGGGTGCCCCGCAGAAGCGCGGGGTCTGCCTGCAGGTCCGCACGATGACGCCCAAGAAGCCCAACTCCGCTCTGCGCAAGATCGCGCGCGTGAAGCTCACCAACCAGATGGAAGTGACGGCCTACATCCCGGGCATCGGCCACAACCTCCAGGAGCACTCCGTGGTCCTGGTGCGCGGCGGCCGTGTCAAGGATCTGCCGTCGGTCAAGTACCACATCATCCGCGGCACGCTGGACGCAGCCGGCGTCCGCGATCGCAAGCAGTCCCGCTCGCGCTACGGCGCGAAGAAACCCAAGTAGAGCCATGCCGCGACGAGTCGGGATCCCCCGCAAGGCGAAGTACGCGCCCACCCTGACGCGCACTACGGACCGTTTCGTGGTGAAGCTGATGACGGACGGCAAGAAGGGTCTTGCCGAGCGCATCCTCCGCCAAGCGCTCGCCCGTGCCGAGGCTGCGGCACACCGCCCGGGCCTCGAGGTCCTGGAGGCGGCGCTGCGCAACGCCACGCCCATCATCGAGGTCAAGCCGCGCCGCGTGGGTGGCGCCACATACCAGGTCCCGGTCGAGATCCGGGGCGACCGTCGCGTCTCACTCGGGGTCCGCTGGCTCGTCCAGTCGGCCCGACGGCGCAGCGGCAAGTCGATGAGCGAGAAGCTCGCCTTCGAGCTGGTCGACGCCATGAACGGACTCGGTTCCGCCGTCAAGCGGCGCGAAGACACGCACAAGATGGCGGAGGCCAACAAGGCCTTCAGTCACTTCAAGTGGTAGGCAGCCCTACCCGCAGCACAGGGAAGTAGCGAATAGTGGCACGGCAGGTTCCGCTCGCCAAGACGCGGAACATCGGGATCATCGCGCATATCGACGCCGGCAAGACGACCGTCACCGAGCGGATCCTTTTCTATACGAAGAAGATCTACAAGATCGGTGAGGTCCATGAGGGCGCGGCCACGATGGACTGGATGCCCCAGGAGCAGGAGCGGGGCATCACCATCACGGCCGCCGCGACGACGGCTTATTGGGGCGACCATCGCATCAACATCATCGATACGCCCGGGCACGTGGACTTCACCATCGAAGTCGAGCGGAGCCTGCGCGTACTCGATGGTGCGGTGGTCATCTTCGACGGTGTGGCTGGCGTGGAGCCACAGTCCGAGACGGTCTGGCGTCAGGCCGATCGCTACGGCGTGCCGCGTTTCTGCTTCATCAACAAGCTCGATCGCACCGGCGCCGACTTCTGGCGCGGCGTGGAGTCGATCAAGGAGCGCCTGGGCGCCAATGCTATCCCGGTGCAGGTGCCCATCGGACAAGAGGACCAGTTCAAGGGCGTCATCGACCTTATCAACTTGAAGGCGATCCTCTATCTCGATGACCTGGGTGAGAACATCCAGGAGACCGAGATCCCCGAGGAACTGCGCGCCGACGCTGAGAAGCATCGCGCCACGATGATCGACGCTGTCGCAGAGATGGACGACGACCTTACCCAGAAGTACCTCGAGGGCCAGGAGCTGACGGCCGACGAGATCCGGCACGGCCTGCGCTTGGGCACCCTCCAGAATCGCATCATCCCGGTGCTGACCGGCTCGGCCCTCAAGAACAAGGGCATCCAGCCCATGCTCGATGCAGTCATCGACTATCTGCCCTCGCCGCTCGACGTGCCGCCCATGGTCGGTATCGATCCGCGCAGCAGCGAGGAAGTGCCGCGCCTCGTGGACGACACAGCGCCCTTCAGCGCGCTGGCCTTCAAGATCGCCGCCGACCCCTTCGTGGGCAAGCTGTGTTTCTTCCGGGTCTACTCCGGGAGCCTCAAGACCGGCTCGTACGTCCTCAACGCCTCCAAGGGTAAGCGCGAGCGCATCGGCCGCGTGCTCCAGATGCATGCCAACCACCGCGAGGAGATCGAGGAAGTCTTCGCCGGCGATATCGCCGCCGCGGTCGGACTCAAGGACACCTTCACCGGCGACACCCTGAGCGATCCCGCGCAGCCCGTGATCCTGGAGTCGATGACCTTTCCGGAGCCGGTCATCGAGGTCAAGATCGAGCCCAAGACGAAGGTCGACCAGGACAAGCTGGGCATCGCCCTGCAGCGCCTGGCCGAGGAGGACCCCACCTTCCGCGTCAAGACCGACCCCGAATCGAGCGAGACGCTCATCGCCGGCATGGGCGAGCTGCACCTCGACGTGCTGGTCGACCGCATGGTCCGCGAGTTCAAGGTGGCGGCCAATATCGGCAAGCCCCAGGTGTCGTATCGCGAGACCGTCCGCCGCGAGGCACGCGGCAATGGCCGACACGTGCGCCAGACCGGTGGCAAGGGTCAATACGGCCACGCCGTGATCAAGCTGGAGCCCAACGAGAAGGGCGCCGGCTACGAGTTCATCGACAAGATCGTGGGCGGCACCATCCCGCGCGAATACATCAAGCCGGTCGACCAGGGCATCCGTGAGGCGCTCCAGACGGGCATCTTCGCGGGCTACCCCGTGGTCGACGTCAAGGTGACCCTCGTGGACGGCTCCTTCCACGATGTCGACTCGAGCGAGATGGCCTTCAAGATCGCCGGCTCGCTGGCCATCAAGGACGCCTTCGCCAAGGCGGACCCCACCGTCCTCGAGCCCGTCATGCGCGTCGAGGTCGTGATGGCCGAGGAGTTCATGGGCGACGTCATCGGCGACCTGAACAGCCGGCGTGGTCAGATCGAAGGCATGGAGAACCGAGGTGGCACGCAGGTCGTGCGCAGCTTCGTGCCGCTGGCCGAGATGTTCGGCTACGTGACCGACCTGCGCAGCATGTCGCAGGGTCGCGCGACCTCGTCGATGGAGTTCTCCCACTACGCAGAAGTCCCCAACAGCATCGCCAGCGAGCTGGCCCAGAAGGCTCGCGTCTAACCGACCGCCGAGAGGAGATCCCCAGAGATGGCCAAGAAGAAGTTCGAGCGCAACAAGCCCCACGTGAACATCGGCACGATCG
>JBBJNS010000137.1:0-5039 GCA_037720745.1 Candidatus Limnocylindrales bacterium
TGATCGCGCTCATGTGCGCTCTGATCGCTTCGGCAGCTTGCTCTGCGGCCGCACCGTCGGCCACGCCGTCCGCCGCGCCGTCCCTCCAGCCTGCGGTATCACTTGAAACAGCCTTTCCTCTGACGCTGACCGACGGCGAGGGCACGGAGATCACCCTGGACGCGCCGCCGGAGCGGGTCGTCAGCCTCTCGCCGGCCAACACGGAGATCGTCTTCGCCCTGGGCGCCGGAGACGTGCTGGTGGGCGGTACCGACTTCGACGACTTCCCCGCGGAGGCTGCCGGCCTGCCAGACGTGGCCACCTTCACCGGTGTGCTCATGGAGCAGGTAGTGGACCTGGACCCGGAGCTCGTGCTGGCTGCCGGGAATGGCTTCACGCCGGCCCCGGACATCGAACGGATGCGCGAGCTGGGCTTCCCAGTCCTGGTGGTCTACGCCGAGACCGTCGATGAAGTGCTCGCCGACATCGAGCTCATCGGCCTGGCTATCGATCGGCAGCAGGAAGCGACCGACCTCACGGCCGGGATGCGCGACCGCATGGAAGAGGTGACGACGGCGCCCAGGGCATCCCGCGGTGAGCCGCGGGTGTTCTACCAGATCGGATCAGAACCGGAGATCTACGGACCTGCGCCCGGGTCGTTCATCGCCGACATGGTCCAGCTGGCCGGCGGCGAGCCGATCACCACCTCGGACCCGGCCGTCTTCTCTATCCCCCTGGAGCAGCTCGTGACGGCCGATCCGGAGATCATCGTGGTGGGCGATGCGGCCTACGGCGTCTGCCCCGAACAGGTCGCCGCGCGGCCCGGCTGGCGCGAGATGACGGCCGTTCGAGAGGATGCCGTCCGGCCCATCGACGACACCATCGTCACACGCCCCGGTCCCCGCCTGGCCGAGGGGCTGGCTTCCCTGGCCGTGGCCATCGACCCGGATCTGGAGCTGCCCTCACCGCCGCCAGCGGTGACGTTCTGCGCCCCGTGAGCCGCCTTCCGTGAGTACGGGCCTGGCACCAGACATGGCGGCGGCGCGACTTCGTCTGGGGCGCTGGGAGGCGCTGCGCCGCCGTCCGCTGTGGCTGTTCGCGGTGGGAGTGCTGGTGCTGCTCTGCTCTCTGGTGGCGGGCATCGTCTTCGGCAACGTGCCGGTCGCTCCCGATCAGACCCTGGCCATCCTGGCGCACCGACTCCTGGCTTGGGATGGCGCGGTGACCTGGTCGCCTGCGGCGGAGACCATCGTCATGGAACTGCGCCTGCCGCGCGTCCTCACGGCCATGACCGTGGGCACGGGGCTGGCGCTGGCGGGCACCGTGCTCCAGGGCCTGTTGCGAAACCCGCTGGCCGATCCGTACGTGCTGGGCACGGCCAGCGGCGCGGCGCTCGGTGCCGCTATCGCCCTCCTGGTACCCATACAGGTCGCCTTTCTCGGGCTGGGGCTGTTGCACATCCTGGCCTTCGCCGGGGCGCTCATCGCCGTCTGGCTGGTCTACCGACTCTCCGGAGGGGCGTCGGCAGGTTCGCTCACCTCCGTGCTGTTGACCGGCTACGCCGTGGGATCGCTGCTGGCGGCGGGACTCTCCCTGGCGATGTACCTCTCCGGAGCGAACCTGCGGCAGATCTTCTTCTACCTGCTGGGCAGCTTCGCCACGGCTTCCTGGCAGCAACTGCTGGTCGGGTTGCCGCTGGTGGCAGCCGGATCAGCGCTGATCCTGATGCGAGCACGGGTACTGAATGCGCTGCTGCTCGGCGAGGAGACGGCACTCCATCTGGGACTGGACGTGCGGCGCGAACGAGGCATCCTTTTGACGCTGGCATCGCTGGTGACCGCCGCGTCCGTGGCCTTGGCCGGGCTGATCGGCTTCGTCGGCTTGGTGGTGCCGCACGTCGTGCGCATCGCGGTGGGTCCCAACGCCCGTGCCGTCTTGCCCCTGGCCGCCGTATTCGGGGCGAGCTTCCTGGTGTTGGCCGACCTGGTGGCGCGCATCCCCGGCGAGATCCCCGTGGGCATCGTCACGGCCGTGGTGGGCGCCCCGTTCTTCCTCTCGCTCCTGCGCCGCTTCCGCAGCGGCTACGAGCTGTGATGAGTGCCAGCGTCGGACCGCCCAGCGGGGGCGTGGGGGTGGAGTTCCGCCGCGTCGGTCTGGCCTATGGAGCCCGACAGGTGCTGCACGACATCGACTTGACCATCGCCGCCGGCGAACGAGTCTGCCTCATCGGGCCCAACGGGGCGGGCAAGTCGAGCCTTCTCCGATGTCTGGCTGGCACAGCCAGCGACCGGCAGGGCGCCGTGCTGGTCGATGGGGTGCCCTTGGAGGAACTCTCGCGCCAGACGCTGGCGCGCCGCATGGCCATCGTGCCGGGACAGGTCCAGCTGCCCTTCGCCACGCGCGTGGAGGAGGTCGTGGCGCTGGGGCGGCTGCCGCACGAACACCCGCTACTTGGTGCACGCCCGGCCGACCGCATCGCCGTTCTCCGGGCCATGGACCGCGTGGGCGTGGCGCATCTGGCCGGTCGCGATGCGCGTGAGCTGTCGATGGGCGAGCGTCAACTGGTGGTCCTGGCCATGGCCGTGGCGCAGGGCGGCAGACTCTTGATCCTCGATGAGCCCACGGTCCACCTCGACCTGCGTCACCAGGTGGAGGTCATGACCCTGCTGGCGGATCTCAACGAGCGCGACGGCACCACCGTCCTTGCCGTCCTCCACGACCTGCCGCTGGCGATGCAGTCGTTCCCGCGCCTGGTGCTGCTTGCCGGCGGACGGATCGTGGCCGACGGTCCACCCGCCGAGGTCATCACCGCGCAGCGGGTCCGCGACGTGTACGGGGTCGAGGCGAGGTTCGTACCCGGCGTCGGCTGAGACCCGATGGCGCGTAGCGAGCCATCGCGCGGCTCAGTGCAGCGGCTTCCGTTTTGCCTCCAGGAGCGCTGCATCAGCCCTTGCTACGAGCTGCTCGCGCGTTTCGTCCACCTGGAGGGATGCCAGCCCGACGCTGATGGTGATGGACTCTTCCTCGAGCGCCTTGCGGACCGCGTCAAAGCGCCGCTCGGCCTCCTCCGTACCGATCGTGCCGAGCCCACACACGAACTCGTCGCCGCCGTACCGAACGATGGGATCGAATGATCTAAGACTGGATCGGAGGGTCTGGACCACGGTCTTCAGGACGTGGTCTCCGGCCGCGTGCCCATCCCGATCGTTGATCTTCTTCAACCGGTCCACGTCGACGTACGCCACGACGAACTGCCCGCCAGCCCGTCGCGCTCGGGCGATCTCATTGGACAGCATGAGGTCCCCCATCTCGCGGCGATAGGCTCCGGTCAGGCCATCCAGATGGGCCGTCGCAAGCTCCGCGTCGAGTCGTGCCCGCTCCACGGCCGCTTGGGCGCGGTCCCGCGCCGCTCTGCGTCGGTCGAGAGCCGCCTGAGCGCGGTCGGCGGCCGCTTGAGCCCTTAGCTGCTCGAGCCTTCGTGCCAGCGGCTCGTGGGAGGAGATGATCTCCTCTTCCATGCGTTCCGCAGTGGCGTCGCGTAGTCGCGCCGCGTCGTCACGCGCCTCCGCCGTCTCATCGCGCCTGGAAGCTGTTCGAGCTCGACCCTCGGTGGTTCCGGAGCGGTCGCTTTCGGCGGCCGCGCGATCCTCCGTGGCCTGTTTCCGTTCGCGGCGGGACTCTTCGTGGGCCCCTTGCTCGGCGGGATCATGCTTGTCATCTTGCATAAGTTCGCGGTCCGCGGTCTTCTGATCCCGATCGGACGAGCGCTGGTCTCGCGCCGATGCTGCCGAGACGCTCTCTGAGCCCGTCTGGTCGTCGTCTGACGCCGACTGGTCCTGGTCGGACGCGGTCTGATCGCGATCTGAGAGTGCCTGTTCCCGATCGGTCGCTCCGCGGTCGACCCGCGCGTCACGTGCCGCACCCTCATTGCCCGGTTCGAGCGAGGGGCCGCCGCTGGACTCTGTGCTGCCCATCTTCTTCCTGCCTTCGAGAGTCTCCCGCCTGGGTCACGACTGGTCGTGCCGCCGCACCGTACCACGCGACAGCCGTGCTCGAGGGGCCTTCAGCGGCAGGGAACGAAGCTGGGGCGTGCGGCAAGGCGTTGCAGCAGGACCGTCGTGCCCGTGTCGCTCTGGAACTCCGCGCGGTCCTGGCTCAGCAGCGTCATGGTGCCCTGGTCGAATGGGTCCTCGAGCGGTCCGCTAGGCCCATGGAGAGCCTTCCAGTAGCTCCCGTCGAAGCGGATCAGCGAGCGGTCCAGTCCGCAGTGCGTATAGAGCTCGAACGACATCGACGGCCTAGGTCCATGCGGGTCGAGCGTGGGTCGGGGCGTGTTCGTAGGACCAGGGCGGCATGGCCCGGCCTTCGTGTGATGGCTGGAGATCCAAACGGTCACGCCGGCGGCGCTCTCGAACCGGCGCAGGGTCACGCTGTCGATGCCGCGTGCCGTTTCGATGTCGATCGTCTCGTACTGGGACGAGGTTGGTTCGCCGAGCGTGCCACCAAAGGCCCGCGCCGCACCCTCTGCGGAGCCCGCGTACATCTTCTCGGTCACCCTCCGCTCCGGCCCACCCGCAGCTTCGATGAGCGCGTCTAGCTCATGCGGGTCCGGGCTCTCCACTGGGATGTACTGTGTCGTGTAGCAGATCTCGGTGCCCGGAGAAGCTTCCGCGGCGGGAGGCCCGCGCGAAGTGCGGTGACGGCCGCGTGAAGTCGGCTGCGGGCGGCTCCCGGACTGATCCGCAGCGCGTCGGCGATCCCGACGCCAGTCAGGTCCTGTCCATAGCGGAGCGCCAGGATGGCGCGCTGTTCGAGCGAGAGTCGTCGGAGCGCACGGCCCAACTCATCGCGATCCGTCACTCCCCGCTCCGGACCGGGTGAGCTGAGCGCTGGTCGGAGCCGCCCGACCGCGTGGTCGAGGCGGCGTGCGGCGTGTCGGTGGTTGAGGCACCGGTTGACGACCAGTCGCCGAAGCCACGCCTCGAACCGCTGCGGATCTCGCAGGCCGGCAACGAGCGCCATGCCTGGACCATCGCCTCCTGCACGACATCGTCGGCCGT
>JBBJNS010000031.1:0-17313 GCA_037720745.1 Candidatus Limnocylindrales bacterium
AGCTCGTCCAGCTCGACGGGCATGGAGTCCATCTCCATGCGCAGGCGGCTGCCGGCCTCGTCGACCAGGTCGATGGCCTTGTCGGGCAGGAAGCGATCGCTGATGTAGCGGTTCGAGAGCACGGCTGCAGCGACCAGTGCCGAGTCGGTGATGCGCACGCCGTGGTGCACCTCGTAGCGCTCGCGCAGGCCGCGCAGGATGGAGATGGTCTCCTCCACGGTGGGCTGATCGACGAAGACGGGCTGGAAGCGCCGCTCCAGGGCAGCGTCCTTCTCCACGTGCTTGCGGTACTCGTCGAGGGTGGTCGCGCCGATGGTGTGCAGCTCGCCCCGCGCGAGCATCGGCTTGAGCAGGTTGGAGGCGTCCATGGCGCCCTCCGCGGCGCCCGCACCGACGACCGTGTGCAGCTCATCGATGAACAGGATCACCTGGCCCTGGGAGTCTTTGACCTCCTTGAGCACGGCCTTGAGCCGCTCCTCGAACTCGCCGCGGAACTTGGCCCCGGCGATGAGCGCGCCCAGGTCCAGCGAGATGACGCGCTTCTCCTTGAGTCCCTCGGGCACGTCGCCGCGCACGATGCGCTGGGCGAGCCCCTCCGCGATGGCGGTCTTGCCCACGCCGGGCTCGCCGATGAGGACGGGGTTGTTCTTGGTACGCCGGGAGATGACCTGGATGACGCGCCGGATCTCCTCGTCACGACCGATGACCGGGTCGAGCTTGCCCGCTCGCGCGTCGCGCGTCAGATCGCGGCCGTAGCGGTCCAGCGCCTGGTAGGTGGACTCGGGGTTCTGCGAGGTGACGCGCTGACCGCCGCGGACCTTCTGGAGCGCCTGGAGGATGGGCTCGCGGCCAGCGCCGGCCGATTCCAGGAGGCGTTGGGCATCGCCGCCGGACTCGGCCGCGGCGAGGAGCAGATGCTCCGTGGAGACGTACTCGTCGCCCAGCCGCTTGGCCTCGTCCTCGGCACGCTGCGCCAGTTGGCTGGCGCGCGGGTCCAGCGAGAGCTGGCCGCCCTGGATCTTGGCTCGGCGGGCCAGCACTGCGCTGAGCTCCACGTTGAGCTGCGCCGGGTCCGCGCCGAGCTGGGTGAGTGTCGCGGCCGGGATGCCCTCCGGGTCCTGGAGCAGCGCGGCGAGGATGTGCTCCGCGTCCAGCACGGGGCTCTGGGCGTCGGTGGCGAGGCGCTGGGCGCCCAGGATCGCCTCCTGCGCCTTCTCGGTGTATCGGTCCAGTTTCATCGTCCTGGGAAGGTAAACCCTGACAACGTCGTTGTCAAGATGTGTGTAGTGGTCGCCTACAGCCTCGCAGCGGAAGGTCCTTGCTAAGACACGGTCGCTGCCACCTCATCGGTCAGTCCATGGGTGGCACCATCGCGCTGGACCTGGCGATCGAGCGGCCCGAGGTCGTAGACGCACTGGTGCTCGTCAATGGTGGGACCAGCGGCTTCCGGGCCCAGCTGCCGGCTGACGTCACGCCGCCGCCCTTCGAGGAGATGGAGCGTCTGTGGGAGACCAAGTCGTGGGAGCGGCTGGCGGACCTGGAGACCCAGGTGTGGGTCGACGGCTGGGGTCAGCCGCCCACACGCATCGATCCTGAGCTGCGGGACCGCGTGCACGACTGGATCCTTACCACCTACCGAGCCGAAAACAACGAGGGTGAGCCGGAACCGCTCGACCCGCTCGCCAGCGGGCGACTGGGGGAGGTTCACGCGCCGACCCTGGTGATGATCGGGGCCGCCGATGAGCCCGGCGGCGTCATCAACGGACGACGCGTGGCGGATCTGGTGGATGGCGCGCGGCTCGTCGAGTTCCCCGACGCAGCACACATGCTCCACCTCGAGCAGCCCAAGCGTTTCATCCAGCTCACGCTGGAGTTCCTGTCCGAGGTGGATGCAGGACGTTCGTAGGGTCCGCACGAGACGCGAACCATTCCACCCATCGCGCCTGGGAGTCGCGCTCGACGGCCTTGGGGGAGTAGTTGGCTCGGACCCATTGGACGGCTTGGTCGCTCGGGAAGCCTGCGAGAACAGCCATGCAGGCGAGGATCGTGCCCGTGCGACCCTTGCCGCCATAGCAGCAGACTTCGACGACCTCGCCCCGTTGAGCACGCCCGAACGCCGCGGCGATGCTGCTCCCGGCGGCCTTGCTGTCCGCCGGGACCCCGAAGTCCGGCCAATGGATCCACTCCGCATCCCACGGAGTGGCCCAGGATCCGCCGTGGAGTGGGCGGCGTGTGACGCGGTTTACCAGGCTGCCCAGGCGCGATGGGCGGCGTTGCGCGCGCCCGTAGACATAGAGTCCGAAGTCGGGCACTACGATGCGCTGCCCGCCTAGCGCGCCCGCGTGTACCTGGGTCCCATTTGGGAACATGACCGGCCTCACCCTGCGATCCTAGTCCAGCAGCGTCGTGAGATGAATGCGGCACCTGTCATGGATTCATAGGCTCTTGACAATAGTTCCCCATTGATACAACTATTAGCACCGTGACGACCACTCAGGTCTCCTTGCTGTTCGGGGCGCTGGCCGACCCCACGCGCCAGCACGTCGTACAGCTGCTCAGCGCTGGACCTCGGCGAGCCGGGGAGCTGGCGTCGGCTTCAGGCACGTCGGCACCGACGATGAGCCGACACCTGCGCGTGCTCCTCGGCGCAGGGATCGTCGCCGACGAGCGTCGACCTGAGGACGCGCGCGCCCGGGTGTTCCGGCTCAGACCGGAGTCGATCGTCGCCGTTCAGGCGTGGCTCGACGAGCTCCAGGCCCACGGCGACGAGCAACTCGCGTCCTTCAAGCGGCACGTCGAACGGAGAGGCGCGGGGTGAGCGACGCCCGGTCCCGCTCGTCGGAGGTGGAGGTGGCAGTCGACCCCGCGACGGCGTTCACGGCATTCACCGACGAGCTGGACCTGTGGTGGGTACGCGGGCCGATCAACAGCTACGGTGCCGGCAAGCTGGTGGCCATGCGCTGTGAGCCAGGCATCGGCGGCCGGATCCTGGAGGTCTACGACCGCAGCACCGGTGAAGGTCTCGAGCTCGCGCGGATCACGGCCTGGGAGACGGGCAAGCATCTCGCCTGGCAGAGTTCCCTCGACGACGTGATGATCGACGTGCGCTTCGAGCCTACGGAGAGCGGCACGCTCGTCAGGCTCCAGGCGACCATCCCCGAAGGTGGTTCGGACAAGGGGGGCACCGCCTTCATCCGTGTGACCCCGCGGTGGTTCGGGGCATGGGTAGCCAGGCGAGACACGGCCTCCCACGAGCTCCATGATCTTGCCCGTTTCGCGCTCACCCTCCACTACGCTCGACCCGCTGCTGCCGCCCGCTGGCTGGCGGCTGCCTTCGGCTTCGAGTCGCCCGATGCCCTTCCCGACGGGGAGGACCCGCTTCCCGAAGGCGATCACGGGCCTCCCTGGATCGAGTTCCACGTCGGGAACTGCTCGCTCATGATCGAGAAGCTGGCCGGCCCACCCGTGGATCACAGCCGACCCACGCACGTGCCATGGGTCTTCGTGGACGACCTCGAGGCCCATCTGGCCCGCAGCCGGAACCACGGTGCCACCATCGTGCAGGGCATCACCAGCCACGGCTTCGCGTCATATGTCGCCCTCGACCTCGAAGGCCGGAGCTGGCGGTTCGCGGAAGCCAGGCCGACGCAGCCGCGGTAGATGCGAGCCAGGGTGGTCCAACAGCGCCCGGCCCGATGCGGTCAGGGAAGCCACAGCGCCGCTGTGCTAAGGTGGTCACTCAGGTAGTCACCAAGGAGCGCTGCGATGGCTGAGATCGGAGTCAAGGAACTCAAGGCGACCGCCTCGGCCGTGATAGAGCAGGTCGAGGCCGGTGCCGCGTATGTCGTGACCAAGCGCGGCCGGCCAGCCGCGGTGTTGCTTCCCGTCGATGAAGCGGAGGATCTCGTCCTGGCGAACGCCGACGAGTACGTACGGATGCGTCGGGAGGGCCGTGCCGCCTACGCGAAGGGACGGACGACGAGCCTCAAGGACCTGGGCTGACCGCCTTCGCGGTCGAACTCACTCCATCTGCCACTCGCGCGTTCAGGAAGCTCGCGCCGGAGGTCCAGAGGAGGCTCCGGCAAGCTTTGGAGAAGTTGGGGGATGACGCGGGCAAGAAGGGTCGGATCGGCGGCAAGGCGGTCAAGACCATCGGCGGCGTGAGCGACTCGTTCCACCGACTCCGCGTAGGCGATCACCGCGTGATGTACGACATGATCGACGAGGACCGAGTGATCCTCGTGCTCGGCATCGTGCATCGAGGCGATCTCGAACGCTGGATCCGCAGCCGGTAGGCGCCTCGCGAGAGGAGGGCTGGTCAGTTCATTGATATTGTGCCGATCAGTCATCAGAATGGCGATGTTAGCCAGACTTGCAGACCTGTCGCGCTGATGTCTGACCATCAGCATGTCAATGTCATCCCGCCAAGGAGCATCCGAGTCGATGGGGCAGAAGCAGCGCTAGCCCGATCTGATCTTTGCTGGCGACCGGTCGCGTTCGAGCCTGTCGCAGACAGCTCGAGCGGGCTCTATCCGGCGTCTGGCCCGTGGCATCTATACCGGCATCCGCCTCGGTTCCCTGGCCGCCGTCGCCCAACGACACTGGCGCGAGATCCTGGCCCACGAGATGCCCGGAGCCATCCTCGCAGACCGCTCCGCGCGGAGCACCAAGCCCGATGGCGCCGGCCGCCTCTATATCGTGCACACCCGGCAGCGACCCTTGGCGCTACCGGGTCTGACCATCATCCCGAGACCCGGCCCGACAGGGATCGACGGCGAGACGGAGCTCGGCGACGGCACCCTGCTGAGCTCGCCGGCGCGAGGCCTGCTCGACAACCTCGCCAGCCGAGGCGAGCGATACCTCACGACGGACGAGATCGAACGCTGGATCGCTGAGCTCCTGGACACGGCGGGCGTCGAGCGCCTCAACGCCATTCGTGACCACGCGCGGCGGATCGCACTAGCCCTCGGCCGGGAGCGGGCGGTCAACCCGTTCGCCGATGGCAACGGGCGCGTGGCGCGGCTGATGATGAACAGCGAGCTGGTGGCCCGAGCTGAGGTCCGGATCACCATCCCGACCGTGTATCGGAACAACTACCTGGCGGCCCTCCGCGGCGTGACCCACACTAGGAACTTCGCCGGTCTCGCCGCGACCCTCGACTTCGCCCGCCGATACACCGCCCGGAGCGACTTCTAGGTCGCAAGACCGCGGAGGCCGAGCTGGTGCGCACCAACGCGCTCGTTTCGCCGAACGAAGCCGGCATCCGACTACTCATGCCCTGACGGGTCGGCCGCCTACCGGCGAGACGTCACGCGGCGGCCCAGCCCGCGGATAGCAGCTCGGCTTGACCGGGCTAAGTCGGACACTGAGGCCGCTGACTTCTCGCTGGCGTGGAGAAGCGATTCCCGATGGCGCTCGACCTACAATGCGTACCGACTGACCCCGAGCTTTGGCAGATGGATAGGTACGAGGACTTCCTCAGGGTACGCCGTGAGTTGCTGGCCAATCATCTCAATAGGTACTTGGATGGTATTACCAGAACCGCTGACGTAGTTGTTCCCGTCACACTGGAGCAGGAAGTCGCCGAAGGCGAGAGCGCTGAGCTCGAGTTCAAGTCGACCCTGCGATGGGACCTTACCCACCAAGTCGTCAACAAGCAGCTGGAAGCTGCCGTGCTGAAAGCTGTGGTGGCGTTCGCGAAACTCGCAAGGGGGTTCGCTGCTGATAGGGGTGAACGACGATGGCGACGTCGTGGGGCTCGACCATGACTATGTCGCGCTAGGCGATGTCGACCGCGACGGCTTTGAGTTGCACCTGCGGAACCTGCTGAGTCAGGCTGTCGGCGCCGGCTTCGTCGCTAGAAACGTATCGGTCACATTCCCGCAGTTGGGAGATGCGTTGATTTGCCGCGTGGTGGTCAGGCCCGCGACGGCTCCCCTGTCCTGCGAACCGTCGGCAAAGATGGCCAGGCTGCAGAACGCTTCTACGTCCGCAGCGGAAACTCCTCGCAGGAGATTCCCTCGGCGCAGCTAAAGGAGTATTGGGATCAGCGGTTCGTCTGAGCCCATGAGGCCCGTGGCTCAGCTGCGAGGTCGGAGCTACCCGCGTGGGTCGGGCTGGCGGGCAAGTTCCACGAAGTGGCGGCCTGCCTCCTGCGCTCCCTCGTCGAGGGTGGGCAGGATCACGCGGATGGTGACGAGCATGTCGCCGGCGGATGCATCTGCCTCGGACGCACCGAAGGCCGGCATGCCCTGACTCTTCAGCCGGAATACACGGCCGCTTTGCGTGCCGGGGGGGATGTTGAGGAGGACGCGGCCCTTGAGTGTTTGGACCGGCACCTCGCCGCCGAAGAGTGCCTCACCCAAAGTGATGCGCAGCTCGCGCCGCAGCTCCGTGCCGGACCGGGTGAAGGTGGGATGCGGTTGGACCTTGACGCGCAGGTACAGGTCGCCGGCGCCCGGGCCGCTGCCGGCCTTGCCCGAAAGTCGGATCCGACGCCCAGTGTCCACCCCGGGCGGGATGCGGATGTCCAGGCGGCGGCCCTCGATCTCCACGCGACGCTCGGTCCCGTGGAACGCTTCCTCCAAGCTGATCTCTGCCTCGGCCTCCGCATCGTGGCGGGGCAGCGAGGGTCGATGGCCATCTACCTCGAAGCCGCCGCCACGGAATCCGGCCAGCATCTCCTCCAAAGACGCCTCTTGGGCGCCCGAGACGCGACCGCCGCGACTCGGACCGGCGCCCGCGGCGCTCGCGGAGCCGCCCCCGCCCGGCGGAGCGCCACCGGCGAAGAAGGTGCGGAAGAAGTCGGAGAAGCCGGCCAGGTCCTCCGAATCGCCGTGGAACTCGAAGCGGACGCCGCCAGGTCCTCCCGCAGCGCCGCCACCCGGTGAGCGTCCGCCCGCGAAACCGCCGAACCCGGCGAACGGATCGCCCGTCCCGCGACCTCCGGCGCCACGTGCCCCGCCACTGGCCGCCCCCGCGGCACCGGCCCGCTGATAGCTCTCCCAGTCCGCACCCAACTGGTCGTAGAGCTTCTTCTTCTCGGGATCGGCCAGGACCTCGTTGGCCTCCGTGATCTCCTTGAAGCGCCGCTCGGCCACGGCGTCACCCTTGTTTACGTCTGGGTGGTGCTTGCGGGCGAGCGACCGGAAGGCCTTCTTGATCTGTGCGGGCGTGGCCGTCCGAGGCACGCCCAACGTCGAGTAGTAGTCCTTGTACTCCATGGCTCGGTCCAGGGAGTGGCCGGGCCTACCCCACGGGGGGTGGGCCCGACCCGTGCCTCGCTGGAGACCCGCGCCGGCCCGGCCGCCGCCGACTCTGGCCCGGCCACCGCGGGCGGCTGATCCGCCCCCGGGAAGCCGCGTCGGACCTTGTCAGGCGCAGCAGGGTGGTCTTCCAGCTGCTCGCCCGGTTCGATGATCTCCGCCTTGGGCGCCTTGAGCGCGACCGGGCGCTTCCGGAGCGCGTTGTCCAGGACCTGATCCATGGTGTCGACCAGGATCAGCTTCATCTGCTTGCGGATCTCGTCAGGCACATCCCGGAGATCCTTCTCGTTCTTGAGCGGCAGGATCACGGCCTTGGCACCAGCCAGGTGTGCCGCCAGGATCTTGCTCTTGAGCCCACCGATGGGCAGGACACGCCCGCGAAGGGTGATCTCACCGGTCATGGCGATGTCCTTGCGGACCGGACTGCCGGTCAGGGCGCTGACCATGGCCGTGGCCATGGTGATGCCCGCTGAGGGCCCGTCCTTGGGGATGGCGCCGGCCGGCACGTGGATGTGCAGGGTGTTCTTCTCGAAGGTCTCCCGCGTGATGCCCAGCGCAGTGGCGTTGGCACGCATCCAGGAGAGGGCCGCTCGGGCAGACTCCTTCATCACGTCGCCCAGCTGGCCGGTGAGGATGAAGTCCTCCTTGCCCTCCATGCGCGTGACCTCCACGGCGACCACGTCGCCACCGACCTCGGTGACCACGAGCCCCGTCGCGGCTCCGGTCTGGTCCTCGACCTCCAGCTCGCCGTACTCGAAGCGCGGCGGCCCTAGGTACTCCAGCAGCTTCTTGTCGTTGACCACGGTCTTGCGCTTGCGGCCCTCGGCCACCTGGCGGGCGACCTTGCGCATGACCCCGGCGATCTCGCGCTCGATATTGCGCACGCCGGCTTCCTTGGTGTAGCTCTGCACCAGCGTGATGAGCGCCTCGTCGGTCAGGTCGATGTGCTTGGGCTTGAGCCCGTGGTTCTCCATCTGCTTGGGGATGAGGAACCGCTTGCCGATCTCCGTCTTCTCCGACTGGGTGTAGCCGGGCAGCTGGATGACCTCCATGCGGTCGCGCAGGGCGGGCGGGATGGGGTCGAGCAGGTTGGCGGTGGCGATGAAGAGCACCTTGGAGAGGTCGAAGGGCACTTCGAGGTAGTTGTCCTGGAAGCTGTTGTTCTGCTCCGGGTCGAGCACCTCCAGCAGCGCCGAGCTCGGATCGCCGCGGAAGTCCATGCCGATCTTGTCGACCTCGTCGAGCATGAACACGGGGTTGTTGGAACCGGCCGTCTTGATGTTCTGGATGATCCGTCCGGGCAGCGCGCCGATGTAGGTGCGGCGGTGGCCGCGGATCTCCGCCTCGTCGTGGATGCCGCCCAGGCTCATGCGCACGAACTTGCGGTTCATGGCACGCGCCACGCTCTTGCCCAGCGAGGTCTTGCCTACGCCGGGAGGCCCCACGAAGGCCAGGATGGGGCTGCGGATGGTGTCCGCCAGGGTGCGCACGGAGAGGTACTCCAGGATGCGCTCCTTGACCTTCTCCAGGCCGTGATGATCCTCATCCAGGATGCGCGCCGCCTCGCGGATGTCCAGGTTGTCGTCCGTGGAGAGGTCCCAGGGGAGGGACGCGAGCCAGTCCACGTAGGTGCGGATGACGCCCACCTCGGGAGAGGCCGAGGGGATGCGGCTCATGCGGTCGATCTCCTTGATCGCCCGCGCCTTGATCTCCTCCGGCATGCCGACCTGCTCGACCTTGTCGCGCAGCTCGTTGATCTCCGCCTGCTGCGGGTCATCCTCGCCCAGCTCGCGCTGGATGGCCTTGAGCTGCTCGCGCAGGATGTACTCGCGCTGGGTCTTGTCCATCTCCGACTTGACTTCGGACTGGATGCGACCCTTCAGCTCCAGGATCTCGATCTGCTGAGCCAGGAAGCCCGACACCAGCTTGAGCCGCTCCATCACGTCGATGGTCTCGAGAAGCTCCTGACGCTGCTCGGTGGACATGTCCGGGCTGTAGGCCACCATGTCAGCGAGCAGGCCCGGCTCGGTGATGTTGCGCGCAGCCACGGCCGCCTCGGGCGGCACCGGGGCACCGGACTGGACGTACTGCTCGATCTGGCTTTGCACGCTGCGGACCAGGGCTTTGACCTCGATGCCGCTGGTGCTCTCATCCTCGACCAGCTCCACCCGCGCACGGATGTAGGGGTCGACCGACTCGAAGCCCAGCAGGCGAAGGCGCTGTTGGCCCTGCACGATGGCGCGCACGGTGCCGTCCGGCAACTGGACGACCTGGGCGATCTTGGCCAGGGTGCCCACGGAGTACAGCTCCGAAGGGTCCGTGATGTCCTCGCGATCGGCCTGTCGCTGGGTCACCAGCGCGATGGGCGTCTCCTCCGCCACGGCGCGGTTGAGCGCCTGGACGGACTTGTCGCGGCCAACCTGGAGGGGCACGATCATCTCCGGGAAGATGACCGTCTCACGCAGCGCCACGAGCGGCAGCAGCTGGATGGTGGGAGTCGACTTCGGCGCGGCCGGCTTGCGAGGTGTCTTGGTGGCAGCCATGGGGTCTCCTTGGTCGGGGGTCACGCCGGTTCCGCAGCAGCGGCGGCCGTCGGCTTCGTCTTGACTTTGGTTCCGGCGTCAGCTTCCACGTCTTCGTCCTCCATAGGACGTTCGGCGTAGAGCGTCTCGAGGATGCGCATGCCCAAGCGTTCCTCGAGGGCGAACAAGACGCGTACCCCGGCAAGGTTCACGCCCAGCCTCTGGGTCAGATGGCGGATCCAGAGGACCCGCCGGACATCGTTCTCGGAGTAGAGCCGGATGTTGGATGGGGTTCGAGCGGGACAGACCAGTCCCTCGTACTCGTAGATGCGGAGGGTGCGGGGGTGTACCCGCACCAGCTCCGCGGCCACGCTGATGACATAGACCGGCCGGCCGGGGTCACGCCCCAGGCGGTCGCGGTCGGCGGTTCGAGTGGTCACTGCGTCAGGCTAGTACCTTGACAATGACGTTGTCAAGCCTCTTGGTGCCAGAAAGCGCACATTTCCTGGGAGTCGCTCAGTCGATCTCGATGCGCTCGATGCGCCACACGCCCGCCGCTGGGAGGAGCGGCAGCGGGGGCCCCACTGCTTCGCGCCGCAGTGTGGCGCGCCCGGCACGCGCCACGACGCGCGTCTCCTGCACCGTCGCCGGAAAGATGCCCAGCACGGTGGAGCGGATGCGCACGTCCTCCACGATCAACAGGTCGACATTGGTGCGCAGCGGGTCGCTGGAGGCATCGGGTGGGTACTCGAAGCGGATGGATCCCAACGAAAGCTCGGATCCGGGGAGCGTCGTGCCCACAGGGCCGGAGCCGACCGTGTCCGCCAGGCGGGCGGCGAGGCGTTCCCCGTCGATGCGCCAGGCGTGGACCAGCTCGTCCTCAGAGACCGGCTCAGCAAAGAGCGAGGCGGCCGTGGCGGCATCGCCCGCCGTCCAGGCATGGACGTATCGCTCGAAGGTGGCGCCAGGCGTGGACACCCGACCGCCGATCAGGAAGATCAGCGTGATGATCACGACGGAGATGGGCGCGATGAGCAGGATGCGCGGGGCGCCCTCGGCCGGCGCTCCCGCCTGCACCGCTCGACGATAGGCGTGGACCGCTTGCAGCGTCCAGACGGCCAGATAGCCGGAGGCCAGCCCGAAGACCAACAGCCAGCGGTCCGAGCCCAACCAGGCCAGGGCGGATGCCATGAGTGTGACGAGCCAGGCGACCTGCAACACGAGCAGCGACCAACCCCGTCGATCGCCCAGGGTCAGGTGGCCCATCCCCCAGGCCATGAGCGCGCGCGTCAGGACCCTGGGCGCGGGCGCCTGCACCGGAGGGGCGGAGGTCAGTCGGCGTCCGCGCCGTCGGCAGCGCCGATGAGCGCGTCGTGCAGCTGGGTCTCCGACTCGGTGCGTGAGATGGCCAGCACCGTGTCACCCACCTGCAGCGACGTGTCGGAGCGGATGACCTGCGCGTTGCCGTCCCGGATGATGGCGAAGAGGGAGCACGCTTCAGGAAGAGAAAGGTCCGCGGCTCGGCGGCCTGCGGCGGGGGAATCCTCGGTGATCCGTGCCTCGATGAGTTCCAGTCGTCCACCCGGCAGCTGCGCCAGATGGAGGAGCTCGTGCACCGGGATGTCCTGCTCGATGGCCGCCAGGGCCATGCGCGTGGGGCTGATGATGTCGTCCACGCCAAGGTGGCGGAAGAGCGACTCATTTTGCGGGTTGTTGACGCGCGCGATGGTCCGCGGCACGTCGAAGTGGTGCTTGGCCATCTGGCACACGACCAGGTTGTCCTCGTCGTCCCCGGTAACGGCGGCCACGATGGCGGCCCGCTTGGCGCCGGCCTCCTCGAGGTGCTTGCCCTCGCATCCGTCGCGCTGCAGCACGATGCTGCCCACCTCGTCGGCTATCTGCCTGGCGCGGCGACCGTCCTTCTCCAGCAGCACCAGCTCATGGCCGGCAGCCAGCAGCTCCTTGGTCAGGTAGTAGCCCACCTTGCCGCCACCCACGACGATCACGTACACGGTCAGCGCCCCCCGACAGTGAGGGACGCATCGGCCGTCATGTCGGCGTGCTCGCGATGATGGCCCGTGGCGGGGGCGACCCCTTCGGCGCCGGGGTCGTGGGGCAGACCGCTCCAAGTCGCCAGGGCATCGGCCAGGATGCGCGTGCGGCAGAGGGTGGCGATGCCCAGCGCGCGGTAGGCCTCGGCCCGTACGGGATCATTGACCTTGGCCACCACCCGCTCGATGCCCAGGCTCTCCGTGGCGGACTGGGCGGCCAGGATGTTCCGGTTGTCGCCTTCGGTCAGGGCGAAGAACAGGTCGACTCCCTCGGCGCCGGCGCGACGCAGTTGATCCTCGTCAGTCACGTCGGCGCGCAGCGCGCGGCCGGGGAATCCGTGGTCCAGACGGTTGAAGGCCTCCGAGTTGGTGTCGATGATGGTCACCTCGTGACCGGCTCTTGCCAGCTGCTCGGCGAGCCCGGCGCCGGTCCGGCCGCAGCCCGCGATGAACGCTCGCATCTAGGTGCTTCTCCTCTCGTTCACGACGCTCGGCCGAAGCTGATGGCCGATCGATCGGCCCGGCGTCCGCTGCCATCGCCGACCGATTCCCGCGCCACGAGCACGGTGCAGGATGCGTTCTGGAAGACGTAGGGGATGACATCGCCGATGGCGAAGTCGCCGCCGAAGCGCTGCCGGTAGGGCAGGCCCACGATCATCACGTCCGCCGCCAGCTCGGCCGCCTCGTCCACCAGCGCAGCGCCCACTTCGCGCGCCTGGAGGAGTCCCGTGCGCAGCGTCACCTTGTTCTGCTCCGCGATGTTCTCGGCCAGATCGAGCACCGCCGATGCCGTTGCGTTGCTGCTGGCCAGATCCTCCGACAGGTCGTGGCGCCAGTCGACCTCGATGACGTGGAGGGCGATGAGCTCCATCGCGCGACCACGGGCCAGCTCGCAACCAAGGCGTACCACCAGTCCGTCGGTGGGGCCACCGTTGAGGCCCAGGACAGCACGCGAGTAGAGCGGCGGAAGGGCGGTCTGGGGCATCGGCGGAAGCGTACCATCGAGGCTCCGCGAGGCGCGGCCGGAGGTCCAGTACTAGCGGTCGACGGGCGGAGGTCGGTCGCCGGCCATCTCTTCCTCGCGGCGGTACGGCACGGTCGCCACGACCGTGTCGGGCCTGCCGATGAGTGCCCTGCGCAGGCGGTTCGTGGTCTGGTTATAGAGGATCCTGTCCCACCAGTGGCGGGGCACGTACTCGGGCAGCACGATGAGGGTGATCAGATCCGGCTCGGCCGGCATCATCACGTCGAGGTAGGACAGAAAGGGCAGCACCAGCGAGCGGTAGGGCGACTCGACGATGACCAGCGGGACGCCGGGCAGCTGGCGCTCCCAGTTCTCGCGCAGGGCAGCAGCTTCCTCTGGATCGGCACTCACGTGAACAGCGCGTACGTCGTCCGCCAGCGAACGGCCGAAGTTGACGGCTTGGACTACAGCCCGCGAGAGTCCGGGCACGGGCACCACCACGCGCTCGCGTCGCTGGGGCGGTCCGATGATCTGCTCCGGCCGCATTGCCAGCTCGCGGCTGACCGTGTCGTATTCCCGGCGGATGAATAGCATCAGCCCCGCGATGGCTGGGATGAGCAGGATGATCACCAGCGAGGTGGGCGCCTTGACCGTGGTCACCACGACGGCTACCACGCCGGTCAGGATGGCGCCCGAGGCGTTGATCGCCAGGCGGTACTGCCAACCACGCTCACGCGTGCTCAGCCAGTGACGGACCATGCCCGACTGGCTGATGGTGAAGTCGATGAAGACGCCCACCGCATAGAGCGGGATGAGCGCGTGCGTGTCGGCTCCGAAGAGCACCACGAGGAGCGCGGCCACGACGCCCAGCAGCACGATGCCCGTAGTGAACGCGAGGCGGTCGCCCCGATAGGCGAACTGACGGGGGAAGAAGCCATCCTCGGCCAGCACCGCACCCAGTCGCGGGAAGGCCGCAAAGGCGGTATTGGCGGCCAGGAAGAGCAGCAGCGCCGTGAAGGCGGTGAAGAGGTAAAAGGCCACCGACCCCGCCCCGTAGATCTGGGCGGCGACCTGGGCCACCACCGTCTGCTCTTCGTTGGGCAGCACCCCGAAGTGGCTGGCCAAGAAGGTGATGCCCACGAAAAGGATGCCCAACATGCCGGCCATCACCACGAGCGTGGTCGCCGCGTTGCGAGGCTCGGGTGGCTTGAAAGCGGGCACGCCCGTGGCGATGGCCTCCGTGCCCGTGAGGGCTACCGAACCGGAGGCGAAGGCGCGCAGCACCAGCAGTAGCCCCACCGCCTCCAGCGTGCCACCCACGTCCTGGATAGCGGGAGCCACTGCCGGCTGCCCCTCGACCACGATGCGGAAGACGCCCATGCCGATCATCAGCAGGGCGCTGCCGATGAACAGGTAGGTGGGCAGCGCGAAGATGTTTCCCGACTCGCGCAAGCCGCGCAGGTTGCCCAGGGTGACCAGCGCGATGGCGACCACGCCGATGAGCACCTTCCAGGCATGCAACTCGGGAAAGGCCGAGGCGATCTGCTCAGAGGCTGATGAGATGGATACCGCGACCGTGAGGGTGTAGTCGATGAGCAGGGCGGAAGCGGCAACCAGGGAGGCCATCCGACCCAGATTGGCCTTGGCTACGGAGTAGGAACCGCCGCCGTTCGGATACGCGATGCAGATCTGCCGGTAGCTGATGGCCACCATCGTCAGGAGCAGGGCGATGCCGATGCTGACGGGCACGCTCAGGGTCAGGGCGGCCAGGCCGCCGAGCACCAGCACGCGCAGGATCTCCTCCGTCGCGTAGGCACTGGAGGAGATGGCATCCGAGCTGAAGATGGCCAGCGCCTTGGCCTTGGAAAGCCGCTCACCGATCTCCTCGGCGGTAGCCAGGGGCCGGCCGATGAGCACACGCCTGGCTCGCGCCATGGCCCGACCGAGGGGCCGGCGGTCCTCGTGCGCCTTGGGCTTGGCCATAAGGCTGCCCGAGGCGGTATAGCGGAAGTACTCCGCGTGTGGCCGCTCTATCCTCATGCGCCGGTCGCCCGGCTTGCGACCTCGGACGGGTCGCCGCTCGTCGCTCACGGGCCTACCAGCCGTGTGCCAGGCGTTCGATGAGCCTGAGGGGCAGCTCGACTGCGCGCATACGGGCCTGGACCTCCGCGATGGGGTACGGGATGCGCTGCCAGGTCGCGGTCTTGTGGCTGGTGTCCAGGAGCATCCCGCAGGCGCGTGGGTCGCCGTCGCGCGGCTGGCCCACCGAGCCCGGATTGAGGATGAGTCGTCGCTCGTCCAGTTCCAGCGCGATGCCGCGCTCGGGCGCCAGCATCTGCATGCCCGCTGCGTCGTCGCGGAAGGCGAGGGGCACATGGGTATGGCCCACCAGGCAGTGGGGAGTGGCGAAGGCCGGCATGTTGGCGCTGGCCAGGGCGCTCGAGACGAGATACTCCCAGGTCGGGTCACGCGGGCTGCCGTGAACGAGCGTGAAATCGCCGGTCGAGCTGCGCTCGGGGAGGCCAGTCAGCCAGCGCTGTGCGGCCGGCGTCAGTACGCCGCCGGTCCATTCGACGGCGGTCCGCGCGTCATCGTTGAAGGCCTCGGTGCTCAACGCGCCGATGGCCGCGGCGTCGTGATTGCCCCGCACGGCCTTGGTGCGGAGCTGCTTCAGGCGCGCGACCACTTCATTGGGCTGCGGCCCGTAGCCCACGATGTCCCCCAGCACCCAGACCTCATCGAACGGGGCAAGTGCGGCCAGTACCGCGTCGAGAGCCGGCAGATTGCCGTGGATGTCCGAGAGGACCGCGACGCGCATCCCTCTCAGCGTAGCAGCGTGCGGCGGCGCTCGGCCACCGGACGGGGAAGCTCATCCGGCGTGGTGCGCTGCTTGGCGATGACCACGAGGCGGTGGTCCTCCAAGCCGGCCAACGGCACGCGATGGACGTTGGGCGCGGCGCCTCCGCAGGTCCGCAGGGCGAGGCGGGCTGCGCCGAGCTCGCGCTCCAGCGAACCGGCTCCATCGTCGCGCTTCCAGGCGATCAGCTGGCCGCCCAGACGCAGGAGCGGCAGGCAGATCTCCACGAGGTCCGCCAGGGGCGCCACGGCCCGCGCCGTCACGACATCCCAGCCAGCGCGGTGTGCATCGTCACGCGCCAGATCCTCCGCTCGCGCATCGAGGACAGCCACGTCTGGCCCTGGCAGGCCACGGTCGACCAGCTCGCTCCGGGCAGCCGCCCAGGCGACCGCCAGGAAGCGTGCCTTCTTGCCGATCGAGTCGACCAGCGCGACGCGCTGCATGGGGGCCGCCACGGCCAGCGGCAGGCCTGGGTAGCCGGCTCCGCTGCCCAGATCGAGAAGGCTGCCCGTACCCTCCAGCAGCGGCAGGGCGGTGAGGGAGTCGATGACGTGCTCGCGTGCGATGCGTTCCGGCGTGCGGTGTGCTGACAGGTTGACCGAGCCGCTCCAGGCAAGCAGGAGACGGGCCTGCGCCTCGATGGCGGCGCGGACGCCGGACGTGAGGCTCAGTCCCAGGTCGGTAAGACCGGCCTCCAGGGTGGCACCGAAGATCGGATCGAGCGGCGGCAGGGCGTGGTGATCGGTGGGCAACGGGGCTCGCATCGGGAGCGGTGGGTCCACGTCGCCCGACCCGCCGATCGGATCACGGGACGCGCGGCGGGCCACATCCCGCTCCCGACGCCGAGACCTGTCTGCCACCACGACCTTTCGGTTTTCCGTCCGCCGCTGGTCCTCGTGGCCGGATGTCTCCGAGCCGCCGGACGGTGGACGTTACCGTACTCGGGCGCTCCGCCGGTCAAGGGCGAAGCGGTGCAGATCGGGACTGTCGGGGAGGTCGGGAGGTGCGGTCAAGGGGTTTATCCACGAGGTGCGAGTCAGCGCGCGGATCCGTGGATAACCGTCCGGCTCAGTCCGACGATGGGCGGCTGGTGCGGACGGGACGGCCCATGCTCCGCCGTACGACCTCCATGACCTCTTCCGTATAGGCCTCTGCGTCGCCGGTCTTGACGGCCGTGGCCAGACAGCCCGCCACATGATCCTCCATGACCATCAGCGAGATGGCATCCAGGGCCGCGCGCAGGGCCGACGTCTGCTGGAGGATGTCGATGCAGTATTCGTCGCGCTCGATCATCCGTGCTACACCACGCACCTGGCCCTCCAGGCGAGAAAGCCGGCGCAGGAGCTGTGCCCGATCCTTGGTGTACGAATGGCCGCGTTCGGAGCGCGTCCGGCCCGACGGTGTCTCGCCACCCGCCATGCTGCCTGCGGTGGCGGCCCCCGTGGCGCCCGCTGAGTCGCGACCAGCGGCGCGCGTGCCTTGGGCGCGTCCGCCGCTCCCCGACCGTGCCTCATCCGTGGGCACCATGCCCTCCCATTCCGTCGGTCCGGTTCCCGCGGGACGGTCGCCTGATACCGACCGGGAGTATATCCCTGCGCCCTTCGCGCTCCGTGTCTGCGGCGGGTAGACTCCTTCTCGATGGATGGAGCCGACT
>JBBJNS010000138.1:0-4778 GCA_037720745.1 Candidatus Limnocylindrales bacterium
CGCTCGACCGCTCGGTCGACTTCTACCAGCGCGCCTTCGGCGTCCGGGAGATCGCCCGAGAGGGCGGCATGATGGCCTTCCTTCGGGCAGCCGGCTCGACCAATCACCATGATCTGGGCCTGCTGGCAGTAGGTCCGGAGGCGCCGCGTCCGCCGCGTGGGTCGACCGGTCTCTACCACCTGGCCTGGGAGGTGCCGAGCATCCATGACCTCGCCGCCTCCGCTCACGTCCTCTCGGAGCTGCGTGCGCTGACCGGCGCCAGCGACCACGGCGCCACCAAGTCGCTCTACGGGCGCGACCCCGACCGGAACGAGTTCGAGATCATGTGGATGGTGCCCCGCGAGCAGTGGGGCGAGTACGAGAACCGCGGCATCATCGCGCCGCTCGATATCGAGAAAGAAGTCGCCCGCTTCGGCTGAGCGCCGAGACAAGCGCTGCGGTCAGGCGACCGGCCAGGCGGCCGGCCGAGCGGCTTCGTCCCGCCGCTTGCCGATCCGTCCCAGGTGCGTGTCCTGGAACGAAGTCGGGTACTTCAGGCCGTAGCCAAGCGCTCGGTCCATGCCGATGTGCGCGCCAGTGACACCGGCAGCCATGAGCAGCAGCGGCTGCCCCAGCCACCATCCAGCGAGCGCCAGGACGACAGGCAGCACGATGGTGTGCCCGAGATTGTAGGTGACCGCGCCGAGCCGCGGCCCGCCGAGATAGCCCAGCATGGAGAGGTCCGGCACGAATAGCAGCGGGATGAGCAGGAGCAGCTCTCCTCCGGCACCGGCATAGAGCGCCGCGCCGAGCACGAACACCGCGACGCCCTCGGCGCGGAGCAGCCAGCGGATCATCGGATCGCGTTCCATGAGTCGCGGACACTAGCCCTCTGCCGCCCAGCGGTGGGCGCGGTCCATCAGCTTCGGCGCCCCTAGATGCTCCACCATCGCCTCGAACGGCGCGCGCGGCACGCCACGCCACTCCAGCTCGGCGGGCGATCGCTGCGGGAGCGGCGCATCCAGGCGCAGCGTGGCCAGCTCCCTGAATAACAGTGCCTCCTCCCAGCGTTCGCGCAGCACCTGGGCGAGCATCGCCCCGCCGCGCACGCTCAGATCCCAGCCACGAACCGAGTGGGGGATCTCCTCCAGGTGCGGATATCTGGTGAGGACCGCGGCAGCCGACTTGGCGCCCCAGCCCGGCAGGCCGGGATAGCCGTCCGACGAGTCGCCCACCAAGGCCAGGTAGTCGGGGATGCTGGCCGGGCTGACGCCGAACTTGGCGCGCACGCCATCCGCGTCCATGAAAGCGCGCTTCCGTCGGTCGTAGCACTGCACGCGGCCGTCCTCGCGCACGCACTGGGCCATGTCCTTGTCCGGTGTGAGAACGACGACCCGCTCGACCTCCGGCTCGTCCGCCCAGCGCGCCGCCGCCGCACCCAGCGCATCGTCGGCCTCGAAGTCGACCATGCGCCAGACCACCACGCCGATCGATTCCAGCGCTTCCTCCGCCAGCGGAAACTGGGCCAGCAGCTCTGGCGGCATACCGGCGTCCGTCTTGTAACCGGGATAGCGGTCGTTGCGCCAGGAGCGGATGACGTGGTCGGACGCGGCGCCCAGGTGGGTCACGCCGTCCTCGCGCAGCAGGGAGAGGGTGCTCTCGACCAGCCCGACCGTCGCGCCCACGGCCACACCGGCCGGATCGGCGTGGGGCGGCCGGCCGAAGTGAGAGCGGAAGAGTTCGTAGGTGGCGTCGAGGAGGTGCAGCTGCATCAGCGAAGCCGGGCTGCTCCGAGTGTCACTTCACCTAGCTGCGCTTCGCGGAAGCGACCGCACTCTTCCGGGGGCGCCGCGCCGTCGCCTTCGGCTTCGCTTTCGCCACCCCGAAGGACGCTGCCCCGGCGTAAGCGGCACCGACTATGCCGGCCACATTCAAGAGCTCGGCAGCCTTGACCGGCGCGCGCGTGGTCAGCAGGTGCTCGTACTTGGCCATGTCCTTGCTCACGCCGCCACCCAGGATGATCAGGTCGGGCCAGAAGTACAGCTCTAGGCGGTCCAGATACTCATCGAACTCTCGCGCCCAGCGCTTCCAGCCGAGCCCGCGTCGACTGCGTGCCGCGCCGCTCACCCGCAACTCCGCATCCTTGCCATGGAACTCCAAGTGGCCGAACTCGGTGTTGGGGACGAGGCCGCCGTCGATGAAGAGCGCCGAGCCGATACCGGTGCCGATGGTCAGCAGCAGGACCGTCCCTGACACCCCTTCGGCCGCGCCGTAGGCCAGCTCGGCGAGGCCAGCCGCGTCGGCATCGTTGATGGCCAGCACCCGCCGTCCCAGGGCTTCGCCGACGATCCCCTCCACGGAGACGCCCTCCCACGACTTGTCGATATTGGCGGCGGTCCGCAGGATCCCTTCCGTGACCACACCCGGCAGGCCGCAACCGACCGGCAGATCGTCCGGAACGGTCTCGCCGTCGAGGACCTGGGCCACGACGGATGCGACGGTCGCGGTCACGGCCTCGGGGGTGGCCGGTTGCGGCGTTTTCTCCCGCACACGATCCGAGGCCAGTGTGCCGGTGGCCAGGTCGACCAGGGCGGCCTTGACGCCGGTGCCACCCACGTCTATGCCCAGGCCCAGGCCCTTGAGCCGTGTGCCGGGGCGAGGGATCAGCGGGTCGTCGTGCGTCTGTGATCGTGCCATGCCAGTCAGGATACGACGCGCCGTCGCCCACATGGCGGCGTGGCACGCTACCGTCAGCGGCCATGTCCCGCCACAGTCTCGGCAGCGCCGCCATCTGGCTCGCGGCCGCGTATCCCGTTGCGCTGCTCGTGCTGTCCCTTCAGCAGGTGCTGATGCCGCAGCGCAACGGTCTGCTGGCCATCGGCCAGCTCTTGGCGCCGCACCTATTCCTGGCCGCCCTCCTCCTGATGCCGCTCGTGCTCATCGGACGACCGCCACGGATCCGTCGGTCGCGCGGGGTGCTGCGTCTTGCGCTGGCCGTGCTGGTGGTCGTGGGGCTGGTGCGCTTCGTGCCGGGCATGGTCTCCCTGCCTGCCAGCGAGTCCTCGGATGCGACGCAGGTGTCGGTCATGAGCTGGAACCGCCAGGCGCTGGATGGCCCGCCAACGGAGGCGCTATTGGCCGTGCTCCGGGCGTCGGGGTCGGACGTCGTCGCCATCCAGGAACTTCGCATCGACGACGCCGCACGGATCGAGGCCGATACGACGCTCGCTGCGCGTTACCCCTATCGAGTCCTGCAGCCCCACGGCGGGACCTTCGGGATGGGTCTGCTGAGTGCGTACCCCATCGTGGAGGAGGGTTGGCGCGAGGATCCCCACACCGTGTGGGCGCGTCTCGACATGGGGGACGGCCGTAGCCTGACGGTCGTCAACTCCCACCCGCTCCCCGGTGCCATCGAGACGCTCGCTCCGCTGCCCATCCCGGTCGACTACCAGCCGGTCGATCGCGATGCCGCCATCAGGCGCCTTCGCGCCGAGCTTGTGGACCCGCTCCTGGTGGACGGTGAGCCGCTTCTCCTGGTGGGCGACTTCAACACGACCGTCCGCGAACCAGCTTTCGCGGAGCTGGCGACGGGTTTGATCGACGTGCACGCCGCGGTCGGCCTGGGACCGGGCAGCACCTGGCGCCCCGACCGCCTCGAATGGCTGCCCTTGGGACTCTTGCGCATCGACCACCTGCTGGCCGGACCGGGCGTCACTCCCCTGCGGATCAGCACGGATTGCACGCCCCGCGGGAGCGACCACTGCATCGTCCAGGCCGTCGTCGAGATGGCTCCCTGAGACCCGGAGAGCTACGAGGGTTCCGAGGCGAACGGCATCACCAGCAATGACTACGGGACCTGGGGCGGCAGCTTCGTCATCGTCATCGACTAGCGGCACGAGGTCTACGGCCGCACCGGCCCACGCGGCGGCAGAGCGGCCGATGCCCGCCTACACTTGGCATCGTGACCTTCGATCAGTACGGCGAGTTCAAACGACATCTCCCGGACCGCGACCCGACCGAGACCGAGGACTGGACCGACTCGCTCGATTCGGTGGTGGACACGGCGGGGCCAGATAGGGCGCGGTTCATCCTCTATCGCCTGCTGAAGCGGGCGCGGCAGCGCAACATCGGCCTCCCGGCGCTGACCCAGACGCGCTACATCAACACCATCTCGCCGGAGCAGGAGCCGCCCTTCCCCGGCGACGAGGAGATGGAGCTGCGCATCCGGCGCATGGTGCGCTGGAATGCCGTGGCCATGGTGCTGCGGGCCAACACCACGTCGGCGGGCATCGGCGGTCACCTGGCCACGTATGCCTCCGCGGCCACGCTCTATGAGGTCGGCTTCAACCACTTCTTCCGTGGCAAGGACGCCACGGGCATGGGCGACCACGTCTACTTCCAGGGTCACGCCGCGCCCGGCATCTATGCCCGCGCCTTCCTGGAGGGGCGCCTCAGCGAAGAGCAACTCGACGCTTTCCGCCGAGAGGTCTCGGGCAAGGGGCTCAGCTCCTACCCGCACCCGCGCCTGATGCCTGATTTCTGGGAGTTCCCCACCGTGTCGATGGGCCTGGGTCCGCTGTCGGCCATCTACCAGGCCCGCTTCAACCGCTACCTGCATGCCCGCGGCATCAAGGACACCAGCCAGAACCACGTGTGGGCCTACCTTGGCGACGGCGAGACCGACGAGCCGGAGTCTCTGGGCTCCATCTCCATCGCCGCCCGCGAGGGGCTGGACAACCTGACCTTCGTCATCAACTGCAACCTGCAGCGCCTGGACGGCCCGGTGCGCGGCAACGGCA
>JBBJNS010000139.1:0-4770 GCA_037720745.1 Candidatus Limnocylindrales bacterium
CCGGCGACGCGTCGATCCGCTCGGCGGCTGCGGCCGCGGTCGGTAGTCTGTCAGGCTGGAGTCGCGGCCCTGGGGCCGCGGCCGGCCCGGGTGGGGATCTCGGTCAGGGACCTCGCTGCCAGGACTTGCCCTCAGACGCGACGGACGGCGCGTGCACGATCTCCACGAGCTGCATCGCGCGCAGGTCCCGCGCTCCGAGCGCCGCCATCGATTGACGCAGCGCGCCCATCAGGTTCTCCGAACCATCCGCCACGGACGCAGGCCCGAACAGGATCCGCTCCATGGTGCCCGCCGTCCCGACCCGGATGCGCGTGCCGCGCGGCAACGTCGGCGAGGGCGCGGCCATGCCCCAGTTCGTGCCACGGCCCGGCGCCTCTGACGCACGCGCCAGGGGCGAACCCAGCATCAGGAGATCGGCGCCGGCAGCCACGGCCTTGGCCAGCTCGCCACCTCGCCGCATGCCGCCGTCGGCCACCACCGATACGTAGCGACCCGTGTCATCGAAGAACGCGTCGCGCGCCGCGGCCACGTCGGCGACGGCCGTGACCTGCGGCACGCCGATGCCTAGCACTTCGCGCGTGGTACAGGCAGCGCCCGGTCCCACGCCCACGAAGACCGCCGCCACGCCCTGTGCCATCAACTGGTAGGCCGCCTCATAGGAGGTCGTGTTGCCGACCGCCACGGGGATGCCCATCAGCCGCGTGAACTCAGCCAGCTCCAGTGGGTCGTAGCCGGACGCCAGATGGCGCGCCGACGAGACCTGCGACTGGACCAGGAACGCATCGGCGCCGTGCTCCGCGCAGAACGGCCCCCATCGTCGAGAAGCGCCGGGGGTCGCCGCGACCACGAGCGGCGCGGCGGCAGACCGCAGCTCCTCCATCCTGCGTGCCACCAGCTCCTCACGGACCGGTTCGGCGTATGCCGCCGCCAGCAGCTCCTGGACCTCGGCGTCCGGCACGGACGAGACCCGCTGCAGCAACGCGTCCGGATCGTCGTAACGGGTCTGGAGGCCCTCCAGGTTGAGCACCGCCAGACCACCCAGGCGCGCCAGCTCGGCCGCGGACCGCACGTCGACCACTGCGTCCATGGCCGAGGCCAGGACCGGGATGGCCAGGGGGAGCCCGCAGAAGTCGACCGTTAGATCGACCTCAGAGGGTTCGACCGTATCGGTGCCGGGTGCCAGCGAGATGTCGTCGAAGCCGTAGGTGAGTCGGAGGCCATCGACCTTGGAGGCCCGACGCGGCGCGGCCCGGTCATCGGCTCGGCCAGCGGCCGGCGGTCGCTCGGTGGTCGGTGTTGCCTGCGGCACGGGCGGTCGATCGCTCCTGACTGGCGTGACGTGCGACTCCACGGCAGTATACCGGCGTGCATCCCACCTCCGATGGACCGCGCGAGGACGAACAGTCGCGCGTCACGCTCGAAGAAGAGCCTCTCGTCGGTCTGGACGAGATCCGCGCCGCCGCCGGCCGGTTGCGCGGCATCACCCTGCGCACGCCCCTGCTCCGCTTCGGAGTGCCCCTGCTCGGCGATCCGCAAGGCCGGACGCGCGCCTGGCTCAAGCCGGAGAACCTTCAGCCCATCGGTGCCTTCAAGCTGCGCGGCGCGTACAACGCGCTGTCGCGCCTCTCGGATGAGCAGCGCGCCCGGGGCGTGGTCACGGCCTCCAGCGGCAACCACGGGCAGGGCGTGGCACGCGCCGCGCGGCTGCTGGGCATCCGAGCCGTGGTAGTGATGCCCTCCGACACGCCTCAGGTGAAGATCAGCGGCGTGGAAAGCGACGGAGCAGAGATCGTCCTGGTCGGTCCCACGAGTCAGGAGCGCATCGGTCGGGCCAGGGAGATGGCCGAAGCCGACGGGTCGGCCTTCATCCACTCCTACGACCAGCGCGACATCATCAGCGGTCAGGGCACGGCCGGCCTGGAGATCGCGGAGGACATGACCGCCCTGCAGGATCCGCCGGGTGGCTCCTTTCCAGCTGGGCCATTCACCGTGCTGGTGCCCATCGGCGGTGGCGGCCTGGCCTCGGGCGTGGCCACTGCCGTGAAGTCGATGCGACCGGACGCCACCGTGCTGGGCGTGGAGCCGGCCTTCGCTGCCGACGCCCGTCAGTCACTGGACGAGGACCGCATCGTGAGCTGGACGGCGGAGCAGGTCGCTCGGACGAGCGCCGACGGGATGCGGACGACAGCCCTCGGGCGACTCACCTTCCGCCATCTTCGTCACTGGCTGGACGGCGTGGTCGTTGTAGAAGAGAGCGAGATCCTGCGAGCCATGCTTCGCGCCCAGCGCGCGGCACGCGTCGTGCTCGAGCCGTCCGGCGCCACCACCCTCGCGGCATGGCTCTTCCACGCCACGGATCTGCCGCCGGAGGGACCCGTGGTCTGCCTCTTGTCGGGCGGCAACGTGGACCCCCTGGCCTACGCCGGATGGCTGGCCATGGCCGAGGCGGCCGGCGGCTGAGGAGCAGGCGACCGACACTGACGGCCCCGGCCTGCGAGTGAGCGGCGCTGCCCCGGTATCATCCACCCGTGACCGACCGCCCAGACTCCCTCGCGCCCGCCGTCAGCCTGCTCGACGCCGCACGTATCGTGGCTCGAGGCGGCCCGCTGGACGTCAAGTTGGCGACGCTCGCAGAACACGCTCGCACCACCACCGGCGCGGCACATGTATCCATCCACTTGATCGACGCGGAAGGCACGGGACTGGTCCCAGCGAGTCGGCTCCCGCACGCCGACGGTGACGGCAGCGCCAACGACGCGCAGGAGGTCGGAGACGCCTTGTCACCGCTGGCTCTTGACGGAGCGCACCCCGCCGTCCGAAGCGCCTTGGAGGACCGCCTCCCGGTGAGCTTCGTGAACGATGCGGACGCGCAGGTCTCACTGCCCTTCCTGCCGGCCACGGCTCGGGGAGTGGCGGCCATCCCGCTGGTGACGGCGGACGATGAGGGCGCGGCGGTGGTGGAGGGGCTGCTCCTGTGGGCCGGCGCCGACGAGATCGAGACCGCGCCCGAAGCGGTGTTGGCAGTGGCCGACCTGATCGCGGTGGCCATCCGCCAGACGCGGCTGGAGAATGCCCTCACCGAGCACGCCGACTGGCTCGACCGCGTGGCCAACACCGATCCACTGACTGGTCTCGCCAATCGACGGACATTCGAGCGGATGCTCCAGCTCGAGCTCGTGCGCGCGAGCCGACAGGCGGCGCCCATCGGTCTGGCGCTGTTCGCCGTGGATGGCTTGGCCGAACTCGAAGCACAGACGGGCGCGGCGGCGGCCGATGACGTCCTGCGCCGCGTCGCCGCCACGCTGGCCGATCAGTTGCGACTCATCGACACGGTAGCCCGCATCGGGCCAGGCACCTTCGCTGCGATATGCCCGGGTGCGCAGGGCACGGAAGCTGCCACAAGGGTGCGCGATGCGGTCGCGCAGCTGGCGCCCGCGCCCACGGGACCCCTCAGCGTCACGGTCGGTGTGGTCCGCTTCCCGGACGAAGGGAATGAGGCGGAACAGCTGCTGGCCGCGGGCGAGGCCGCGCTGGAGGCCGCCGGAGCGCAGGGACCCGGTACGGTCCTGGAGCCGTCAGTCCGGAGCTGAGCCGGGCTCGGTCGAAGCCTCGCGTCGAGCCCGACTGATCGTCAGGCGCTGAGCTCGCCAGCCACGACCGGATCGGCGGAGGGTGAATCGACGCCACCGGCCGGCTCGATGGTCAGCGCGATCTGTTGCGCGTCTTCCCGGTTCGCGACTCCGGCCAGCACGGCGTATCCATCGGAGCCGACCGTCATGAGACCAGCTGAAGTCGCCTCTCCGTCGACCAGATACCAGGCCTGATACGTCTGGCCCGCTGGCGCCGCTGGAAGATCGACGAGCACGATGTAGCCGTCCCCGTCGCTGGGGAAGGCGGCGTATCCGCTGGCCCCTTGCGCCGGACCGGTGCCGCGCAGGACGGCCACCTCGGAGTCGGGATCGGTGCTCGCGGAGATGGCCTGGGCGATCACCTGCGCGCGCTGTTCCGCATCGGCGACGCTCTGCTCTGCCTCGGCAACGCGAAGCTCCACTTCGGCGACGCGCTGTTCCACCTCACCGGCACGCGACTGGAGCACCGCGTTCCAGGCACCCAGGACCGCGATGACCATCACTGCGGCGGCGGCCATGCCCCAGCCAAGGGAGCTATGTCGGCGCGCTGGCGGCCGCTCGGATGCCGGTGGCTCCCACACGCGCGCATCCATCTCGGCCTGCGATCGGGCCGCTCCAGGGATAGCCGGGGAGAAAGTAGCGGGCTGGGCCGGCACGTTCTCGGCCGCCACAGCAGCCATGACCCGGTCCTTCAGGGCAGCCGGTGCGTCGACCGGCTGGAAGAGCTCGGCCAAGGCTGGCACCACGCCGCCCAGCTCGGCGAACTCCGGATGGGCTTTGGCACAAGCGTAGAGGTGCGCGCGCACCGCCTCGGACTCGGCGGCTTCCAGCGCATCCAACACGTAGAGCCCCGCCAGCTCGCTGGCGTCGTCGCAGGTCAACATGACAGGCTGCCTGGTCACGCGATCGTTCATCGTTCGATCCCGGGATCCCGGCCGACGATCGCATCGCTCGGCCGCAGCCCGACACCTGATGGCCGATCGACCTCCGTGAGGCCCCCACTCAGCACGCGCCGCAGCTGCAGCAGCCCGAGGCGCACGCGGCTCTTGACCGTCCCGAGGGGTGTCGCGGTACGTTCCGCGATCTCCTGCTGCGTCAGCCCGCCGAAGTAGGCCAACTCGATGGCCTGGCGCTGGGCGAC
>JBBJNS010000032.1:0-17042 GCA_037720745.1 Candidatus Limnocylindrales bacterium
TGATGAGCGTGGCCGTCGGCGCAGCGAGCGTCGTCGTGCTGGTGCTGGCACGGGTGATGCCCGCCCGAACGATGCCCGGGGCGATGCTCTACGCCATGCTCGCCGCTTACAAGCGCACGCTGCACAAGACCATGGAACAGGCACGCTCCATGGACCAGGTGGTAGCGGCGGAGGCGCGACTGCCCTGGCTGGAGACCCCGGACCAGGCCGCCGTCTGGTCAGTCGCTCTGGGCCTCCAGGGCGACGTCCAGAAAGTGCTCGAGCGCAGTGTTGAGGACGTTAACCAAGGGCGCGCGACCTCGGGCGCGGTCTGGGCTCCGATCTGGTACAGCGGCGACAGCGGTTCGACCCCCAGCGGGTCGCGTGGCCTCGGCGGCTTGGCGCCAGGGCTGATGTCTGCCTCGGCGGTGCCGGACTTCGGGGGCATGATGTCGGCCATCGGCACCATCGCTAACTCCCCATCCTCGTCCGGCTCCGGTTCCGGCGGCTTCAGTGGCGGCAGCAGCGGCGGCGGCGGCGGCGGATCCGGCGGCGGACTCTGAGCACCCTCTCTAGGGCCTCGCGATAGACTGCCGCCATGGGTGCTTCCGAAACCATGGAGACATTCTTCGAGAAGCTCAACGAAGGTGACCGCAAGGCCGCCGTAGAGCTGATGGACGAGCGTGCCGAGATGCGCGTCCACGTCCTGGGCAATGTGCGCACGCTGCGCGGCGTGGAGCAGGTGGGCGGCTGGTTCCTGCGCGCCGACACCGGCTTGCGCATGATCCCCGGCGAGGTGCGCGAGACGGGCAGCACCTACGAGGCGGACCTGCTGGTGTTACGTCCCGGCGCCCCCTCACAGCATCTGGACGCTACCTTCCGCGTGGAGGCAGGCCGAATCACGGCCATCAACCTCGCCCCAAGATGAGGCCGGCTCAGGCTACTCGTCGACGGGCGCTTCGCTCTCCCCAGCGGCGGGCGACGGGGACTCACCTCCGGGACACTGGAAGTCATCCTCGGGGATGAGCAGCTCCTGGCCTTCCCGGAGGCGGTCGACGTCCTCGATCGCGTTGAAGCAGGCGATCTGCTCGACGGTCAGGCCGAACATCCGCGCGATGCGCAGCATGTTGTCACCGCTCGCCACGGTGTAGACCTGCGGCGTGGGCTCCGGCGACGGGGTCGGCGTGGGCGTCGGCGTGGCCACCGCCGCCAGCGAGGGGGACGGTGTCGGATCGGCCGGATCGGTACCGGCCAGGAAGCCCGGCAGGAAGAAGAGGACGAGCGCCGCCAGTACCAGGCCCAAGGCCGCCACGGCGATGGGCGTCGTGCCCCGCAGTCCCAGGCGTGTGGTGAGCGTGGGATACGCCTCGTGACGTCGCGGCTGGCTCCACTCGGGCGCGTCCTGCGGGCGCCGTGCCGGCGCCGGTCGAGCCTGCTGCGCCAACCGCGGGGAACCCCTCTCGGAGACCCGATCCGGCGCGCCCGGCTCCGTGGTCCGGAGAGCGGGTCTGCTGCCCACCGGCTGTCCGATGCGTGAGCGGCTTGCCAGGAAGGAAGGCGGCGACCCGGTCGGTGCCAGGGGCGCCGTGGGTCCAGCGGCGGCGTCCGGCCCGGATCCACGCTCAGCACCACCGCCGCCCACGCTCAAGTCGCGGTCGGCTGCATCGGGCGGATCGTCGTCGAAGGCGCCCATCTGCTCGGCGCTCCAGGGTGGCGGCGCTGCCCAACCGCGGGATGTCTGGTCTGCGAGGCGTGGCGACGCCGGCACGTCGCTGGGTCCCGCCAGTCGAGCTGGAGTGGGGCTTCGTCGTCGCGTGGCGACGGGATCCGCCGCGGCGCGTGCCGCCCAGTCGAGGAAGATAGGGCACGCGGCGAAGGCCGGCGCCAGGCAGTAGGTCTCCTGGTGGGCGATGGCCCGCGGCTGCGGCTCTGGCTCGGCGAAGCAGCGATGACGCTCGTCGGGGACATCGAGGCGCCGGTCACGATCGTCGGTCAGGGCCACGAACGGACAGGCCTGCGGCTCCTGAACGTGGTGCGGCGTCCGGTCGCTCATGGAGTCCGATGATACGGCGAGCGGCCCGCGGCGTCCCGCCCAGGGATCCACTGCCGCCGCGCGCTCAGCGGCTCATGCTCTGGTACCGCCGTACGCCCAGCGGGCCGAACACGGCGAGGATGACGCCGATCCAGATGAGCGTGACCAGGGCAGGCTGTTCCGCTGGGAAACCCGCCGAGGCGAACGGGTTCGGATTGCCCCAGAACTGGCGCGTCGCGGCGGTGAGCGTACTGACCGGATTCCACTCCGCGACCGGCTGAAGCCAATCGGGCAGGGTGCCGGGCGGCACGAAGACGTTGGAAACGAAGGTCAGCGGGAAGATGGTCGTGAAGGAGACCTGCTGTGCCACCTCGACGGTCGGCACCACCGTGCCAAGCCATACGCCGATCCAGGACATGGCGTAGGCGAAGAGCAGCAGCAGCCCGACCCCCGCCAGGAACTCCGGGATACCGGTGCGGACGGTCCAACCGACCGCCAGGCCGGAGAGCATCAACACGATGAGGATGCCGCCGTTGTAGACGACGTCCGAAAGGGTCCGCCCGGTGAGCACGGCGGAACGCGCCATGGGCAGCGACCGGAAGCGGTCGATGATGCCCTTGTTGATGTCCTCCGTCATGCCGATGGTGGTCGTGGCCGCGGCGAAGGCGATGGTCTGCGCGAAGATGCCGGGCATCAGGAACTCGCGATAGGCGCCCGCCTGGCCTTCATAGCCGGGCAGCGGGATGGCGCCGCCGAAGACGAAGGCGAAGAGCAGCACGAACATGATCGACTGCAGGATGGCGAAGATGGCCAGCTCGGGGATGCGTGGGATCCGCTTCAGGTTGCGCCACGAGACGATGAGGCCATCTCGGACGGCCTGACGGAGGCCGCCGCTGCCGGCGGCGGGTCTGGAACGTTCCATCGTGCTCATGCTGCCCTCCGGGACTGGGGTTCAGGGGAAGGATCCCCCTCGGATGCATCAGCGCCCTCCGCGGCGTGGCCGGTCAGGGAGAGGAACACGTCATCAAGGGTCGGGCGGCGCAGGCCGATGTCGTCGATGGCGATGCCCGCCTCGTCGAGATCGCGGAGTATCTCGACCAGCCGCTGCGCACCGCCGTGCGAGGGGACCGTCAGGCGTCGTGTGTGTTCGTCAACGGATACTCCGCCCTGAGCGCCGCGCGAGAGCAGCTCCACCGCCCGAGCGATGTGCTCAGGCCCGCGTACCACTACCTCGATGCGCTCACCACCGACCTGCGCCTTGAGCTCGTCTGCGGTGCCCCGCGCGATGATCTTGCCGTGATCGACGACGGCGATGGTATCGGCCAGGGCGTCGGCTTCCTCAAGGTACTGGGTGGTCAGCAGGAGGGTGGTCCCCTCGCGGACCAGGCCGCGGATGACCTCCCACATGTCCATCCGGCCGCGCGGGTCGAGGCCCGTCGTGGGCTCGTCCAGGAAGAGCAGCCGGGGCTGTCCGATCAACGCGCTGCCCAGGTCGAGCCGGCGCCGCATACCGCCCGAATAGGTCTTCACGGTGCGGTCCGCCGCCTCCACCAGACCGAACTGCTCGAGCAGTTCGTCGGCGCGCTTGCGCGCCTCGGCGGACGGCAGTTGATAGAGGCGGCCGAACAGCCACAGGTTCTCGCGTGCCGTCAGGTTCTCGTCGACGGCCGCGTACTGACCGGATAGACCGATCACACGGCGCAGCTCCTGAGCCTGGTGGACCACGTCGAAGCCGGCCACGGTGGCGCGCCCGGCGTCCGGGCGTAGCAGCGTCGCCAGGATCCGCACCGCGGTGGTCTTGCCCGCACCGTTGGGGCCTAGCAGCCCCAGCACGGTCCCCTCCGCGACGGTCAGATCGACGCCGTCAAGTGCCCGGACCTCGCTCTTGCCGGACTTGTAGATCTTGACGAGGCCCTCGGCCGTGATCGCATCCAAAGCGTGCTCCCTCACAGCGCGTGACGTATGCGAGGTCGGGTGGCAGGACCGGCCTCAGGCAGAGCCGAACAGGGATCGAACGAACCTTCGAGCGCAGGCTCAGGCTATCGCCCATTCCTGCCAGGACATGTCCAGATAAGAGGAGGTCCCCCGACCGGGTCGCGGCCCTCCACGGCCAGCCGCGAACCACCGCGGACGCCCCCCGCGTTCGTCGAGCCGAAAGTCTAGTCGGCCATCGCGAATCAGGTCGAGCTCATGCGAGGGTCCGGGAAGGGAGGGTCTGGCCTCCGGACATCATGGCGCGCCCGGACGCTGTGGCGCCTTGTTGCGTCGGGCGCATCAACGGGAGGAGGAAAGGCGAACGGCCGTTCGACCGTTCGGCATCACCTCTCGCCGGAAGGGCTCCTCCTTCCAACGTCGCGCCCAGCGCATCAACGCGAGGATGAAGTGTGGGAGGCGATCTATCCGACAGGTCCCATGGACTCGGAAAGAAGCTTCGTTCGCCGGTTCGTGCGCGGCGCGCAACGCATGGCCGGGCCGACTTCCTTCAGCCGGCAGGGTCAAGCGGCTGCGACGTCGGCTGCGGACTCGCTCGCGTCCTCCGGCTCGGGGACCTCCTGGGGCGGTCCCGCCCGGACGACCATGCCAGCCCCGACCGTGTCGAGCGTCGTCTCATCGATGAGGATGAAGCCGCCGGTCGTTCGACTCAGCTCGTACTTGTCCAGCAGCAGCGGCGTGCTCGTCCGGATCCTGACACGGCCGATCTCATTGAGTCCGAGCTCGGCGGCTCCCTCGTCGCGATGCAGCGTATTGACGTCCATGCGGTAGCGCAGATCGTCCACCACGGCCTTGACGGAGCGGGTGGTGTGCTTGAGGGAGTAGCGACTGCCGGCGCGCAGGGGGGCATCGGCCATCCAGCAGACCATCGCCTCGAAGTCCTGGGTCACAGCCGGCTGGTTGTGCGGCCGGCAGATCATGTCGCCGCGCGAGATGTCGAGCTCGTCCTCCAGCAGCATCGTCACCGAGAGCGGCGGCATGGCCGTCTCGACCTCGCCGTCCATGGTCTCCAGGCGTTTGATGCGTGTCCGATGGCCGGAGGGCAGGACGACCACCTCGTCGCCCTTCTTGAAGACGCCCGCCGCTACCTGACCGGCGTAGCCCCGGTAGTCGTGATGAGCTTCGGTCTGGGGACGGACGATCCACTGCACGGGGAAGCGCACGTCGATGAGGTTGCGGTCGGAGCCGATGTAAACGTGCTCCAGGTGATACAGCAGGGAGGGCCCTTGATACCAGGGCATGGCCAGCGAGCGCTGGACGACGTTGTCGCCGTGAAGCGCGGAGATGGGGATGAAGGCGATGTCATGGACATCCAGGCGCGACGCCCAGTCCGCGAACTCCTGTTGGATGGCGTCGTAGACGGCCTCGTCATAGCCCACCAGATCCATCTTGTTGACGGCCACCACCAGGTGCGGGATGCCCAGCAAGGAGGCGATGAAGGCGTGACGTCGAGATTGCTCCAGCACGCCCTTGCGGGCGTCCACCAGGACGATGGCCAGGTCCGCCGTGGAGGCGCCGGTGACCATGTTGCGCGTGTACTGGACGTGGCCAGGCGTGTCGGCGATGATGAATTTTCGTTTGGGCGTGGCGAAGTAGCGGTAGGCCACGTCGATGGTGATGCCCTGCTCGCGCTCGGCCCGCAGGCCGTCGGTCAACAGCGCGAGGTCGACCTGGCTGTAACCCCGCCGCCGGCTGGTCTGCTCGATGGCCGCCAGCTGGTCCTCGAAGATGCCCTTGGAGTCGAAGAGTAGGCGTCCGATGAGCGTGCTCTTGCCGTCATCCACCGAGCCGGCCGTAGAGAAACGCAGGAGATCCACTAGAAGTAGCCCTCGCGCTTGCGGTCTTCCATGGACGTCTCGGAGAATGCGTCGTCGGCGCGGGTGGCGCCGCGTTCTGTGATCCGTGCGGCAGCCACCTCGGCGATGATCTCCGCCACGGAGGCCGCCGTCGAGTTGACCGCGCCGGTGCAGGTCATGTCGCCCACCGTGCGGTAGCGCACGATCATCGACTCGACCGCCTCGTCCGGCCCGTTGGGCAGGAACTCGCTGGTCGACAACCACATGTTGTCGCGCCGGAAGACCGGCCGCTCGTGGGCGAAGTAGATGCTCGGCACCTCGACGCCTTCGCGCTCGATGTACTGCCAGACGTCCATCTCCGTCCAGTTGGAGATGGGGAACACGCGCATGTGCTGGCCGCGGCGGAGGCGGCCGTTGAAGAGGTTCCACAGCTCCGGGCGCTGCGCCTTGGGTTCCCACTGGCCGAACTCGTCGCGCAGTGAGAAGACACGCTCCTTGGCGCGCGCCTTCTCCTCGTCGCGTCGCGCCCCCCCGAACACGGCGTCGAAGCGATGCTCCAGGATGGCGTCCAGCAGGGTCGTCGTCTGCAAGCGGTTGCGCGAGGGATTGCCCAGCTCCTCCGCCACGCGACCCTTGTCGATGGACTCCTGGACAGAAGCGACGATCAGTCGCTCGTTCAGCTCGGCCACGCGGCGGTCGCGGAAATCCAGGACCTCCGAGAAATTGTGGCCCGTGTCGACGTGCATCAGAGGAAAAGGAAAGCGGGCCGGTCGGAAAGCCTTCTCGGCGATGCGCAGCAGCACGATGGAGTCCTTGCCGCCAGAGAACAACAGCACCGGCCGCTCGAACTCGGCGGCCACCTCGCGCATGATGAAGACCGACTCGGACTCCAGTGCGTCAAGGTGAGAGAGGCTGCGGCGCAGGGCGCGCTCGGAGAGGTGCGCGGGTTCGATCATGCGGGGGTTAGAACCATGCTGAAGCGGGCCGGACGATGACGACGGGGGTTCCCGTGGGCGTCGCGTAGTATAGCCGCCGTGTCAGATGCCCCACCCGAACGCGTCCCGGTGACGCCCCCTGACCAGCCGGGCCGAGCCGGTCGTGCCGGGAGCGGCGGTCGGGCTCGGGTGTCAGATGCACGCCAGCGTACGGGCCTCAGCCCCAAGGCTTTCGGCGCGAGCGTGTTCCTGCCCATCATCTGCGGCATCGTCGTCCTGGCCGTGTTGGTCGTGGCGCCCGGCGTGGAGAGGGTGCCCATCCTCGGCGCGACGCTCGTCGCCATCGCGTCCGGACTCGCCGCGACGTCCATCGGAGTGTACGGCGGCGTGCTCGTGCCGGGACTGCTGCTGCTGGGTGTCGAGGCTCGTTTCGCGGCGGCCATCTCGCTCTTCCTCCAGGTCCTGGTCATCCCGCTGGGGGCAGCCAGCCACTACCGGCTGGGGAACGTGACGCGGACCATCGCCATCCCGCTCATCGTGGGCGGCATGATCGGCGCCGCCATCGGGCCGCTCTTCGCGGCTGCCCTGCCCAAGGACCTCATCGCGCGGATCGTGGCAGGCATGATCATCCTGGTCGGGTTCGTGGTGCTGGCCACGCTGCGCTGGGGCGGGCTGGGCTCGGTGCGGGCGGAGGGCGACGTGCCGCGTGCCAGGGTCGGCCTTATCGGTGCCGTGGCGGGCTTCTCGTCGGGTATCTCCGGGGCGGGCTGGGGGCCCATCGGCGTGAAGCTGCTGATCCTTACACGCATCGACCCGCGGCAAGCCATCGGCTCATCCCTCATGGGCCGCATCTTCATGGCGGCCACGGCCGTCACGGTCTACGTGGTGAGCGCCTCCGCCTTCACCGATGTGACACCCAACTGGTGGCTGGTCATACCGCTCCTGGCCGGCTCGGTGGCGGCCATGGTGCCGGGCGCCTATCTCCTGAGCCGGCTCGGCCGCGAGAGCGCGACCATCGGCATCACGCTGCTTTCCATCGTCCTGGCGCTGCCCACCTTGATCTGGGGTTGAGAGGGATCCCGTGGTCAATCGCCGCGCGGGACCTGAAAGACAAGGAGCCACTCCGGATCGCCGGCCACCGAGACTGTCACCGTGGCCTGTCCGCGCACGTCGCGGACGCGCTCGTTCTGAGGCTGAGATGTCGGACCACAGGCGACCTCGGTGACGCTGGGCTCCGAGCCCGCTGTGGCGACCGTCACTTCCAGGCGTCCCTCGCCCAGGCACTGCTGGTAGAGCCGGTAGCGACCGCGAACCTCGAAGGTGCCCGTGTCCGTACCGCCCGGGTCGCTGGTGAGGTTAAGCACGGGCTCCCAGCGGTCCCCAGGCGCGAACGGCGCCAGCGTGACCGACGCTGCCGGTGGCTGGCTCGGCGGGGGAACGCTGGCCGTGCGCACCGGTGCACCCGAGGGCGGCCCGCTCGGTAGTCCAGCGGCGTCGGAGGCGGCGGGCGAGGGGCTGGAGGACGCGGAGTCGCCGCAGCCTGCCACCACCGCGACGAGTCCCAGGAGCATTGCGAGTCGGTTCATGGCCCCTCTTTCTTACGGTCCCGCAAGCCTAGCGCCTGCGCCTGCCCCGCGACAGGGGCACAATCCACCTGGCCGATGCTCGACCCCCACCGCGGCTCCGCGCCTTAGAGCGCGGCTCGTCCGCAGCCCACTTCCGAGCGTCGGCGATAGGAGTCTCACGATGAACAGGTTGCTCAGCGCCATCGCTCCGCGCCGCACGGTCCACGCTCACTGCGACATCCCCTGCGGCGTCTACGACCCGCAGCAGGCCCGCATCGAGGCAGAGAGCTGCTACAAGATCATCCAGAAGTACAACGACTCGTCCGACGAGCTCTTCCGGCAGCGCTGCACGCACGTCAAGGAGGAACGCGCCGAGCTAACCAAGCACCACATCGACGTCATGTGGCACGACTACTTCAAGCCGGAGCACGTGGAGAAGTTCCCGGACCTCCACGACGTCTGCTGGAAGGCCTCCAAGCAGGCCTCGCAGGTCAAGCGCACGGCCGATATCGCCGAGGCCCAGAAGCTGCTCGACCTCATCGACCGTATCGACCACATGTGGCGCGAGACCGGGGGCGCCGAGGCGACGCGCATGCAGCAGCTGGAGCCCGTGGGCGCCTCGGGCGCACCGAAGTCCGACGCCATCAGCGACTCCAAGGCGGCCGCAGCTGACGCCAAGCCCGCCTGAGCCGCACCACTGAGGGCCGCCTGACGCTCCGTCTGACGCTCCGTCGCGCGGCTTCTCTCGCCGTCGCATCCGCGGCGCTCGTCGGCCTTAGGGCCGCCGGGCGCCGCTTGCTCCCGGTCATCATCCGGGTCGCCCGATCGTGGCCTGGACGTGTCGCCGTGACCGGTGGGAGCATGGCGCCCGGCCTGCTGCCCGGTGACTGGCTGCTGGTCGATCCGCCCTCGCTCTCCGCCAGGCCACCGAGGTCGGGCGACCTCGTAGTCGTACCCGACCCGCGCCGGCCGCAGCGCCTGCTCGTGAAGCGCGTCGGGGCCGAGCACCAGGACGGACGGTTGCGACTGGTGGGTGACGTGCCCCGGGCCTCGACCGACTCGCGGACCTTCGGACCGGTCGATGCGGTGGCCGTCCTGGGGCGGCCCTGGTGGCGCTACTGGCCGCCGTCCAGGATCGGCCGCGTCAGCTGATCGTCAGGCGGCGATCGTGCGCCCCAGCAAGCGCACCATGTCCAGGTCGAGTGGCAGGAAATCCTGAAGCATCAGGCGCTGCACGCCGGCAGCCTCGAATTCGGCCACGCGCTCCATGGCCTGTTCCGGTGTACCCATCACCCAACGGCTGCGACGATCCTCCAGCCAGGCGTCGGCGTCCGCCTCATCACTGCCCAGGAAGTCGATCTGCTCGCGCACCCGATCACGCAACTCGGCCTCCGTCTCCGCCACCAGCACCCCGGTCATGGCCGAGCGGGTGACCTCAGCCGGGTCGCGTCCAGCTGCGCGGCACGCGTCCTCCAGGCGGGAGCGCAGCGCTCGGGCGGCCTCCGGCCGCGCTGACACCAGGTTGTACTCATCGGCGTAGCGGGCAGCCAGAGCCAAGGAGCGTGGCTTGCCCTCGCCGCCGATGATCAGATTCGGATGACGCCTACCGGGCCGAGCCACCGGGCGCGGCACCAGGCGTGCGTCCTTGACCTCGTACGTGCCGCCCTCATAGCTCCAGCCATCGGGCTCGGTCCACAGGCCGTGCACGATGGTCAGCGTCTCCTCCAGCAGATCGAAGCGTTCTCGGAGCCCGGGGAATGGTATGCCCTGCTGCTCATGCTCGAGCCGATTCCAGCCGGCGCCCAGGCCGACCTCCAGCCGCCCGCCGCTCATCTCGTCGACCGTGGTGGCGACCTTGGCGAAGACGCCGGGGATGCGGAAGGTGACAGGCGAGACGAGGGTGCCCAGGCCGATGCGCTGAGTCTCTCGAGCCAGTCCGGCGAGGGTCGCCCAAGCGTCCGTGGTGGGCCGGCCGGCCGCTCCGGGAAAGCTCGCGTAGTGGTCCGAACGGAAGTAGGCCTCGAAGCCACTCTCTTCCGCGGCCCGCACGATGGCCAGGATCTGCTCGTAGCTGAGGCCCTGCTGGGGCTCCGTCATGAGCGCGAATCGCACTGTCGTCCTCCTCCACCGATACCGCGGAACGCACCGGATCATCCGTACTGGCAGGATGGTCGTGATGGAGTATCACCAGCCCGCCCAGGAACCGCCCGCGTCGCCCGGCGCGCCCGTGGCCATGAGCCACCGGGCGCGCATGGAGATCCTCTTTGCCATCCTGCTGGCCCTCTTCCTGAGTGCCCTGGACCAGACCATCGTGGGCACGGCTCTGCCGCGTATCGTGACGGACCTCGGCGGCAACGACCTCTACACCTGGGTGGTGACCGTCTACCTGCTCACCGCCACCATCACGGGTCCGGTCTACGGCAAGCTCTCCGACCAGTTCGGCCGCCGCCCGCTGCTCATGATCGGCGTGGGCCTCTTCCTGCTCGGCTCATTCCTGTCCGGGCTGTCAGGCGACATGTTCCAGCTCATCCTCTTTCGCGGCATCCAGGGGCTGGGCGCGGGCGCCATCTTCCCCATCGCCCTGGCCGTCATCGGCGACCTATTCACGCCGCAGGAGCGTGGCCGATACCAGGGCTTGTTCGGTGCGGTCTTCGGCCTCTCCGCTCTTCTCGGGCCGGCCCTGGGCGGTCTGCTGACCGACACCATCGGCTGGCATTGGGTGTTCTTCGTCAATCTGCCTATCGGGGCCGTGGCCATGGCCATCATCTGGCGGCTCCTGCCCGGCGGCCGACCGGAGGGTGTCACCCGGCGCATCGACTATCAGGGAGTGTTCCTCTTCTCCGCCGCACTGGTGCCCATCCTCATCGGACTCACCAACAAACAGACGCTCGACTGGTTCGATCCGTGGGTGGGCGGCCTGATCGGCATCGGCCTGGTCATCGGGCTGCTGTTCCTGTGGGTCGAGTCACGGGCCGCGGAGCCCATCGTTCCCCTGACGCTGTTCCGTGACCGCACCTACGCAGGATCGATGGCGGCCGTCTTCCTAGCTTCCTTCGGGTTCTTCGCGGCCATCATCTTCCTGCCGCGCTGGTTCCAGGTGGTCAACGGCTCCAGCGCGACCGAATCGGGCTACCAGGTCCTGCCGCTGCTGGCGGGACTCATCCTCAGCTCCGTGGTGTCCGGGGCGTTGGTCAGCCGTACCGGTCGGTACAAGGGCATCCTGCTCTTCGCGCTGGTCTGCCTCGCGCTTGGCCTGTGGCTCTCCACCGGCCTGCGGGCGGACACACAGCTGCCCCTGCTGTGGGCCTGGATGTTCATCACGGGCGTGGGCATCGGGCCCACGCTGTCGGTCTACACCATCGTGGTCCAGAACGCCGTGCCGCAGGAACGCCTGGGCGTGGCTACCAGCAACCTGACCTTCTTCCGGCAGATCGGGGGAACGGTGGGCCTGGCCATCGCCGGCACCATCTTCGGCACGACGCTCAGCTCGGAGGCGCCCAGTCAGCTCCGAAGCCGTCTCCTGGAAGCAGGCGTGCCGGCCGACCGGATCGACTCACTCAGTGAGCTGGCTGCCGGGCAGAACCTGGACCAGGACGACCTGGCCGGCGTGGGCGACCTGGGCGCGCGCATCCTGGAAGCCGTGCCCGAAGCGTTCCGGGCCACGGTGGAGCCCTTCCTGCCGGTCGTAGTCGAGGCCATCCATGAGGCCTTCTCGCTAGCCGTTGGGGAGACCTTCTGGCTGGGCGTGCTGGCTACCATCGCAGCCCTCGGCGCCACCTTCCTTGTCCGCGACCAGCCCTTGCGTGGCCGCCTCGAGGTGCCCCAGCCCGCGGCCACGGCCGCCTCGTGACGGCACCGCGCATGATGCCCATCCCCGCCGGACTCCTGGCACCAGGGACGGCCGACGCTTCATTCCAAGCGGTAGCCAACGTGGATGACGTGCCGCCCGGCCAGATGCTGAGGGTCACTAGCGGCGACCTGGATCTGCTACTGATGCACACCGACCTGGGTCTGGCCGTGACGGAGGATCGCTGTCCCCACATGGCAGCGCCGCTGTCGATCGGGCGGCTCGACGGATGCGAGGTGGATTGCCCGCTGCACAAGGGCCGCTTCGACCTGCGCACCGGAGACACCGTCCGCTTCCCCACCACGGGCGGTCTGGACCCCGACGGCGGCTACCACCCACCCTGGGCGCCAGCCGGTGCACCGCCCAAGCCGGAGCCGAGCGACGACAAGGCCCGTGCGCGCGCCGCCACCCGCGTAAGACGTCTGCGCTACTACCCCGTGCGGGTGCGGGGCGATGCCATCGAGGTGGCCATCCCCGCCTGACGCTGGGCGGTGGCACCCCACTTGTCATGGCGCGGGCCGAAGCGGGAGATGACACCGTCCCCGGCGTAGCGGTCCGCGACCATCAGGTCGAAGGCGTGGACCATGTCCTCCATCAGCGAGTAGCGACCCGCGACGTAGGCGCGTGAGCGGGTGCCCTGCTGCTGGAGCTCGCAGACGCGCCAGTCCTGTCGGTTGGTCAGGTCCCAGAAGTCGATGGCATCAGTGGGGTCGAAATCGGCTCGTGTCATCGTCTCGGGGTGGAAGAGCCACTCGCACACGACCCGCGAACGCTCGGCGTCGATGGGCCAGACCTGGTGGGTCATCACGTAGTCGGGGTGGAGGCTCAGCAGGAGGTTGGGCCAGAGCACGAAGTAGTAGATGCGCCGCTCATCCTCCGCAGCGAGCCCGGGCAAGGGCGGCCGGCCGTGCGTCGCCCCGTCCGTGGACATCGTGTCGGCATCGCCGACCAGCTCCATCCAGCCGCCCGCCCAGGGGCCCTCCGACTCCAGGTTGCGGCCCCGGTCGTAGGGCGTCAGCCGGTTGAGCTGCGGGTGCACGCCGGGACAGTGGTAGCACTCCGAGTAGTTTTCGGCGATGACCTTCCAGTTGGCGCCGACCTCGTACTCGATGCGCCGGGCTCGGCGCAGATCGCACATGGCGAAGCGTGCCACATGGCCAGGAAGGTCCGCCAGGTGGTCGGCCAGCGAGACGCCATCCGGCTCTAGCGCCAGGAAGACGAAGCCCTGCCAGGTCTGAAGCGCGATCGGAAGAAGGCTCTGCTCCTCCGTGGAGAAGTCGATGAGGGTCTCGGTGTGCTTTGCGCGCAAGAGGCGGCCATCCAGCTCATAGGTCCAAGCGTGGTAAGGGCACTGGAAGCGGACCTGGCGGCCGGCCGGTTCCGTGACCAGCAGCGAGCCGCGGTGCCGGCACACGTTGTGAAAGGCGCGTAGCTCGCCATCCCGCCCGCGGATGACGATGACGCCTTCGCCGGCGATGGTGGCCAGGAAGTACTGACCGGCTTCGGCGGCATCCTCCTCACGACCGACGCACAGCCACGAGCGCGCGAACCAGGCCTCCTGCTCGAAGACGAGGACCTCCGGATCGTGGAAGACGCGCGGCGGCAGCAGAGACGCCTCGTCGACCGGCTGGCGGACCGCGGCGACCTCCGCGGCGGAGACCGGCGAGCGAGGGCTGCTCATGGGCGGCTAGGGGCGGCAGCGCCGAGTCGACCGCCGTCCTCGAGGAGCCAGCGACGCCAGGCCTGCTCGTCCACGCCGACCGATGCCTGCTCCCCCATGCGCACCAAAGGCAGCCGTAGAAGGCGCGGCTCAGCAAGCAGGCGATCGGCCATCTCAGCCTCGTCCATGCGCAGATACCCCAGGCCCTGGTCACGATAGAGGCGGCTCGATGTATCGAGCATCGCCGAGGCGCCGAACCGCCCGATGAAACGGCGCAATTCGGTGGGCGCCGGCGGACGGACCGCCACATCGACCAGACTCACCTCCACGCGGCGCTCCTTGAAGAAGCGCAGCGCCCGTTGGGTCTGGCGCGAGTCGCGGCGACCGAAGATCTGGACGCGCGATCCGCTCTGACTAGGCGTTCGCGGTGGCCTTCTTGCGCCCGCGGTTGGAGCGCCGCTCGGGCGTCATCAAGCCCACCACGAAGCCGTTGGGTGACTTGCGCACGGCGACTTCCTTGCCGCTGTCCTGCGCGGCCTTCAGGATCCGTTGTCGGACGGTGACGGGCTTCTCGTCCTTGGTGAGCCGGACCTCGAAGGCCGTCTCCTCATCGTTCAGGCCGTCCAACATGCGGACGAACTGTCGCTGCTGCTGACGGCGCTCACGCTGGGCCGGGGTCAGCTCCTGAGCAGAACCTCGAGTGGGGTTCGGTCGGGCCATGACGGAGGCGTCGACCTTCTTGATCTTGACCATATGGGACGTCCTCGCTTCGATCAGACGGGTACCGGTCGGTTCTGACGGCTGCGACCGGCGGATACGTCCAAGAGGATACGATATACCCGCACACCAGACGCTCCCACGAAATATCCCACGCTCACCTGCACAACAGTTCACAGGAGTTTCGGCCTTGAAGATCGGGATCATCACGCCGCAGGGTTGGACCGGCGAATTCGACGGATGGGATCCGGCACGCGCGTGGATGCGCACCCTGGATGTGGCTCGTCTGGCCGAAGCACTCGGTTTTGAGTCGGTCTGGCTGTACGACCATCTCCATACCGTCCCCAAACCGACCGAAGAGATCACGTTCGAGTCGTTCACCTCGTTGACGGCATTGGCCATGGCCACCGACCGGGTCCGCCTCGGTCACGTGGTGGTCTGTACGGCGTTCCGCAATCCAGCCCTTCTGGCGAAGATGATATGCACCATGGATGTCATCTCCGGAGGACGCATGGAGCTGGGCATCGGAGCGGGCTGGAAGCGCGATGAGTGGCTGGCCTACGGCTATGGCTTCCCTGAGACCAAGCAGCGCCTGGACACCTTGGCCGATCATCTGGAGATCATCAAGCGGTCGCTGGGACCGGGCCGGGCCACCTATGCAGGCGAGCATGCCAGCGTGGAGGGCGCCATCAACGTGCCCAAGCCGATCCAGGAGGGGCTGCCCATCATGGTCGGTGGGAACGGTCCCAACGTGACCTGGCGCCTCGCCGCGCGACACGCCGACGAGCTGAACGTCGACGGCATGAAGCCGGATGCGCTGCGCGAAGCGCTGCCCGTCATCCGCTCGCGCTGTGAGGAGATCGACCGTGATCCGGCGTCGTTGGCCGTGTCCGCTCACGTCTGGTGGGAGGACTGGGCCATGAGCAGCCAGGAGCGCGTCGATCGCCTGGCTGCGTATCGAGAGCTTGGGGTGTCGCGCGTCATCACCATGATCCGTGAGACGAACGAGAGCGATGAGGCCTTGGCCACGTTCGCCGAGGAGTGCCGTACCGCGGGCGCGACACTGGAGGCGAGCACGGCGCTGGGCGCCTGACGGCAGCCCATGCGCATCGCCACCTGGAACGTCAATTCCCTCAAGGTCCGCTTGCCGCGGGTCGAGGAGTGGCTGTCGCTGCGCGAACCGGACGTCCTGCTGATGCAGGAGACGAAGTTGGCCGATGAAGCCGCGCCCCTGCTACCGCTGCGCATGGCGGGCTACGAGCTGGCGCATCATGGCGAGGGCCGCTGGAACGGCGTGGCCATCGCCAGCCGCGTGGGCATCGACGCTGTCAGCCTGGGCTTCGATGGAGCGGGTCCGGACGCAGATGGCGCACGTTTCATCGCCGCCACCTGCGGCGGCGTGCGCATCATCAGCGTCTATGCCCCCAACGGCCGCGCCCTCGGCACGCCCTTCTACGCGGCCAAGCTGGAGTGGTACGAGCGTCTCGCGGCGTGGCTCTCACAGAACGCCGACCCGAGCGACGATCTGGTGCTGGGGGGCGACCTGAATGTCGCACCAGAGGACGCGGACGTCTACGACCCGCAGGTCTACATCGACTCGACACATACCTCGGGTCCCGAACGCGCCGCCTTCCGGGAGCTCATCGACTGGGGACTGGTGGACGCCTATCGCAGGCATCATCCAGAGCCCGGACGGTTCACCTGGTGGGACTACCGAGCAGGCAACTTCCACAAGGGCCTGGGCATGCGCATCGACCACCTGCTGGTGACGCACTCCCTTGCCCGACGCAGCATCGCCGCCGAGATCGACCGCGATGCCCGCAAGGGCAAGCTGCCCTCCGATCATGCTCCCCTGTGGCTGGACCTCGGCTGACACCGGTCGGTCGCGTGCGGTCGTTCGACATAATGGCGCCAGGGGGTCTGGATGGAGTGGCCCGGCTGCATGGCCCGTCTCCGTGGCCCGCCGCTCGTTGCCTGGAGGCTCGTGCATGACCCCGTCACACGCCATCCTTGCTCGGGCCGCGCTGCTGGGCGGGCTGATGCTCCTGCTCGTCGGCGCGCCGGTGGCAGCTCATGCCGATCTCGAAGGTTCTGATCCGGCCGACGGTGACACCGTGGTAGGTGGGCCAGCCGAACTGAGCGGCGCCTTCACTGAGCCGCTCGACCCGGCCGCCAGCCAGCTCGACCTGGTCGACGGGGCCGGCGAACGCCTGGCTGAGGGCGGCGTCGATCCGGAGGACGCGTCCGCCACCACGATGCGCCTGGAGCCGCCGCTCCTCGCACCCGGCCTCTACGAGGTGCGCTGGACGGCGCGCACGCCCGACGATGGCTTCGTGGCACGCGGACGTTGGAGCTTCACGGTCACGGAGGCCACGGAGACGCCCTCACCGTCGCCCAGCCAGACGCCCGGCACGTCGCCTGAGGCCAGCCAGCCGCTGTCCAGCGCCGAGCCCAGTGCGCCGCCTGCTTCGGTGACACCCAGTGCCGCTGCCTCGACCTCGCCGCCGGCTGCGTCCCCC
>JBBJNS010000033.1:0-17041 GCA_037720745.1 Candidatus Limnocylindrales bacterium
CGATCATCCACCAGCCGTTCGTGCGACCGTCCCAGCGTGACATCACGTCCCTCTTATCGATCGGCCGCGCACGATGCTACACCCCGCCTGAACGGATCCCGGGCCGATATGCCGCTGTGCCGGCCACGCTGGCTTCTCTGGCGTCAGATCACGGACAGAGGAAGGCGGCGGGCGCGGGAGGGGAACCACGCCCGCCGGAAGGGTAAGTCGGGATCAGGCCGCGAGCGCCTCGGCAGCCTCCTGCTCTTCGTCGTCGGTGCTCGCCGCGGAGGCTGCGGCGAAGGCGCCAGCCTCTTCTCCATCGACCGGGTCGATGCCCATCTTCTGGGCCTGTGCCTGCAGCGAATCGGCTGCCGACTCCGCCGCGTAGTCCTTCTTGCGGCGGCCGGACAGCATCTCCACCGAGGCGGCCACGACCTCCGTCTTCCAGTGGCGGATCTTGTGGTCATCCTCCCACTGGCGAGTCTGGAGCCGGCCCTCCAAGGCCACCAGCTGTCCCTTGCCCAGGTACTGGCCGCAGATCTCCGCCAGCCGATCCCAGGTCACGACGTTGTGGAACTCGCTCTTCTCCGACCCGCCGCGGTACTCGTTGGTGGCGATGGAGAACTGGGTGACCGTCTTGCCACTGGCCAGCGTGCGGAGCTCCGGGTCGCGGGTCAGGCGACCAGTGAGCAGGACTCGATTCATCTCGACCTCCCTGGGCCTGCGCTTCGGGGCGCGGCCCTGCGTCAACGGCGGACGGCGGAACGGACCGGCGGGTCGGCTCGGCGAGGTGTCGCCCGGCCCGACATGGATGACTGGCCCGAGGGCCGTCGGATCGAGCGACCTGCGTACCGTAGCGATGTGCCCTTGACGCGCTCTTGGCTGTAGCTGCATCAGCCCTTATGTCTTCTGCGGCAACCTCAGCCCCTCCCCTCCAGGGCGTGCGACCAGCGTCGAAGAGCGGTGCATCGGCCGCGGGCGTCCATGGCCACCAGCAGGACCCCGTCGACGGTGCGCTCCTCTGTGATCAGCCGGATGTGCGCAACGCCGTAGGTCTCCCCTGCCCCGAGGATGCGCGCCTCGAAGCGCAGCCCTGACGAACCTGCCACCTCGCCCGCCAGGCGCTCGATGACCGCTCGCCGCCCGCTGACCAACCCAGTGAATGGGTCGGGCGCGAAGGTGGCCTCGACCGCGAAGAGTGGCTTCAGCGCCTCCAGGTCGGACGCCTCCAGGGCGTCGCCCAGGCACGTGAGCCATCGGCTGAATCGTTCCAAAGCCGTGCCTGCCGGCGGTCCCACCATCAACCCTGTCCGCCCAGCGCAGTACCCAGGGCCGCGCCCTCAGCGACCTCCGGCGCCTCATGGATCTGCTGCGCTGCGCGGATGCCCGATTCGAGCGCGCCCTGGATCCAAGCGTGGTACAGGGAACAGTGCTCTCCGGCGAAGAGCACCCGGCCCTCCGGAGCGACGATGTCGCCATGGAGCTCCGTCTGTTGCTCGGGGGCGAACATGGCGAAGGCGCCTCTGGCCCAGCGATCGGAGTACCAGGCGTAGGAGGCGCCGACCTCGTACACGTCACGGATGCGCGGGTGGATGCGCGCTACGTCGTCCAGCGCCTCCTCCAGGCGCGTCGCCTCGTCCATAGCACCCCACTGGAGCGCGTCCTGTCCCCAGGTGTAGGAGGCCAGCAGCATGCCTCGAGCGTTCTCCCTGTCGGGCGTCGGGTAGTTCATGCGCCGGATGGGCATATCCGTGACAGTGGCGCCGCCCATGATCCCGTCATCGGTCTCCCAGATGCGCTCGCGGACCTGGAAGAGGATCTTGGTCGAGGCGTGGTAGTTGAGCTGCCGGATGGCGCGCTGCTTCTCGCGCGAGAAGGGCGTGATGACCTCCACGTGGCGCAGCACGGAGAAGGGGATGGTCACGATGGCGAAGTCGGCACGCTCCACCGTCCGGCCCGCCTGGGACCGGACGTGCACGGTCACGGACTCGGTGTCTTGGTCGATGGCGTGCACCTCTGCGCCGAGACGCACCTCCTGCTGCAACGACCTGAAGAAGGCATCGGGCAATCGATCCATGCCGCCAGCGATCTCCTCCATGTCCAGATAGGCGCCGCCCAGTTCCTCCCGCAGCACCTCGACCAGCGCGTTGTGCATGTCTGACTCGAGGAAGTTCATGACCGCGAAATACTCGATGGCTCCGCTGGACCAGCCCCGGTGGCGCAGGTATTCGTACAGCGAGAACTGGTCGAACTCCCGCACTATGTGGTCCCAGGCGGCGTCGCCTTCCCGCTCCACCATCTCGCGCAGTTCGCCGATGGCCGACTCCCACAACTGGTCGGAGGTGCGGCCGCGCTCCTTGGCCTCCAGCTCGAAACCGAGGCGCGACGGGTCGGCGTTGGCCTCCTGTGCGGTCATACGCACGCCGCCCACGTGCACCAGCCCCTTGGGATTGCCCATCACGAAGGGTCGCATGGGTAGACCGAAGAGCTCGCAGTAACGCAGCGTCAGGTCGTGGACGCGAGGGATGCGCATGCCGCCAGCCTCGGCATAGAGACCAGGCGCGAACGAGCGGATCGTGTGGATGCGCCCACCGACCCGGTTCTGGGCCTCCAGGATGATGACATCGTGACCTTGCCGCTTCAGCTCGAAGCCGGCCGCCAGCCCGGCCAGGCCAGCTCCGACGACCACCACCCGTCTCTTCCTGCGCGTCGCGCCGTCCAGCCCCTCCCTGGGCACGGCCAGAGTCTCGGCCGGGACAGGTGGGGCGTCGCCGGGTGCCGGCTGCGGTGAGGGATCGGGCAGGTCCTGGGGCAGGTCGGTCGAGTGGTCAGTGGTCATCGATCGCCTCGCTCGGTCAGTCGGCAGCTCCAACTCTACGCCGTGTCCGTCACGCGATGTCGCCTCCTCTCAGCGCTTCGAGTGCCTCCGCGAATCCGCGGTAGCGCGGCTCGATGACACGCACCAGATCCAGGCCGGCCCAGCGACGACGGGAACTCGGCCGAGTGGACCGCTGCCATCGATACCCCTGCCTTGGCGGCCACATCCGCGAGCCGCCACGCAGGCGGGAGGAGGTTAGTCGCTCACTGACGCTCCTGCGAGTCTTCGACCCCTGGTGCGTTTCAGTGGGTCCTCTCGTCGTCGGCGTCGGCGTGGGCGAAGAGCGACCGTCTTGGCAGGCCCGTCTCGGAGGCGACCTGACGTGCCGCCGCGGAACGCGTCGAGCCTTCGCGTGAGAGAGCATCGACCCGCGAACGGGCGGCGGCCAGGCGCTCCCCCGCCGTGCCAGACCCTCCTTCATCCGATGCCAGTGGTGCCGCTTCTGCCCCGGCCACGACCACCGTGACCTCACCGCGGGGCGACTTCTCCGCCGTGCGCGTAGCAAGCTCGCCCAGCGTCCCGCGCAGCGTCTCCTCATGCAGCTTGGTGAGCTCGCGCGAGACGGCGGCCCGTCGGTCAGGCCCACAGGCAGCGGCGAGGTCCCGCAGCGTGGCAGCGGTCCGATTAGCGGCCTCGAACAGGACCGTGGCGCGGTCGTCGCCTGCGATCCGCGCCAACCGCTCGCGGCGCTCCGCTCCGCGCCGCGGCAGGAATCCCTCGAAGCCCCAACGCGCGACCGGCAGGGCACTCGCGGCCAGCGCGGCCAACACGGCCGAGGCGCCGGGGATGGGGATGACCAGCCCGCCGCGGCCGGCCCACGCCGCCACCAGGCCCGCGCCGGGATCGCTGACGAGCGGCGTCCCTGCGTCCGTCACGACGGCGAGATCGTGCCCCGAGGCGAGATGCGCCACCAGCTCGTCCTGTCGGGCCGGTGGGCTATGCGCGTGATAGGAGACGAGCTTCGTCGCGATGTCGTGGCGGTTCCACAGGCGCCGAGTCAGGCGAGTGTCCTCCGCCGCCACGAGCGGCACCGCGCGCAGCACCGCGATGGCCCGCAGCGTGATGTCACCCAGATTGCCGATAGGCGTGGAAACGATGTACAGCGTCCCGCCACCGACCGCCCCGCCACCGCCCGTCGCGCTCGTCGCGTGCGGGGCGCTCACTGACGCGCGGACCCGGGTCGCCGGCGTGGATAGAGGTAGTCGACGCCAGTCGTCCGCGGTCCCAGCTTGACCACCGGCGGCATCTGCCGCTTGAACTCGGAAGTCGCGACCATCCGTCGCACCCGCTCGACCACCTCGGGATCGAAGCCCATGGCCGCCAGCTCGCCAGCCTCTCGCCGACCGTCGACCATCCAGTAGAGCAGCCGGTCCAGCTGGGCGTAGCTCATGCCCAGCTCCTGCTCATCGGTCTGGCCCGGCCACAGGTCGGCCGAAGGACGCTTGGCCAGGATCGCCTGGGGCACGCCCATCACCGAAGAGAGCTGGCGCACCTGCGACTTGTACAGGTCGCCGATGGGCGCCATGGCGCAGGCGCTGTCCCCGTACAGCGTGGTGTAGCCGATGAGCATCTCCGTCTTGTTGCCGGTGCCGGCCACCAGGCCGCCCCATGTGACCGAGTGGTCGTAGAGCACGGACATGCGCATGCGGGCCATCAGATTGCCGCGGCGCAGCGGCGAGGCGTCCTCCCGCTCCGGTCCGTCGAAATAGGCATCGACCATGCTGCTGATATCGACCAGCTCCGAAGCACAGCCCAGGCGCCGGACGACCTCCTCCGCGTCGACCCGAGAGGCCTCCGACGAGGTCCGATAGGGCATCAGCACGCACAGCAGCCTTTGCGCCCCGATGGCCTCCGCCGCGAGGTACGCCACCAGCGCGGAATCGATGCCGCCCGAGAGACCCAGCACGAGCCGCTCGAAGCCCGCCTGACGCAGCTGCTCACGGATGAAGCCGACGATGATGCGCCGCGCGACGTCGGTATCGATGGCCAGCTCGTCCGGCAGCTCGCCCGTCACCCCTGGGTTCGTCACCGCGCCGCCTCGGAGGCGCCCGGGCCAGCGACATCCGCGGAGGCCTCATCATCCGGCAGGGGGTCGTTCCCCGCGCGCTCACGCACGATGCGCTCCAGCTGGCGCAGCACCATCTCCGGACGCTCGTCGCGCAGCAGGGGCACGGCGATACGCGCACGACGCAGCTCGGAGAGGTCCACGTCGACCAGGAACGATCCCTCGTCCAGTAGCGGCGCGGCGAAGACCGTCGCACCGCTGGGCGAGATCACCTGCGAGCCGCCCCAGAAGGTGAAGGACTCCTCCACACCCACGCGGTTGACGAAGACGACGAACGAGGTGGTGAGTTGCGCGTAGGTGCGCAACAGGCTGCGCCATGACGAGGCGGTGCCCAGCCCGACTTCGTTGATGGCGGCGATGTCCCGTCCGGGCGACGACGATATGTTGATGAGGATCTGGGCCCCATCCAGTCCCAGCAGCTGGGGCGTGGCCAGGTGCCAGAAGTCCTCGCAGACGCTGATGCCCAGGCGCACGCCCATCGCGCTGTCTGTCGCGCGCACGACCGAACCTGCGGCGAAGAAGCGCCGCTCATCGAAGAGCGCGTAATTGGCCAGGAAGACCTTGCGCTGGACGTGGCGGACGGCGCCGCCCTCCAGCAGGGCGGCCGAGATGAACAGCCGATGATCGTCCGACTCCTCCACGAAGCCCAGCACGACGGACACCTCGGGTGCCTCGGCCGCGAGCGCGACCAGACGCGGATCGTCGCGTTGCATGGCAACCTCGGAGTTCAGATCCTGGAGCAAGTAGCCGGTCAGGCTCAGCTCGGGGAAGACCACCAGGTCCGCGCCGCCACCGCGCGCCTCGCGGATGAGCGTGCCGTGCCGTTCCAGATTCTCCTCCAGCAGACCGAGCCGGGGAGCCATCTGGAGCAATGCGATCCGCAACACCGACACTCATCCGACCCTAGCGTCTGGGCGGGCCTCAGGAGTGTCGTTCATCGCCGACATCGCCCGGGAAGAAGGACGCATCATCGTCCGAACCCTGGGCGGTCGGCGGCGCTTCCCACGCCTCGTCGGGGTCGGTCGCCGTGGCCGAACTGTGCGCGCTGGCCGCCTCGAGCAACGTGCGGCGCCGCTCAAGCGGCACGAGTTCCTCGGCGAAATGGCAGGCCGCGGCGTGGCCCGGCTTGATGTCGCGGAGCATCGGATCTTCGGTCGTGCAGCGCTCCGGATCACCCAGCTCGCGGCGAAGCCAGCATCGGGTATGGAAGCGACAGCCCGACGGTGGGTCGACCGGCGAAGGCACGTCCCCGCGCAGGATGATCCGGCGCCGCTTTCGCTCGACCACGGGGTCCGCGATGGGCACCGCACTGACCAAGGCATGCGTGTAGGGATGGAAGGGCTCGCGGTACAGCTCGGCCGAGGGCGAGAGCTCGACCACGCGACCCAGGTACATCACGGCGATGCGATCGCTGATGTGACGCACGACGGACAGGTCGTGTGCTATGAACAGGTAGGTCAGATCGAACTCGCGCTGGAGATCGCCCAGCAGGTTGACGATCTGCGCCTGGATGCTCACGTCCAGCGCGGAGACCGGCTCGTCGGCGGCGATGAAGTCGGGGCGGACGGCCAGGGCCCGGGCGATGCCCGCCCGTTGGCGCTGCCCACCGCTGAACTCGTGCGGATAGCGATTGATGGCGTTCTTGGGCAGTCCCACGATATCGATGATGCGGCGCACCTCGGTGCCAGCGTCCCGCCGACCCTTGATGCCGTGGACCCGGAGCGGCTCCTCGATCATGCTGCCGATGGTCATGCGCGGGTTGAGGCTCGAATATGGATCCTGGAAGATCATCTGCATCCGCCGGCGCATCTTCTGCAGGCGGTCGCCCTTGACGTGGGTGACGTCCTCGCCATCGAAGTGCAGCGAGCCCGAGGTGGGGTCGTAGATGCGCAGGACCGCTCGAGCGAGGGTCGACTTGCCGCAGCCCGACTCGCCCACGAGCCCCACCGTCTCACCGCGCTTGACTGCCAGCGAGACACCGTCCACGGCACGCACGTCGCCCACGTGCCGCTCGATGACCAGGCCAGCGCGGATGGGGAAGTAGACCTTGACGTCGCGGATCTCGAGCAGCGCCTCGCCCGATTTCCCGGGCCTGGCTGCCGGCGCCCGGTCCGCGGAGCCCGTCACTGCCTCGGACGCCGATCGATCCATCCTCACGGGCGCGGTCATGAGGCGAACCCGGAGGGCACCAGACGTTCCCCTTCGGCGGGATAGAAGCAGGCGATCTTGTGGCCGGGCGCCGCGTTCGGCGCCTGCTCCAGCGGCGGCATCTCCACGCGGCAGCGATCCTGCACGTTGAAGCAGCGGTCGGCGAAGGGGCAGCCGCGGATCGTGCGTGACAGGTCGGGCGGCTGCCCCTCGATGGGCACCAGCTCGACCGGCCGTTCCTCATCCAGCCGCGGGATGGAGCGCAGCAGCCCGACCGTGTAGGGGTGGCGCGGCCTGCCATACAGCTCGCCCGTCTCAGCCTCCTCCACGATGTGGCCGGCGTACATCACCAGAACGCGGCTGCACATCCCGGCCACTACACCCAGATCGTGCGTGATGAGGATGAGGGCCGTCCCTCGCTCCACCACGGCGACCCTCATGAGGTCCAGGATCTGAGCCTGGATGGTCACGTCCAGGGCGGTCGTTGGTTCGTCGGCGATGAGCAGCTTGGGCTCGCAGGCCAGGGCCATGGCGATCATCACGCGTTGGCGCATGCCGCCCGAGAACTGGTGCGGATAGTCCCTGATCCGCTGGCGGGCCTTGGGGATGCCCACCGTCTCGAGCAGCGTCACGGCTCGCTCGACGGCATCGCGGTGCTTGATGTGGCGGTGGACCTCCAGCACCTCGGTCAGTTGGCGCTCGACGGTCAGGACCGGGTTGAGCGAGCTCATCGGGTCCTGGAAGATCATGGCGATCTCCTCGCCGCGGATGCCCCGCATCTCGCCATCGGAGATGCGCGTCAGCTCTCGCCCCTCGAGCGCTATCCGCGTGTCCCCGCCCAGCCGTGCCGCCGGCTTGGGCAGAAGCCGCATCAGCGCCAGCGAGGAGACGCTCTTGCCGCAGCCGGACTCGCCCACGATACCGAGCGTCTCGCCGGCCGCCACGTCGTAACTGATGCCGCGCACCGCCTGCACCGTACGCTCGCCGCTGCCGAAGGTCACGCTCAGGTCGCGCACGCTGAGCAGGGATGGGTCGGCGCTTGGTTCGGTGGGCGCGACCTCCGCTTGCAGCCGGGTGGTGCTCATCGACGAAGCCTCGGATCGAGTGATTCTCGCAGGCCATCACCCAGCAGGTTGAAGCCAAGGACCGCCAGCACGATGGCCACACCGGGGAACAGGGCAAGGTGCACGGCGTCGGTCAGGTAGCGGTAAGTGTCGGATAGCATGGCCCCCCATTCTGGCGTGCGTGGGTCGGGCGGGCCGAGACCCAGGAAGCCCAGGGCCGCAGCGTCGATGACGGCAGTGGCCAGGGCCAGCGTGCCCTGCACGATGAGCGGTCCCAGGGCGTTGGGCAGCATGTGACGCAGCAGGATGGCCGGCCCGCGGACCCCCACCGAGCGCGCCGCGATGACGTAATCAGCGTCGCGCAGGGCGAGCAGGCTGCCGCGCAGGATACGGGCGAAGATGGGGATGTTCACGACGGCGATGGCGATGGCGATCTGGACCACTCCCCGGCCCAGCCACGAGACCACGGCGATGGCCAGCAGCAGGCCCGGGATGGCCAGCATGATGTCCACGGAGCGCATGATCACGCCGTCGACGACGCCCCGGAAGTAGCCCGCCAGGGCGCCCAGGATCGATCCGATCACGACGCCGATGGTCACCGACATGACCGCGATGCCCAGCGTCAGTCGGGTGCCGAACACGATGCGGCTAAAGACATCCTGGCCCTGCACGTTGGTTCCGAAGAAGTGCACCGGACCGGGCGGCAGGTAGCTCGCCCGCAGGTCGCCGCGAGTCGGGTCGAACGGTGCGATCTGCTCGGCGAAGATGGCCACCAGCAGGAAGAAGCCGATGATGGCTCCGCCGATGAGCGCCGCCGGACTGCGACGCATGCGGCTCAGCGCGTCACGCCAGAGCCCCACGGAGCGCTCCTCGCCTGCCGTGGCGACCGTTCCAGAGGTCGCGCTCAAGGGGTCCTCACGAGTGTCTTATCCGTGGATTGATGAAGGCGTATGAGACATCCACGATGAGATTGATGATCACGAAGATGAGCGCCAGCATCAGCACACCGCTCTGGATCACCTGGTAGTCACGCGAGGTGACCGCGTCGTAGATCCACCGCCCCACGCCGCCCCACGCGAAGATGGTCTCGGTGAGGATGGCGCCGCCCAGCAGCAGCCCCGTCTGGAGGCCGATGACGGTGACCACCGGAAGCAGCGCGTTGCGCAGCACGTGGCGGCCATCGACCATGCCCGAGGGCAGCCCTTTGGCATGGGCCGTGCGCACGTAGTCCTCATTAAGGACATCGATGACGCTGGCCCGAGTGATGCGCATCACGATGGCCAGCGGGATCGTGCCCAGGGCCAGACCCGGCAGGATCAGGTGTCGCAAGGCGTCCACGAACGCCTGGAAGTCACCCGCGATGAGCGTGTCCACGACCATGAAGTTAGTGACCCGCGGGATGATGAAGTCGATGAGGTCGATCCGACCCGAGTCGGGCAGGATGGGGAACTGGATGGCGAACAACCACTTCAGCATCAGGCCCAGGAAGAAGATGGGGATGCTGATACCGATCAGCGAGACGACCGTGCCCAACTGATCGAGCCACGCGCCGCGGCGTTTGGCCGTGAACATCCCCAGCGGGATGCCCAGCGTGACCGCGAAGAACATGGCCGCCAGCGACAGCTCGATGGTGGCAGGGAAACGCTGGAGGAAGTCGTTGACGACATCCCGATTCGTGATGAAGCTGCGTCCGAGGTCGCCTTGGAGCAGGCCGCCCATGTAGCGCAGGTACTGCTCGGAGAGCGGCAGGTCGAGTCCCAGTGAGGCGCGGACGAGAGCCATGTTCTCCGGTGTCGCTCGCTCGCCCAGGATGGTCTGGGCCGGATCGCCCGGCAGCAGGCGCGTGAAGACGAAGATGAGCAGCGTCAGCCCCAGCAGGATGGGGATGAGCAGCAGCAGCCGGCGAAGGATGAACTTCGTCATCGGATATCCCGAGCAGGGCTACGTGAGAGAGCCCCGGCGCATGGCCGAGGCTCTCCCAGTCGATCTCAACTGTCCGGCGAACTACTCGCCGGAGAGCCAGATGTCGACGAAGCTCTCGGAGCCGGTCGGGTTGGCCACATAGTTCTGGACCTGGTCGGTCAGGGCGATACCGGTGTCACCGTGCACCAGCGTCGCGAAGCAGACCTCGGACTGGACGATGGAGGCGACCTCGTTCCAGGCCTCTCCTCGCTCGGTCTCGTCGAGCGCGGCATCGGCCTCGTCGATCGCTGCCTCAAGCCCTTCGATGTCGCAGGCGAACTGCGCCGCAGGCTCGCCCTGGCTGTAGCCGAAGTGGACGCCGTACCAGTTGGACGGGTCGTCAAAGTCACCTGTCCAGCCCAGGAAGTGCAGATCGTACTCGCCGTTCTGCGCTGCCGGGATGTACTCGGTGCCCCAGATGGCACTTCCTGGAGTGACCTCGAAGCCGACTTCTTCGAGCATGGTCGTCACCGCCTGATGCAGACCAGCCGGGTCGGGCATGTAGGGACGGGTGACCTCGGTGGGATACCAGAAGTTGACGACGGGCGGGTTCTCCGGACCATAGCCGGCGTCGGCCAGCAACGTCCGTGCGGCGTCGGGATCGTAGTCGTAGACCTCGACTCCTTCGCTGACGCTGTCGAACCAGCCGGAGGTCGGCGGCAGGAAGATGTCGGCCGGACTGCCCCCACCGCCATAGAAGGCCGCGATGAGGCCCTCCCGGTCGATGGCGTGAGAGACCGCCTGGCGAACCGCCTGCTCGGCCAGCGGCGAGCCCTCGGTGGCGGTGGGATTCACGCCCAGGTAGAGCGTGTTGTAGGACTCGCGGTTGATGAGCTGATAGCCCTCCACCCCGTCGACCGCTGCGCGATCCGCAGGAGCGATAAGGTCGAGGCCCTGGATGGTGCCGGCCTGGAGCGCCTGGAGGCGCGCCGCCGGATCTGCGTAGGGAAGGATGATCAGCCGATCCAGGTATGCCGGGTGCTCACCGTGGTAGTCCTCGTTGCGCGAGAGGGTGGCCGATTCGGCGGGCACGTAGTCCTCGAGCACGAAGGCGCCGGTCCCGCCCTGTACGACTTCCGTGCCCAGGGTGCTGGCGGCGGGGTCATCTGCGTTGGTGGACTCGAGCACGGCCGGGCTGACGATGCTGAACGGCGTCAGTGCGATGCCATAGAGGAAGGTCGGGCTGGCCTCTCGGAGCGTGATGGTGACGGTCGACTCGTCAGTCGCCTCGACGCTCTCGATGAGGTTGTCGGGGCCGAAGCCGTCCATGACCGCGCCGTAGTAGTAGGCGTTGGCCTGGAACTCCTCGGCGAAGTTCTGCCAGCGATCGAAGTTGGCCTTGACGGCCTCAGCGTTCACGGGCGTGCCGTCATGGAAGTTCACGCCCTCCTTGAGGGTGAAGACGTATTCCGTCCCGCTCGGCTCGCCTGTCCAGGACTCGGCCAGGACGCCGACTAGCTCGTCGACGGTGCCCGGAGCCAGGTCCACCAGCGGCTCGTAGATCTGCTGGAGGATGCGGAACGACTCGCCGTCGCTCGTCAGTGCGGGGTCGAGGCTGGCCGCCAGTGCGGCACCACCGAATGCCAAGGTGCCACCCACCACGGGCTCGCCGCCGGTGGGCGGCGTGGACTCGGCCGGTTCGGACTCGGCGGGCTCGGACTCGGCGGGCTCAGACTCGGCCGGTTCGGATTCGGCTGGTTCGCTTTCGGCGGGCTCGCTCTCAGCCGGTTCGGATTCGGCCGGTTCGCTCTCAGCCGGTTCTGATTCGGCCGGTTCGCTCTCGGCCGGCTCGCTGGCTACCGGTTCGGACTGGGCGGGCGTCGTGCCGGGCGTTCCGGGGACCGGGGTGGATCCACCCGGCGCGCAGGCAGCGATCATCAGGATGATCACCACCAACAGCACCAGTGATCGGACTCGGATCATGTACTCCTCCTCTTGCCATGTGTCACGGCCCGCTCCTGGGGCGACCGCTGGGCCGCTCCGCTCTCGCTCGGACGCCGGCCATGATCGCATCCACGCACGGACCATCGGCCGCGCAGGACGGGCGATCGGGGGTCATCATGCCACGCGTCTGCCTGCACGTCATCAGACAAGCTGGGGGATAGGTCCACGAACGCGCTCATCCGGATGCTAGGCTGCGGGTACCGCGACCGTGGCGCCTCCAGCCGGGGCGTCATGCAGGTGCCGGACGGGCGCTGGTATCGGCCAGCGACAACGCGACGAACACTGCGTCGCACCACGGGAGAGGTGTCGGTACATGAGCAGAGGCAGAGGCAGAGGGGCGGCCATCGCCGCCGCGGTCGTGTTAGCCATCGCAGGCTGCGGTGGCGGTGGCGATGGAGGCAACGGTGGCGAGGGAGGCAACGGTGGCGAGGGAGGGGCCACGTTCGCTGACCGCCTGACGGTCACGTCGGCTGACGAGCGGGTAGCTCACGGACTCCAGGCCGGCCGTTATCGGCTCACCTGGGACGCCGATTGCCGGCCGACCATCTCGTTGACTCCCGCCGACGGCGGCGAAGCCGCCTACAGCGCCACCCCCAGCCTCAAGTTCGTGGTCGTGAACGGTCTGGCCGCGGGACTCTACTTCGTGGATCTGGAAGGCGACGACTGCGGCGACTGGGAGATCAGCCTGACGTCGATTTGACCGTCAGCCGCCTCGGCCGGCAGTGTAGGGCCCGATAGGGACGGGCCTCAGCCGGGTGTCGCTTCCGACAGGGCGACGGGCGGCTGACGCTCAGCCGCTGACTGGACCCCTTCCGCTGTGATCTTCTCGGACCAATGGCAGGCGGCCTGCTGGCCAGGGTTGATGGTCCGCAGTCGGGGCTCGTCCGTAACGCAGTTCTCCGGGTTGCCCAGCTGCTCCCGCAGCCAGCAGCGCGTGTGGAAGCGGCAGCCGGAAGGCGGGTTCACCGGACTGGGCACGTCTCCGCGCAGAACGAGGCGCTTGCGACGGCGTCGCGGGTCCGGCTCCGGGACGGCCGAGAGCAATGCCACGGTGTAGGGATGACGCGCGTCGCGATACAGCGTGTCGACGTCCGCCAGCTCGACGATCTTGCCCAGATACATCACGCCCACCCGGTCGCTGATGTGCTCCACGACGGCCAGATTGTGCGCGATGAACAGGTACGTCAGGCCCAGCTCCTTCTGAAGATCGTCCAGCAGGTTGAGCACCTGGCTTTGGATGGAGACGTCCAGGGCAGAGACCGGCTCATCGCAGACGATGAAGTCCGGGTTGAGGGCCAGCGCACGGGCGATGCCGATGCGCTGCCGCTGTCCACCCGAGAATTCGTGCGGGTAGCGATGGATGTGGGTCTGGTTGAGTCCCACCTTTCCCAGCAGCTCCCGCACGAGCTCCTCGCGCTTGGACTTGTCCTTCAGCCCATGGACCAGCGGTCCCTCGCCCACGATCTCGCCCACTGTCATGCGCGGGTTCAGGCTGGCGTAGGGATCCTGAAAGACGACCTGCATGTCCTCTCGGATCGTCTTCATGTCGTCCCGGCCCATCTGAAAGATGGGGCGGCCCTTGATGTGGACCTCGCCCGACGAAGGCGGCAAGAGCCGCAGCAGCACCTTGCCCAGGGTCGTCTTGCCGCACCCGGACTCACCTACGAGTCCCAGCGTCTCCCCCCGGCGCACGTCGAAGGAGACTCCGTCGACGGCGCGCACCGCGCCCAGGTTGCTGATACCCAGCAGGCCGCCGCGGATGGGGAAGTGCTTGACCAGGTCAGTGACCTTGACGAGCACCTCACCCTCAGCGTCCGGGGCCAGCTCGGCCCCGGCAGCACCGCGGCGACCGCCACCGCCGCCGGTGTCAGCTGCGCGGGTCCACGCAGGAGCGCTGTCCGGGTCGTGGCCAGTCCCGCCCGCACGTTCCTGGCCCATATCCCTCGCTTCGTTCTGGTCGTTCATCGTGGCATGACCGTGAGCTCCTGCGCGGACTCTTCCGCCATCTCCGGCGAGGCATCCTCGCCGATCAACGGCGGCTCGCCGGCCGGCGTCAGCCAGCATCGCGAGATGTGGCCGGGACCCACGCTGCGCACAGGCGGCGGCGTGTCGCAGACCGGCATGGCGTACGGGCAACGGCGCTTGAAGAGACAGCCCGTGGGCAGATTCAGCGGATTGGGCACGACGCCCTTGATGACCTCCAGGCGCTCCCGCTTCTCACCCATGCGCGGGATCGAGGACAGCAGGCCCTTGGTGTAGGGGTTGTGCGGCCGCTCGTAGATGGTGTTCACTTCGGCCCGCTCCATGACCTTGCCGGCGTACATGACCACGACTTCATCGGCCATCTCCGCGACCACGCCGAGATCGTGCGTGATGAGCATGATGGCCATCTTGTTGCGCTCGCGGAGCGCCTTCATGAGCTCCAGGATCTGGGCCTGGATGGTCACGTCGAGGGCGGTGGTGGGCTCATCCGCGATGAGCAGCTCTGGATTCGTGGAGAGCGCCATGGCTATCATCACGCGCTGCCGCATGCCGCCTGAAAGCTGGTGCGGGTACTGCTTGGCTCGCCGCGCGGCTTCCGGGATGCCGACCTGGGTGAGCATCTCCACGGCACGCGCCCAAGCTTCCTTGCGACCTACCGCCGCGTGCAACTCCACGGTCTCCGCGATCTGATCACCGCAGGTGAAGACCGGGTTGAGCGAGGTCATGGGCTCTTGGAAGATCATGGAGATCTGGTTGCCTCGGATGTCACGCATCTCGGACTCGCTGACGCCCAGCATGTCCTTGCCGCGCAACATCACCTTCCCGTCGACGATGCGGCCGGGCCGCTCGATGAGCCGAAGCACGGACATGGCCGTGATGCTCTTCCCGCAGCCGGATTCACCGACCACGCCCAGCGTCTGCCCGTCGCGGATCTCGAAGGAGACGCCGTCGACCGCGCGGACCGTTCCTTCCTGGGTGTAAAAATGTGTCTTGAGGCCCTCGATGGTGAGTAGCTCGCCGGGGGTTCCGGCCCGTGGGTCGGTCTGCTGCACCATCTTCAGTCCGCGATCTTCTGGCGCGGGTCGAGCGCATCGCGCAGGCCGTCACCAAGGAAGCTCGCGCAGAGGACGATAAGGATGAGGACCGTACCCGGATAGAAGACTTGGATCGGGTCGCGCAGGAAGAGGGTGGTCGCGCCAGTGAGCATGTTCCCGAGACTGGCCTCCGGCGGGCTGATACCAAAGCCAAGGAAGCTCAAGGCGGCCTCCGTGACCACCGAGTCCGCCACTCCGAGCGCGGCCGCCACGATAAGGGGTGCCATGGCCGACGGGAGCATGTGCCTCATGATGATGCGCCGATGGCCCGCGCCCAGCGCCCGAGCGGCCTGCACGAAATCCGCATTACGTAGGGCGAGGAACTCGGCCCTGATCAGCCTGGCGGCAAGCGTCCAGCCTGTGATGCCGATGGCGATGATCACCACCCGTACGTCACCGACCCCGAAGAACGCCACGATCATCAGGATGATGAAGAGCACGGGCAGGGAGAGGACCACGTCCACCATGCGCATGAGCAGGTTGTCGAGCCAGCCGCCGGCGTACCCGGCGATGGACCCCACGAGGGTCCCGATGCCCACGATGATCAAGACCGCGGCGAGGCCGATGATGAGTGACGTCTGAGTCCCCTTCATGAGCCGTACGAAGAGATTGATGCCCAAACGGTCGTAGCCCAGCGGCGCCTCCAGGGTGGCCGGGCCGCGCGAACGGGCGAAGCCGGTCTGCTGATACAGGTCTCCCGTGGCCAGTGGCACGACCACGGCGAGTGTCACCAAGATGGCCAAGGCGACGAGCGCTATGACCGCCAGCCGGTGCCGCACGAAGCGCTGGCGCACCAGCTGCCAGTAGGTCCGGATGGGAGTGAGATCGATCTCCTCGGACTCGCTCACGTTGGCCGGGACTGCGGTCCTGCCCTTGGTGTCCGGTGTCTCGACGCGATCCATGCAGCGGCGCCTAGTACTTGATGCGCGGATCGACCACGCCGTACAGGACATCCGCCAAGAGGTTGCCCAGGATGACCGCCACTCCGCCCACCATCGTGAGGGCCTGGACCACCGGATAGTCCCGATTGGCGACAGCGTCGACGAACATCGAGCCGAGACCGGGATACGAGAAGATGGTCTCGGTGATGGCCGCGCCGGCGATGAGCCCGGGCACCGAGAGCCCTAGCAGCGTGACCACAGGGATGAGTGCGTTACGCAGGGCGTGCTTACCGAGGACCCGGCCCCGCGGCAGGCCCTTGGCCTTCGCGGTGCGCACGTAGTCCTGGTGGAGCACCTCCAGCATGGAGGTGCGCATATAACGGGCCCAGGCGGCGATCTGCTGGACGGCCAGGCTCGTGACCGGCAATACGAGGTACCACACGATGTCGACGAAGTTTCCATTGCCACCCAGCCGGTCGGATCCGAACAACGGAAAGCCGATGGCGCCGTCCGTGAGGTCCTTGATCACGTAGCCGCCGAAGTAGAGGATGTAGAGGCCGAGCAGGAAGGACGGGATGGCGTATCCGACGGTGGCCATCGTGGTGATGATCTTGTCGGTCCAGCTGTACTGCTTGACCGCGGCCAGAACGCCGATCGGGATGGCGAACAAGATGGTGATGACGAGCGCGGCTCCCGTCAGTCGCAGTGTGGCGGGCAGGCGCTCCAGGAAGGTGTTCAGGACGGGCTGTCCGTTCAGGAACCCGTAGCCCCAGGCTTCCGGACGCCAGACCTGCACGAACGTGCTGATCCAGGCGAAGTAGCGCGGGATGAGCGGCTCATTCAGGCCATAGGCCTCGATGAGTGCGGCGATCTGCTCGGGTGGCACGCGCGGCACGCGGAAACGCGCCGTCACGTCGCCAGGTGCGAGGTTGACGATGGCGAAGACGATCACGGAGATCCCGAAAAGGATGGGGATGGACTGGAGCGTGCGCCGCAGGATGTAGCTCGCCATCGGCTCTGCCTGTCCTCGCTTCGTGTCG